>JBEKQO010000315.1:0-10945 GCA_049519635.1 Terriglobia bacterium | reverse complement strand
GTAGGAATGACGCGGACGGTAATCCCGCTGGTCTTTGCGGAAATCACGCCCTCATTCGTTGCGTTTTGCTTTTCATCGAGTTCGATTCCAAGGAATCCCAGCCCATCGCAAATCCGGGCGCGAACAGTGGGAGCGTTCTCACCGATGCCGCCCGCGAACACCAGTGTGTCGAGTCCGCCGAGCGCCGCCGCGAATGCGCCAATCCATTTCTTGACCTGGTAGCAAAACAGAGCCACGGCTTCCGCCGCCCGCACGTCCTGCTTTTCGCGCTCCAGCAAGTCGCGCATGTCGGAACTCGTTTCCGAAACGCCGAGCAGTCCCGATTTGAAATTGACCATCTCATTGAATCCCTTGGCGTCTATGTGCTCGGTCCGAGCCAGATACCAGACCAGCCCGGGATCGAGGTCGCCGGAGCGGGTGCTCATCGGCACTCCGGCCGTCGGGGTGAAACTCATGCTGGTATCCATGGGTTTGCCGCGATGCACCGCCGCCAGGCTCGCGCCATTACCGAGATGGGCAAGGATGACCCGGCCCTGCGCCGCTTTCTTTCCCGCCAGGCGGGCCAGTTCACCCATCAGGAACGCGTATGACAATCCGTGAAACCCGTACCGCCGGACCCCTTGCGCTTCGTAGCGGCGCGGGATCGGCAACAATTGGGCCACGCGCGGCAGGTCATGGTGAAAAGCCGTGTCGAAACACGCCACTTGGGGCATGTCAGGAAAGCGGCGATGAAACTCCTCGGTCAACAGAATCTCCTCCGGCAGATGCTCAGGATCGAATGGGCTGAGCCGGCGTAAGTCTTCAACCATTTCCGCAGTGATACGCTGTGGCTGGCTATATTTCGGCCCGCCGTGCACGACGCGATGCCCTACCGCGGCAAATGCACCATGCCCGCTGCGTTCTTCAATACCGTCGATCAGCGCGCCCACCGCCGCGGTGAGATCGGGCGCCGTCACTGGCCGGGAAAGGTCGTCGCCCGGGTTCAAGCCTTTCACCCGCAGCGTGGCCCCCGGCTGTCCGATCCGGTCAATCCCCCCCCCAGAATCCGGCGGAGCGAGGCCCCGGACTCAAACAGGGCGAACTTGATGCTCGACGAGCCCCCATTAATCGTCAGGATGCGGGGGTTAGAGGGTTTCATGAATAGTTCCTTGGCCATTCGACAATCCGAACGAGGCCAGTTTGGCGCGCGAAGACCCGTAATCAGTGTGCAAAATGCTTCGAATCCCCAAACCTTCCGCGATCTGGACGAACATCGGGGTGTTTTCGATATAGACCACTTGCCGGACTGGTGCCTGTGAGATATCCAGCGCCAGCCGAAACATGTCGGCGTTGGGCTTGCGGATGTGGACAAAGCAGGAGGAAATGAAGGAATCCACCAGCCTGTCCAGTTTAAACTTTCGAATTCTATGCACATTCAGTTCGCGCGCTTCGTTGCTGACCACGACGATCTCCAGCTTATGCCGCACCTTGAGCTGAGCGACCAGGTCGATCATCTCGGGATAAGGTTTTTGATTGCGCGAACATGAAGCGCCGAAATTGAGCCCGAGTAAATGGCCGCTTGCGGTAAATGATCACCCGGCCCAAATACTCTTCCAGCGAAAGCTTTCCCTCCTCGTAGGTGTCGAAAGTCAGTTGATGCCGTGCCTCAATCTCCGCCCACTCCAGCTTGAAGTTCCTTGCCGCCCGTTTGCGGGCATGATGATCCCACCCATCGGTGAGCAGAACGCCTCCGATGTCCAAAAACAGCGTTCGAATTTCCGTTGAGCGTTTCATCTTGATCACGGTTTCGCCTCCGCCGTTATCTCCCCCTCCGCGTGGAGCCAATCTTGATCGGCGTAGCCGCTCTGGCGGCCTCGTCGCTTGAAGAGTTCATAGGCCCGCCTCGCGATCTGCGCCGCCCGGCCATCTTCCAAGCCTCGAGGAGCAGGGCGGAACTCGCCACTGCACAGTCGCCCACAGGCAAAAGTTAAGCTGCGCAGCCTTTGCGCAAGTTCCGGAGGCAGCGCGCCATCCTTCATGCGCCATTGCCAATTTCCGTCGGCAATTCCAGGAAAATTCATTCGTGCCTCCGACCCCAACTCGAGGAGGTCCTGCGCAGGGACGATGGCTGTGTCAGCCCGCGATGCGAAGGCCGCCCGGATCATGGCCCAGGTAACCCCCGGGCTGTTTACTCCCAACTGCTTTTGCAAGACTGCGCGTTGGGTGCTTGGCAACTTCTGATACCAACCTGCTGTGGTGTCGTTATCATGGGTAGCGGTATAAACCACGGAGTTCGCCGGGTGCTGTTCTGGGAGAGCTGAATGGCTTTCGAGATTCGCGCCGAATTCGAATTGCAGCACTCGGGTGCCCGGAATCTGAAATTGATCCATTAAAGCCACCACTTCGGGTGTTGTGGCGCCGAGATCATCCGCGATCAAAGGCAATAACCCAAGTGCTTCGCGGGCGGCTTGGAAAAAAGGAGCGCCTCCGCCAGGATGGTACTGTCCGTTCATAGCAGTCAGGGCTTGCGCAGGCACTTCGTAGGTGCGGATAAAGCCGATGAAATGATCGAGCCGATTCACATCGAAGCGTGCAAGAGCCGTCCTTAGGCGTTCGATCCACCAACGGTAGTTTTGCTGCTGAAGCGCCTCCCAGCAATAAAACATCGCCAATCAGCCAGATTCCTTTGGACTTGCAGTAAGCCCTTAAATCATTCCACTGAACGAAGAACTGCCACTGGACAAACTGGTGGTAACGAATGTCATCGGCAAAGAACTTCTGCGCGCGAATGAGGGCGTCCGGGTGCCGGGTTCGTAGTTCTTGGTTCCATCGGGTCCAATCCAAAGTGCCTTCTTCCCCCTGGATTGCCGAGAACAAGGAAAAATCTTCAAGCCAGAAAGACTCCGCGTGTGCAAATGCGTCGAACTCAGATGGCCCGCCATCGCGCGGGTGTTTTTCGAAATGCTCGAATGCCTTTCTTAACCATGGCAGCTTCAGTCGAGCAGCCGCAGAATAGTCCACATTTCCGCCCTTCCCGGAGAGGGGAAGTTCGATATCCTGGCGGCCAAGGAACCCCTGCTCGACTAACCGATCGGGACTCACCAGGAGCGGATTACCCCCAAAGGCAGAGCATGACTGGTAAGGCGAATGTTCTTGTCCGGCCGGGCCGATGGGAAGCATCTGCCACCAACGCTGTCCACTCCTGGCCAAGAAATCCGCAAAGGCAATTGCGGAGGGCCCAAGATCGCCGATGGGATAGGGGTTGGAAAGGGAGGTTGGATGGAGGAGGATCCCGGAGGCTCGGTGATTCATACGGAATCCCTTCCCAAGAAAGATTCCTGCTTTCGTGCCAGAAGTATCGCGCTGGAACGGGCTTTTACGTGATAGGTCCTTGAATCGTCCAAGAGCGTTTCTTCTCCTGCCGGGGACAAGTCTTGCGGCGCCGAGCGAGAGGTATCTACCCCGAGATGCCAGCGGCACCCTGGCGGCAGCGGCGGCAAACCAAAGTCGGTCTCCTCCGAACCAGCATTGAACATCAGGTAAAGCCTGTCTTGTCCGTGTTCAAGGATTAAGCAGCCGAGTTCTTTACCCTTTGGGTCGGTCCAGTTGGGCGATCCCTGCTGTGGGTTGAACCAGAGGATCTCGGCGTCCGTGTAGAATTGTTCCTTGCATAGAATCGGATGCGCACGGCGAAAGGCCATCATGCCTTGGGCAAGCCGGTGGATTTCCTGATGCTGCTGAAGACGAGTCCAGTCAACCCAACTGATCTCATTGTCCTGGCAGTATGCGCTGTTGTCGCCGCCTTGCGTCCGGCGGAATTCATCCCCGCCCAGCAGCATCGGCACCCCACGCGAGATCAGCAGGGTCAGCATGAAATTCTTGATCTGGGTTTTCCGCAAGGCCTCGATCGTTGCGTCCGTGGATTCGCCCTCAGCGCCGAAAATGTCACTTGAATTATCATTGGTTCCGTCGTGATTGTTTTCTCCGTTGGCTTCATTGTGCTTGGACCCGTAGCTCACCAGGTCATTCATGGTAAAGCCGTCGTGGTAGGTGATGAAGTTGATACTGCTCTCGGGACCTTTGCCGGATGGGGTATAGACGTCGGCGCTGCCGCAGATGCGGCTGACGAACGAGCCAAGCACGCCATCATCGCCGCGCCAGAAGCGCCGGACGTCATCCCGGTATCGGCCATTCCAGTCTGCCCAGCGGCGTTCGGAGAAGCTTCCGACCTCATACGCTCCAGCGGCATCCCACGCTTCGGCGATAATCTTTACGTCTCGCAGGATCGGGTCCTCAGCGATGCGCCCAAGCAGCGGGGGATTGGCCAGCATCTGGCCGGAGCGGCCCCGGCCGAGCACCGCTGCCAGGTCAAAGCGAAATCCATCAATGTGCATTTCCACCACCCAGTAGCGCAAAGCGTTCAGGATGTGATCGCGCACCACGGGATGATTGGCGTTGAATGTGTTGCCGGTGCCCGTAAAGTCCCGGTAGAAGCGTTTATCGTCCGCCAGCATGTAGAAGATGGAGTTGTCAATTCCGCGGAAACAGAGCGTGTGCCCGTGCTCATTTCCCTCGGCAGTGTGATTGAAGACCACGTCCAGGAACACCTCGATGTCCGCCCTATGAAAGGCCTGGACCATTTCCTTGAATTCCAGCTTCTGCTGACCCGAGCCCCCCGAACTGCTATAGGAAGCCTTTGGCGCAAAGAAGGCCACGGGGTCATAGCCCCAGTAATTCCCGAGTGGCTGGCCGGTTTGCGGGTTGATGCCTGGCACCTGGTGTTCATTGAATTCCTGCACGGGCATTAGTTCTACAGCCGTCATCCCCAGTTCCTTGAAATAGGGGATCTTTTCCATGAGGCCCCGGTATGTGCCGGGATGCTCCACACCAGAGCTGGGATGGATCGTGAAGCCACGCACATGGGCTTCATAAATTACAGTCTTCGACCACGGATGCCTGGGGGGACGGTCCTCATGCCAGTGAAAATGCTCTTGCGAGAATACGCACTTCGGCATGGCGCCGGCATCATCGACTTTCGAACACACCGGGTCGCCTTCGGGCACAGACGGATCGTACCCACGAGCCGGACCGAACTCCCACGCCGGCAAATTTGTGATCGCTGTGGCGAAAGGGTCAAGAAGAAGGTTGTGGAAATTGAAGCGATGTCCGTCCCTGGGTTGGTAGGGGCCATCAACGCGGTAGGCGTAGAGTTGACCGGAATGGATCCCTGCCACCCAGCAGTGCCAAACGTCGCCGGAACGGTTGCGGCCCGGATCCAGGTCAATACTCCTGACGGCTTTGGCGTCCTGAGGATGATCAAAAAACTCCAGCCGGACCCGGGTGGCATGGCGGCTGAAGAAGGCAAAGTTCACGCCGCCACAGTCTTCATGGGCTCCCATCGGAAGCGGAACTCCCATCCGAAGTTCCGCGTGTTCGGAAACCTCTGCCACATAATCCTGGAGAGGCCGTTCGGTGGAAATCAATGCTTTGGCTGTGGGCGCTTTTTCTGCGGGCGGACGTGGCGCAGAAATCTTCCGCCCGGCAGGGAGCCGCGGTTTTTTCAGAGTCTTATCCGTTTTCATGCGTTCTCTTCCTGCGCCTTTCAGGGGCGGGATGATCTACCGCTGCCAAAGGATTCGATTATCTTCCCGCGGGATCGCAACACCGTCTTGATGCGGGATAACTCTCGCGGTGTAGTCCGTAGGTGCGCGCGCCGCGGAAACGGCGGCGCTGTAAACGTAACCGCCCGCGCCGCCTGGCATCGGGCCAACCCGCGTCATCTCCTGTCGAGCCGGACTGCCGCCATTTATTCCCTCCGCGCAGAGATCAACCTGCACGACGTTCGGGTCGAGGCCACCGAGATAAACCTCGGCCTCAAAGACGTGCTGCGCCGCTTTGGTCTGAACATTGACGGCGCCAAAATAGAGCGCGCCCCATTTCTCTCTCAATGTGTGTTCCCAGTTGACGATGTTCCTGCCCGCTGCGCCCTTGTCGCGCGCGCGCTCAAGGTAGGTTGCCGCCGACGGAAGGTAGCGCTGCTCCGTGTATTCGCGCACCGTGCGGGCCGCGGAAAAACGCGGGGTCAAGCTCGCCATGCTATTCCGCATTCTCCCGACCCAAGCGGTGGGAATGCCCTGCGCGTCACGGGCATAGAATTCGGGAATCACTTCCCGTTCCAGAAGGTCATAGAGGGCCTCGGCCTCGGCCGCGTCCCATGCGGGATCGTCGCCATGCTCCCGGCCATCCCCCAGCGCCCACCCGACCTCCGGGGTATAGGCCTCTGCCCACCAGCCATCCAGTTCCGACAGATTGATGCCCCCATTAACCAACGTCTTCATCCCGCTCGTTCCGCTGGCCTCCCAGGGGCGCCGCGGCGTATTGATTCAAACGTCCACGCCCTGCACCAGATGCTCGGCCAGCAGCATGTCGTAGTCGCTGAGAAAGATCACGTGCAGGCGTGTCTCGGGTCGCCGAATAAAGTGGATCCATTCCTGAATCAAATCCTGCCCGGCCTGGTCCGCGGGATGGGCCTTGCCGGCCATGATGAGCTGCACCGGGCGCTGCGCGTTGGTCAAAATTCGAAGCAATCGCCGCGTGTTGTGCAGCAGCAAGTGGGGGCGCTTGTAAGTGGCAAAGCGGCGGGCAAAACCCAGGGTGAGGGCGTTCGGATCAAAAAGATGTTTCGCGGCTTCGACCTTATCGGGCGGCACGCCGGTAGCGGCCATGTCGCGGGACAACCGCTCACGGGCATACTCCACCAGAGACTTGCTGGCGGCGGTGCGAAACTGCCACAGACCGGCGTCGGAAACGCGGCGAATATCCTGCTCCAGCGTCTCGGTTGTTCCCAGCCAGCGATTCTTTCCACAACTTTCCGTCCAAAGCTCGTCGGCCTGGGCTGCGTCCCAGGTGGGCACGTGGACTCCGTCGGTTACGTGTCCAATCGGAACTTCGTCCTCGGGCCAGCGCGGAAACAGAGGCTGAAACAGGCGCCGGCTTTCCTGCCCGTGCAAGCGGCTGACGCCATTCACTGCTCCACTGCCGCGAAGCGCCAGAAACGCCATGTTGAAGGGTTCCGACGGGTCGTCCGGGTTCTGCCGTCCCATCGCCAGCAGATCGTGAAGCGCGATGCCCAGCTTTTTTCCGGCAAAATGTGCAACGTATTGCTCGATCAGGGCGGGAGCGAAACGGTCAAACCCCGCGGCCACCGCCGTGTGGGTGGTGAAGAGATTTCCTGCTCGCGTCGCAGCCAGCGCCACTTCAAAGGGCCGCCCCGAATCTTCCATGAAGTTGTGGGCGCATTCCAAAACGGCGAACGCCGCGTGCCCTTCATTCAGATGGCAGATCTCCGGTTTGAGTCCCAACGCACGGAGCAACCGCCATCCGCCAATCCCCAGTAGCAATTCCTGCTTGAGGCGTAGTTCCGGGCCGCCACCGTAGAACTCACTGGTAATTCCTCGATGTATGGGGAAATTCGCCGCGTCATTACTGTCAAGCAGGTAAAGCTTCACCGTGCCCACCTGGACCTGCCAGGCTCGCACCCACACCGAGTATCCCGGCAGTGCAATTTCAAGGCGCAGCCACTCGCCATCCGCCTGTCGCAATGGAGTGATGGGCAACTGTCCGGGATCGTTGTAGGGATAGAGAGCCTGCTGTGCTCCGTCCTTATCGATAATCTGGCGAAAATAGCCCTCCTGGTAGAGCAGTCCCACGCCCACCACGGGCACACCCAGATCGCTCGCGGCTTTAAGCTGATCGCCCGCCACATTGCCAAGCCCACCCGAATAAATGGGCAGAGCCTCGCTCAACATAAACTCCATGCTGAAATACGCCGCGCGGGTGAGGTGGCTCTGCGCATGATTCTGCTGAAACCTCGCGGGCGCTTCCAACGCCTTGCGCCGGGTCTCAACCAGGGTATCAACGCTTTTGCGAAAAACTGGATCTGCCAACTTACGTTCAATCTGATCGCGAGAGTCCGTTTGCAGGACTACCCAGGGATTATGTGTGACCTCCCAAAGTTTGGGATCGAGTTGCTTCCACACATCATCGGTCGAGTGATTCCACGACCAGCGCATGTTCAGGGCAAGCTCCGCCAGGGAATCGAATTCCGCGATTTCCGTAGGCAAGAGGGCGTGAAAGGGATGGCTGGCGCAAGTTTCTTCGCTCACGGTTTCTCCATTGGTTGCAGTGCCGGTGTCAGAGGAGCGCGTGCGATCGCCAGGTCTCACCCTCAATCAGCCTTAGCTCGCTGCACGGTTATGCAGTGGTTCTGAAGCGGGCCCCCAATAAGGCGACCGGTCGTAATAATCGAAAAGCCTGTTCTCGTACTCGCGAGTAATGGTCGTGGACTCGTCCTACTCCGGGCCGTTCCGGATGGTCTCCCGGGTGAGGTCGACGTAGACTTTCGAGCCTGGCCAACTTACATTGTCCAGCCACTATGGCGAAACCAGCACTTTTTTGCCCGGCCACCAGTTCCGCGTGTCCACCTCCAGGTAACGAATCGCCCAGGTTTCATCATCGACAAGGAAGTCCTTTACGTGACCAATCTCACCATCCGACGCCGCGATGTGATAACCGGTCACCTCGGTGGTGCTGCGCAGATGTGAATCGGGCGACTCTTTTCCCACCTTGGCCCGCAGCACTTCCCCTTCCGTCACCGCTTCCCTATCAACCGACAAGCCTGCCGGATACGACGCAAGACCCCACAGATGAGGCCCACCCCAATAATAGGGGTAACCGTAGTACCCCAAGTACAAAGCCTCGTGCTGCCGTGAGACGGGTTTGTGGGTGTCGATAGGCGGGCTGTTCTCGATCTGCTTCTTCGTCAGCGCCACATCGAGTCGCTTTGATTCCCACTCTGCCTGGCGAAGGGCAAGGGGTGAGACCAGCACCAGCCGACCACCCAGCCAATCCCCGGCATTAACCACCAGGTAGCGGATGGCCCAGCTTTCATCGTCAAGGTAGAACTGATCCAATGTTCCAATCTCCCCATCCCGGGCCCGGATCGTAAAACCCTTCAAACGGGTGACATTTCTCAAAATCGTCTTGCCCTCCTTGGCACTTCGTAACCTACTGCGGAGTTATCTCGTTCCGGCTGCAGTATGTTGTGTGCGTTCGGCCATGTGAACTGCAACTTCCACCGGGTGAGTCGTCTGCATAATGTCTTTTGCCTTGGCCACCTCGGCCGCCGTGCCGTGAGCCAGGACGATGAATTTGTCAGACCCGATCGCCGTCTCGTATTTCACGACGCTGTCCTTGGGGATGCCGATACTGTATAGCCCCGCCCCGATCGCGCTCATTCCGCCCACCACCACGGCACCCTCGAGAGCCCCAACAATCCAGGCGACGAGAGGGCCGGCTACCAAGACCGGGCTGAGGCCGGGAACGGCGAAGAACGCGGCTCCGAACAACATCCCCCAGAGCCCGCCCCAGAAGGCCCCGAGCTTACCCCAGTACTTCATGCGGTCCCCGGTGTTGTAATAACCCACCACCTGCTCTTCGGTGTGGTAGTCCTTGCCGACGATGGACAGTTTCTTCATATCAATCCCCGACCGCTGAAGTTCCTTCACCGCTTATTCCGCCTGGGAATGGGTGTCGTAAATGGCTACTGCTGCGTTTGTTGCTGACATGACTAGTTCTCCTTTTTCTGTTGAATGGATTCTGCCGCTTGTCGACTCATGCTTATCCGGTTGTTTCAGCAAGCCACAATATGTTGGGGTTGGCCTTGGCGTGGCGGCTTGGAAATGTTTGCCTGCTTCGCATCTCGTTATAGGCCGTTGACTTGTGCCCGGTTCCGAGTCCCAGCAAGGCTCGCAACGTCGCCATTAGTTTCTTGCTCCGACTATTGCGAAAGACGAATTCATCAGGAAAAGACTGGATCTGATCGCGGTCCGTGCAAGGTTTTCGGAAACGCTGGGCGTGGCGTGCTCATTTACTACTAATTGGGGCTTGCTGAAACAACCGGATAAGCATGTGTCGACTAATTTCGATTTTTGATCGGAATTAGTGAGGACAATCTCCTTAGACTGTGCAGACGCCGCTGGACCGCGCGGCAAGAGTGAGGGATTCTGCAATCAGCCGATCTGGTTATAGTCGAAGGCTTTGCCCGGGGCAGTCCAATACCGCTCACTGCTCTGGTCAAAAGTGCTCATCCGAATGTTTTACGTTGCTAAATGCGGATACAGTCGGGCGCCGATGCAGACCAGGATGATCGTGGTCAGGAGGATGACAGCGTAGTCGGTGCTCGTGCTGCCGGCAAGCATGAAAGTGCGCAGGGCATCGACGACGTAGGTCAGCGGATTGAGATGAGAGACGATCTTCAGCCACCCGGGCATGATGCTGGTGGGGTAAATCGCGTTGCTGGCAAAGAACAGCGGCATGGTGAGCAACTGACCGACTCCCATGAAGCGTTCGCGCGTCTTACAATGCACGCGATGATGAGCGAAAATGTGGAGAACAGCGTCGCCGCAAGGACCACAATGACCACCACGTTGAGAAGGGCGAGCGGGCTCCAATCGAGCTTCACCCTGATCAGCAGCGAAATGCCGTAGACAATGACGGCCTACGAGAGAGTGTGGATGCCAGCGGAAAAGCCCTTGGCGATCACAAGGGCCGCACGCGGAGTTGGGCTGGCGAGGAATTTCTGCACAATGCCGAGGTCGCGCTCCCAGATGACGTTGATGCCGTAAAAAATGGCGACAAAGAGAACACTTTGCGCCAGGATGCCGGGAGCAATGAAGTCGAGGTACGGAATGTTGCCGGTGTGCACCGCTCCGCTGCGCGAGAACACCTCCCCAAAGATCAGCAGCCAAAGCGCGGGCTGGAGGGCGCGGGTGATAAGTTCGGTGAAATCGTGGCGCAGTTTACGCAACTCAAACTCGGTGATGACGAACGTCTTGTCAATGAAACCGGTAAAAGGGTGGATGAATGTGGTGGACATAGGATTAGGGCTTAGCCAAGGCGCTGGGCC
>JBEKQO010000314.1:0-8327 GCA_049519635.1 Terriglobia bacterium | reverse complement strand
CGCCCAGGTTAGCTGATTTGATTTTGTCACTGCCACCGAGTGCATTCCGCAACGGTGACTCCCGTCAGCTGGCCGGCAGTTATCGGCAGAATCGGTCAAAATTTCAATTCGCCATTGACAGGTTTGAGCAGGAAAAACCGTGGGGAGCTGCAACTTCAAGAAATGGGGGGCATCCAATTGTAAGACGCTCGCATTCTAGCTTGAGGTCGGAGTACCAGATCGAATGTCGATATTTAATCGCACCCTTGTGGCCCTTTTTGCCTTGAGCTTACCCGCGCTTGCAAGCTCCTCAGTGCAAGGAATCGACAATTTCTATGAGGTCGATGAACACGTCTACCGGGGAGCACAACCGACGTACGAAGGATTTAATTACCTGGCGAAGATCGGAGTTAAGACCGTATTGGATTTACGGGAAAACCATAGACAGTCATCTGGTGAAGCGCAGGTTGTCGCTTCCCTGGGCATGCAGTATGTAAGTGTTCCCATGACCGGCATGACCCCTCCCACTGAGGCAGAGATTACAAAAATCCTCGCGTTGCTGGAAGACGGTAAGGGCGGTGCCGTATTTGTGCATTGCAATCGCGGAGCGGACCGCACCGGCGCCATCATTGCTGCCTACCGCATCGATCATGATCACTGGGATGATGGTCGGGCTCTGAAGGAAGCGCTGTCATTTGGCATGAGCCCGTTTCAAGAGCCGCGGCAGAACTTCATTCGCAAGTTCCAGCCGCTGAAGACCAAAAGACTTCCGAATCCTTGAATAGCCTTCCGGGCAGAGAAGAACTCCAGCCGATTGGCACTCACAATCGCTGGTAATGGCTCCTGAGCGGGTGGGTTTCTTTTTGTTGCGCTGGTTACCCCACCTGCCCGAAAGCCCCCTTGCAACCTGCGGCCAGCACCACGGGCCGCAGACACAATATGGCGTCGGCTCGGCCAAACTTACTCAAAAATAGAATTTTAGAGCTGCTTGAAGCAGGCGGGGATCGGCGGCGCTCACGACCCTCCCGAAAGAAGGGCTGCTGATGTTCCCGCCGACGGCTGCGGCCCCATAAAATTGTGCGTGGTTGGCAACATTAAAGGCCTCCACGCGGAATTGGAGCGATTTCGACTCGGTGAGGTGGAGGTTCTTCAAAAGGGCAAGGTCGGAATTGGCGATGCCGGGGCCGTAGAAAAGCCGCCGCGCCGCCGTGCCCATCTGGCCGAGCGCCGGAAGGCTGAACAGCGAAGTGTTAAAGGCGGCCCTGCCGTTTCGAGGGTCGGTGTTGATTTCCATGTTGCCGGGGGCCAGGTTGGGGGTGTCCACGCCATTGTCATTGATGCCATTGGGTATGGTCCCCAGCAGCGAAGTATCGTTGTTGTTGTAAAGAGTCACAGGAAAGCCGGTGCTGAATCGCGTGATTCCCGTAAGGCTCCAACCCTCCGTCAGCCGGTTCCGGCGGTTAAGGAGATGGTCGAACGGGAGTTCGTATTTGTAACTTGCCACAAAATTGTGACGCATATCGAATGCCGATACGGCCTTGCTGAGGCTGGGATCGAGGGGGTTCACCGGCTCGGCCAGGCTGGATGACAGATCGAGAGATTTGCCATACGTATAGCCCACGAGTAATTCCAGTGGCCCGCGCTTGTGACGCAGATTGATCTCAAGCGCGTTGTAGTTGGAGTTCCCGAGCGTCTTCTGGTAGGTGATGGCGTCGAACTGGGAACTGAAGGGGCCACGGGTTCCTTTTATCGTTTGGCCTGACGACGTAACGTATGTCCCCCCTTCGCCGAACGGTCCGCAGGTGGCGGTGCCGGGCATAACCTGGTTGATGTGGCTCACGCTTAAACATTGGGCTGGGTCGCCCGGATTGGCGGAAATGAGCACCAAAAGATGATGCGCCTGCGAGCCAACATACGCCAGGCTGAGAAGCGTGTTCCGATCGATCTGCCGTTCCAGGGACAGCGTATAGCTTTCATTGTAAGGAGGCACATTCTGGTGGAAAAACGAGGGGACGCCGGTGATGGGCAAATACTGTGACCAGCTTACGCTGGAATTGGGATTCGTCGCGGAGGCCCCAAAGGCCGGAATAGGCTCGGGAAAGCGCTGCCCCACATTCTGGCCACTTGCCGCCGTGACGTATGGATTGGAAAATAGAGGGGGCGCGAGACTGGTATAGTCGTAGCCGTACGGAGGGTTGGCACTCATGATACCGGCGGACAGCCCCTCGAAGGCGGTATAGTACAGGCCGTATCCGGCGCGCACGCTGGTCGTGCCGGGGCTGCCCAATATCCTGCCCACCCAGCCCCTCGGGTAATCCGGGGAGTATGCCATGCCGATGCGAGGAGCAAAGTTCGTGTATTTCGTCGGGGCCAACGTCGCAGGAATCCCGGGGTCACCAGGAAACACCAAGCCATTGGGCGCTCCCGGGTAAACACGAGACTGCTGGCCCAGCACCAGGGTCTGGAGTTGATTGTATTTCTCCCGCCAAGCCGGGAGCAGGTCCCAGCGTAAGCCATAGTTGAACGTCAGACGCGGCTTTACCCGCCAACTATCCTGCGCATATATCCCCACATATTTGTCGCGTAGATAGAACGCCAAGGAGTCCCCTTGCGCATAGCTGCTGGGTATTCCCAGCAGAAAATCCGCGAAGTCCGATCCTGTTTCCGCCCCCGTGAATGAGAACGAACCGTTGAAGGTGGCGTCGGGATTGATATTGACTTGGTCGGTGTGGAATCCCGCCCCCAACTTGAGCACGTGCGTTCCCATCACTTTGGAAAAGTTCTCCGACGCTTGGAATGTATTGTTGGCCTCCTTGAGCCCGGTGGTATCCACGCCGAGGGTAAAGTCATTGAATGAGACATTTTCGGTGCCTTCGATTTGCGTAGCCAGCGCATAGATAGAGGGATTGCCTGAGCTGTCAACGAATCCTTGTGACGCGAGACTGGGGCCAACACCGCCCTGCGGCTGGCCCACATTGTTGGAATCCCGCAGATAGCTCAGGTGGAACTCATTGACCATGTTCGCGCTAAGGACCTTCGTCAGGCCAAGGCTCACCATTTGCGCCCGGCCGAGGGTGATGGCATTGAAGCCCGGAACGCTGGCCCCGCCTTGCGCCGTCGGGTAGGGGTTGTCGAGGCTGTAGTCGTCAAAGAAGTAGTACGCGGCAAGGGCTCCCATGCCGGTGGGGGTGTCAATTCGAACCGCCCCCTTGTCATCGCGAAGAGTTTCATTGGATGCGGACGTCGAAAAGGTATTCGCCCCCTGATTGGGCACGGGAATTGAGCGTAGCAAGATCTTTGCCGGGCCTGACCAGGCGCTGAACGGAATCTGCGCGTTGGGCAAGACGCACTGCGCTGAACTCGCGCACCTAGGGGTGTAGTACGCCTCTCCGGGAATCACCGGGTAGCCAAGGTTCTGCGAAAGCAAGTTGGCCCAAGACTGGCCATTCACGGTGCCGGTGAGGGAGTTCGCGATATCGGACATGTCACCCGTCCGCTCCATCCCCGCGGGCACAGAAATCAATCCCGTGTTCACGCCCTCGGTCATCCGCGTCCCCTGATAATCCACGAAGAAGAACGACTTCTCTTTCTTGATGGGGCCGCCGAAAGTGCCGCCAAACTGGCTTTGGTCGTACCGGGCGGGATCCGAGGAGAAATAGTTCCGTGCGTCCAGGTTCGTATTTCGCAAAAAATCAAAGCCGCTGCCATGCAGGTCGTTCGTTCCCGACTTGGTCGTGACCACAATCTGCCCACCGCTGTAATTGCCGTATTCGGAATCGAAGTTACTCGTTAGCAAGCGGAAATCCTGAATGGAATCAAGATTCGGGATGAGTGCCGTGCCCATGCTAAAGTCTTCTTCGACGGTACTTCCATTGACGATGAAACCATTATTTGTTTCCCGTTGTCCGCTGACCGAAAGGTTGCCGGCATTGAGGTCACCGGAAGGAGCCGTGCTTGTGCATCCGGACATGACGACAGCGTTGGGCTGTCGCGAGCTGGCCGGAACGACGCCCGCCTGGAGAGCGAGTAAGTCTGTGAAGCTGCGGCCGTTCAGGGGAACGGATGCCATCTTCGTCGTGGTGATGGTTTCGCCCATCGTGGTGTCGGTAGTATCGACGTGGAGACCTGATTCTGAAACCTCCACTGCTGTGCTTTGTTCCCCCAGTTCCAGCTTCAGGTCGATTTCGAGCGCTTTGCCGGTCTCAAGGAAAAGCCCAGCACGAATCGCCGGGCGAAATCCGGATTGACGGGCCTCAATCTGATACTGGCCGGGAGGTAGCGCAGACAAAGAAAAGAACCCGTCGGAATTGGTAGCAGTCGTTTGCCGCATTCCCGTTTCCATATTACAGATGACGACGATCACACCCGGCATTACCGCCTCACTCGGATCCGCAACTGTTCCCGAGATGCTCCCCCGTGGACTGGCCCAGCCCGAAAGGGACACCAGTAGCAAGACCGGAATCAAGAGGCCCACGGCACTCGCGAGGCGGAATTTCGGCGGTCCGGATCGACTGTTTGTTTGCTCCACGTTTCCTCCCTCAGAGTATTGCAATTGACTTGCAACTACGATGCCGCGTCGCGATCGTAATCTGTATCTGTCTCTAGTCATTCAATTTCGACTTTGAGCATCCCGCCGCAGATATGTAACCATATTGAAACAATTGGCTTAAACACCCAAACTGCTGAGGGAAAAGCCCCAAATCGGGCACCCTACCTCCCAAGCCCACCAGCCTCAACGAAAGGCGTCAAGACGGATCGTTGCAGGACACTCGGTAGTTGCAAAGGGGTTGCAAATAATGCGGCTTGATTGTTTGTGCGTGCCACAATGTCAGCGCTTTGTAAGCCACCGGTACATTTGACCGCCCAAACGGTGCGAATGCCAGGTTGCATCTCAGTTTGAAATTTCGGCGTCGGGCTTTCCTCCGGTATCGAGAGGTATATTTGACCAATGCCTTCCGCCTCCTCTGGCAGCTCAAGAATCCTGTTCGGCCACCATCCTTTCTTCCTTTATTTTTGGGCGCGAGGCTTTTCTGAATTCTCCTACCAGATCGCCACCGTGGCAGTGGTCTGGCAGGTCTATTCGCTGACCAACAGCGCGTTTGCCCTCGGCATGGTGGGGTTGGTGCAGTTCATCCCCTCGGCGCTTCTGGTTTTTGCCGCGGGACACGCCGCAGACCGTTACGACCGCAAGCGGGTGGTGCAGCTCTGCCAGATTGTGGAAGGGCTGACCGCGGCATTTCTGGCCTGGGGCAACTTTGCTGGGTGGCTGAACGTGGCAGAAATTCTTGCTGCATTGGTGATATTTGGCACCGCCACGGCGTTTGAGAGTCCGGCGGCGGCGGCCTTGCTGCCCGGTGTGACGCCGGAGGGGATGTTCCAGAAGGGCCTGGCGCTTTCATCCGCAGCGTTTCAAGTGGCGGTGATCAGCGGTCCGGCACTGGGTGGCCTGGCTTACGCGGTGGCGCCCGGTGTGCCTTACGCAGTGATGGCAGTCTTTTGGCTTCTGGCGGGGATGCTGAACGGAGCGATCAAGCTGGACCGGCCCGTGACCGCCAAAGAACCGCCGGCGCTTGCCGCCGTGTTCGCCGGCGTGGGATTCGTACGTCACAATCCGGCAATATTGGGGACGATATCGCTTGATCTTTTCGCCGTGGTGCTGGCCCGCCACGCGATCAACCGCCGCGTCGGGATGCGGATGTTCCAGGCGGTTATCATTTTTGGCTTGGCAACGGTGGTGTTTGCCCTCTCCCACTTGATCTGGCTCTCGCTTCTCGCGCTCGTTATTATGGGGGCGGCGGATATGGTGAGCGTGGTGATCCGCGTCTCCCTGGTGCAGCTCGGCACGCCGGACGAGATGCGCGGCCGGGTGGGTGCGGTGAATTACCTGTTCGTCAACGCCTCCAACCAGCTTGGACAATTCGAGAGCGGCATCACCGCGGCCTTGTTCGGTGCCATGCCGGCGGCCGCGCTGGGCGGGCTGGGAACCATCGCCGTGGCGCTCCTATGGATGAAGTTGTTTCCAACACTGCGGGAGGTGGAACGGCTGGAATAAAATGCAGCACGCACTGCGCATTCAATCGAAGCTACGGTTCCGTCGGTGGCCCCGCCGCCCAAACTAATTCACTGTCGTAAGGCCGAAATTTCAAACTGAGACACTATCGTATGCCTGATCACATTCAGGTCGCGAGTATGAAACATCTCTGCCCCGCCGTTGGCGGATATATTGCAGGATGGCCATCCATTTCGGCCTGGTGGCTCCAACATCTTTTCTTCGTGTTTACCGTCCCCTATGCGCACGCCGCCGGTCGCCCCTCGGAGCCTTCTTCTGCCCGGCGGGCCCCTCGTCGCATATTAGAACTCGAGTCGAAGCGCCAACTGTATCTGCCGTGGCGTCCCGGTCCCGATGGGAGTTGTGTTAACCGGTTGGGTAATGACGCCAAACTCCCCGGCCCCCGCCGAAATGTCCGCGTTGGGCATTCCGAACTGCGCCCGATTGAAAATGTTGAACGCTTCGGCCCGGAATTGGGGCTGGTATACATCCGCGCATAATTAAAGGGACATAGGCCGCCCCTGCATGGCATACTTCTCGCAGGAGGAGTAGCCATGCTTCCTCGCCTGCTGCGGTTGCACCCCAAGACGTTTCGGCGGTTGATCCGATTGAGTAAGGAGGCGGAACAGGAGGGCGCGTACCGCGTGGCGAAACGCCTGCAGGCTGTGGTCCTGAATTCCGAAGGCCGGATCAGCGGCGATCTGGCAAGAATTCTCAAGGCGCCGCGCTCCAAGGTGTCCGAGTGGTTGGCCCGGTATCAGGCGCATGGCGTCGAGGGCCTGCTAGAAGGTTACCGCTGTGGACGGCCCGCGCGCTGACCGAGGCCCAGCACCGCCGCCTCGGCGACATTCTCGATAGCGGCCCCGTAGCTTATGGGTTGGACACCGGGATCTGGACTTCGCCCATGATCGCCTGGGTGGCGGAAGAAGAGTTCGGCGTCTCCTACCATCCTGGCCACATGCGCAGGTTGCTTCATGACCTGGGTCTCTCCGTGCAGCGGCCCCGCCGGGTGCTGGCCCGTGCCGACCGCCGTCAGCAGGACCGCTGGCATCGCTACCTTTATCCCCGCCTTAAAAAAAAGCCCGCACCGAGAACCGGGCGCTGATTTTTACCGACGAAGCCAGCTTCCGTCAGGACTCGACGCTGCACGCTACCTGGAGCCGGCTCGGCCATCCGCCCGAGATCCCCGTCACCGGAGAACGTAAGAGCGTGAGGATCCTGGGCGCCATCGAGCTTTGGCGTGCCCGCTTCCACTACGAGCAAGCTCCGGTCTTCAATGCTTCCACCTACCTGGATTTCCTGCATCGCCTTGCCCCTCATTATCGCCGCCGTGGGGCCATTCTCATTCAGGACAACGCCGCGTATCATAAGGACGCGGAGGTCTGGAGTTGGTTCAAGTCCAACCGGCACTGGCTGGAAGTCTACCAACTCCCTCCCTACTCGCCCGAGCTCAATCCCACCGAACGGCTGTGGCAATGCACCCGCAAAAATGGAACTCATGATCGCTACTTCGCCAGCCAAGGCGAACTGCTCGCCACATTGACCCGCGTCTTCGAGGATAAGCGACTTGAAGGATTCCCTTACACCGGCGGAACCATCTGGCCGGCCGAAGTCTTAACCGAGAAATGGAAGCAGATTTCTGCGCAGGCACCTTCTCAATCCGTCCGGAAATGAGATTAAGGGAGTGGAAAGAAGATTCAGGATTCGCGCTTTGTTGACAAGTATACGTTTTTAACGTATAGTCTACCCATGCAAACAGTCGTCGAAACAGAGGCGTATCTTCGCGACGCGAAGGCGGCGAAACTGTCAGACAACGAACGCAAGGAGATCGTGAATTTTATAGCGGCAAATCCCGGCGCCGGTCACGAAATCCCTGGCACCGGAGGCGCCCGCAAGGTTCGCTTTGCCGGAAAGGGTAAAGGCAAAAGCGGCGGCTACCGGGTTATTACTTTTTACAGTGGTGAAGATATTCCCGTGTTTTTGCTGAACGTGTTTGCAAAGAACGAAACCAGTTCAAGACCGTACTTGCTGGCCTTGCTGATGCTTACCGTAGGAGGTCGCGACCATGACCAGGAAGAAACCAACCGCAGGACAACGCATGATCGCCAGTGCCAAACAGGCCCTCGCCTTCGCCAAGGGCCAGAGCGACGCCTGCGTTGTCCATATCCCTGACGAAGTAGACACGGCACGGATCCGCAAGAAAATCAACATGAGCCAAAGCCGGTTTGCGGCGTATATTGGCGTCAGCGTCCGCACAATACAGGAATGGGAACAAGGACGCGTCGTGCCCTCAGGAGCT
>JBEKQO010000313.1:0-8356 GCA_049519635.1 Terriglobia bacterium | reverse complement strand
GGCCAAGTCATAATGGAGAGTCGGAAGGGCGCGCCGCCAGCGCTGCGCGTCCTTTCGCCACACCGCACTCCCCATTAGGAAGAACTTCCCATAAGGCAGGAATTGTAGGAGATGGCGCGATAAGGCCGCCTCGTGGCAGGCATGCCAGATCACCTTGGAAGTAATGGGACACGGTGCCGTGTGCGCACGACTACCGGGGAAGAGCCACGTCTTGGGCTTCCATTGGCGCCAATACTCGCGCAAGGCTTCCAGCAGGATGGGGCTGAGCATGACGTCCCGATCCTTACGGCCCTTGCCGCCCTGGATGTAGATGACCATCCTTTGGCTGTCGATATCGCTAACCTTCAAGCGAGTCACTTCGGCGCGGCGTGCTCCGGTAGCATAGAGAGTCATCAGCAGGACCCGATCGAAGGGGTTGCGGGCAGAGTTAATCAGCCGGGAGACTTCTTCCTGGCTCAGTACCGTGGGTAGACGCCGCCCCTGCTTGGGATAGGGCGTCTCCGCCACGCTCCAGGATCTCTTCAAAGTTTTAATGAAGAAGAAACGCAGAGCGGCCAGCCGTTGGGTAACGCTGCTCGGAGCCAGCTTCCGCTGGCGGAACAAATAGGCTTGTCCTCGCGGATGTGCTGGGGGCCCAAGCGGTCGGGAGAACGATGAAAGTAGCGGGCAAAATCCTCCACCTCACGGATGGAACACTCGATGGTTCTGGGAGAATAATTTCGACGCTCGAGTTCTTCGAGCATCATTTGGCGTAAACGAGTCATAGGGAACCTCCTTATGACCCGACAATATCCTGATCAAGACACCCCTGCCCAATTGCACGCACGCGCAGCGTCCGCCGCACGGGCGGCTTCGTTCAAGTCCCCTTCGCGGAACCGATCTCCATTCGGAATAGCGTGGCTGTTTTTTGGTGGGAAGGGCTGTTTTCAAGAGATTTAGTAAACCCTTGGCGACAAGGCTGGAGTAATATGCGATGGCGTGGGCCAAATTCCGAGTAGCCAACTCCGGAGTTACCACGCGGTGGCCCGGATCGTTTTCCGATAGCTGTCTCTGAGCAGTTTTGACGGAGTGTTCTTCAGGATTTCACTCCGGCATGAACTGCCGCACAGATTCTAGGGAATCGATCTTCCGGTCGTCCACCAGGAGATAAGCTTTGCGCAGAACCATCTCCGTACGGTAACCCCGTGTGACCTATCGGCAACGCTGCGTAACTCACAGAATTCGGGGCGCTTTTGAAGGACGCTCCATGTAGTGTTTACTTCACAGAGGCCTCGTCTGGGGGCTGGAACAGCGCCGGTTCACGGTCCGTGGCGGTGAGCGATGGGGCCATTATGGCGGGGCCAGGAGGGGCCCAGACCGCCACGGCTTGCAGGCGGGAAAAGGGCCGGAGGATGCAGATCATTTTCCGGGCGATGACCCGCAGTGGGGTTAAGGAGTAATGCGGCGCCAGATGAGTACCGGACGCATGGGTAGCAATTTTGCAGATGCCTCTGGTTTTTTGTAGTATCCAGATATGTCACGCCGAGTCCATAAACCGGCCTTCCCGCTATCACAGTACATCGAGCTCATCTGGTGGATATCCATCCCGCGGTCAAGTATGCAGCCGAGCAGTTGTCGCATGAAGGTGCAGTGCAAGGTGACGTAGCCGGGAAGCATCTCACCGCCAGAGCCAACCTTCATTCAAGGCCGTAAATCTCTCCGACGATATATCTCTTTTGATACAGATTGGATCGGGGCAAGACGCAGTGCCTTAGCGGGTCGCAAGCTTCTTCGCCAAAGTCAGCAGAACATCGCGGTCGCGGTCTGCAAGTTGTTGCACCAGGCGCCGAAACTTTAGCAGCAAGCGGGCATCCCCTGCTTCCTTTCCGGATTGCTCACTCAATTCTTTCAGGCTTTTTCGGCCCGTCAGGTTAGGCGTCTGAGCTTCCTCCGCACTGGTGTAGAATAAGGTGTAAAGGGGCACCCCCAGGGCGGCAGCGAACCGCTCCAAGGTTTCCAGGGAAGGCACGGTGTGCCCGTTCTCAACGCGGGAAATATAACAACGCAGCAACCCCGTACTTTTTTCGACATCGCCTTGCGACATCTCTCTCTCTTCCCGCATGGATCGTAACCTAGCTCCAATTAGCATGAACTTTTGTCCTCGTCTCTTCTCTGAATTCCGAATCAAGATTATCGAATAGGACAATTCTCTACCGCGAGGTGATTAATTACAACTGTACAGAGGTACCAGTACCGGGCCGCCTTAATTGCCATCCCTTGAAAAGCAATAGCTGGCCGGGGCTCATACGACACTTGCCGGAGTTGGAGAGCGGCGGCAAGTCGGGGGTCAGAAGAGTAAGCGCTTTAGAATCAATTTGGGATTGAACACGGCCATTCTGCAGATTTGTAGGAACGCCAAATTTGTTTTCCCAGCTCGAGGCAGGTCCAAACGGATCGTTGTTCCATAGAACCAATGGCTTCCGACGTTGCCCCCGACTTTCTGCTGCTCTCGGAGGAGCGGAGCCGTCAGGAAATAAGCGATGAGATTTCCGCTTTCCCGGCGGAGGAGGCACAATCGTGCGAATCAACGTGAAGGTTTCAAGCAGCCTGAGACGTGACCGTCCTATGGGAATACCACTTGGGGAAAATGAATCCTCAGCTTAAAGCAAATGAAGAGAACCAGGATTGCGCCCAGTGTGGAAAAGATGAGGCCGGCGGGATGATATCGGTCGTTTGTCGGGCGAGAAAACATGTGGGTAATGGCGCCACCGAGGATCGACCCGATGATGCCGAGCACGATGGTCCAGAAGATCGTCATGTGCACGTGCATCACCGATTTCGCAATAACCCCCGAGATTAGCCCAATAAGAATATACCAGATTAAGTGAAACATACTTTTCCTCCATCGTTTGCTTTCAGGATGGGGTCGAGTATAACCCAGGGTTTGGCAATCAACCAGACTTTCCTAATAGCATTGATCCCACCTACTCCGGTGTCCTCCCTTGGCTTTCAGACCAAAAACCTACGAAATCGAGCGGCAAGGAGGGCTTTTAGGGCGGGGTTAGCCTATGTTTTCGCGAGATGTGGACTTTGGGCCATCTTGTCAGGAAACAGAGCTTGCATCCCCTGACCCAGGGCGTACTGGTAGATAGGCTGAAAAACAATGTAGTGCGTAATCTTTCCGCACAGAGCTTTTCTGCCCTCTGAGGTGTTGCGCGTCGCGCAGAAGCGGCAACTGGCGCAGGTTTGCCGGCCGTGTGGCGTTGAGCTATTCGTTCGCAGAAATCATGCTTGCTTCCGGTGGGATTGTCAACGGAGAGCAGCTTTCACAACTGCTTGCGGCGTGGAGCAAATTGGACATATCATGTCCCGGCGTACAAGCGTCTTGTGCGGGGGAGAAACCGATGGGTTCACGACGTAAGTTTATTCGAGACGCCGGGTTGGCGACTATCGCGGCGCCGCTGATTATTCCGGGGAGCGCGCTGGGCCGGGGCGGAGCCACGCCGCCGAGCGATCGGATTTCCATGGCCTGCATCGGTCTGGGCTGGATGGGTCACGACGGCCACCTGAAGGAATTTCTGAAATTGAAGGACGTGCGCATTGTCGCCGTATGCGACCTGGACGAGGACCACCTGACACGCGGAAAAGCACTGGTGGACACCGAGTACGGCGACCAGGGCTGCACGCCCTACCATGCCTTTGAAGAGGTGCTGATGCGACGCGACGTGGACGCGGTCAGCATCGCATTGCCGGACCACTGGCACGGCATCGTTGCCACTCAGGCCGCGCGCGCCAAGAAGGATATCTACTGTGAGAAGCCGCTCGCCCACAACTTCCGCGAGGGTCTCGCCATGCTGCAGGAGAGCGAACGCCAGGGCCGGGTATGGCAGACCGGCAGTTGGCAGCGGTCGGTGGAGAACTTTCGACATGCCTGCGAACTCGTGCGGAATGGCCGCATCGGCAAAGTCAAGGCCGTCGAGGTCGGATTGCCCTCGGGCTTTTACGAAGTGAAGGACAAGTCCAAGCTCGAAATAACCGAGCCACCGCCGACCCTACACTACGACCGCTGGCTCGGCCCCGCGGCCGAGATGCCCTACCGCGAGGCGTGTGTCCACATTAACTGGCGTTGGAACCTGAACTATGGCGGTGGCCAGTTGATGGATTGGATCGGCCACCACGTCGATATCGCCCACTGGGGCATGGGTTGGGATGCGAGTGGTCCCGTCTCGGTGGAAGGTGTTGGCGAATACCCGCCGCGCACCGATCCTTTTAATGCGGCCACCCGTTACAAGGTGCACGCCGTCTATCCCGATGGCACACCGATGACCATCGCGGGCGGCTACGCTGAAATCAAGAGCGGCACGAAATGGATTGGCGACAAGGGGTGGGTCTGGGTAGACCGCGGCAAGTCCGACGCCGAGCCCAAGTCGCTCCTGACGGAGCAGATCGGCGATAGCGAGACGAAGCTGAAGGTCAGCCCGGGTCATTATCGCGAATTCATCGATTGCGTCCGCACGCGCGAAAGGACGCTAACGCCGGCAACGGTGGCGCTGCATTCCGCTACGCCCGGCTGGCTGGGGCAGATCGCCATGCTCACCGGACGCAAGCTCCAGTGGGATCAGGACAAGATGGAGATTGTCGGCGATGACGAGGCGACGAAAATGCTGGGCCGTCAAATGCGTGCGCCTTACCGCCTAGGCTGATGCGTCCTGCGGCGGAGGAAGCCGTTACGCCGTTTCATCTCAAACTTGTCATTCCTTTGTTCTTTGGCAAACATCTTGCGCTATCGTAAAGCACCCGTGGTCCCGCCATGGCGGGCCTGGGCGAGATCAGTCCCTACAAGCCCTCGCCGGTTGCGGCTCTGCTGCGCTGCGGCACACCCGAGCGGCGGCTCCAGCGGCGATTAGTAAATCCGAAAGGTCGCCATCGATGCTGATCGCCCGTTCCCGCTTCGGTGGGTAATAAGTTGCCCAGGAGTTGGAAGAGAATGCGTGCGCGGACCCCGCGGCGGGAAAAACCGCGTACAGCAGGGCGGCGAAAAGGGCCGCCATGATACCGGTTTTGATTTTCCCGATCAGCGACAAATCACTTCCACTGGAATCCTGCCGGTCAACCCCGGCGGTAGAGTCACAGTTTCTTCTTCCGGATCAAATTTTGCCGCGGGCCTGCCATTGACCGTTGCCGACTGAATTCGACGGCCTTCCGGAAGCCGTAATCGTAGCTTGACGGTGCCCGCAAAGGACGCTGGCAACTCGACTTGCCCTTCCACCTTTCCTTGGTTGACCTGGGAGGTGAGGGTGAAACTCACCCGTCCCCAGCGGGTGGGAGCTCCGGTCACGCTGATTTTCTTGCCCTCCTCCAGCCAGCTTCGAGGGGTTCCTTTGGCAAGCCAGAGGGTATCAGACTGGGGATCTTCGAAGGCCAACATCCAGCGGGTCATCAGGGGAACGACCAACTGTGCCGGGGTGCAATAGGACCCCGCGGCGCCTTCCAGATCCGTCGCCCGGCTTTCAGGCGCGGTCCAGGTCCCTCGCGTATAATGGTTGGCCATGATGCTGTAAAGGGTCAGGAGATATTCGCGAACGAAATCATGTTGAAGCAGTCCATACCCATGGCCGTAGGTCAGGAAGCCTTGCATATCATGTTGATAGCCATAGGCTAGAGGAATCCCCAGGAGAATATCCCGATGCGCGGCTCGGTAGTTAACGATCATCGCCACCTGTTCGCGCGTCAGAATACCTGAGAACAGCATTTCCATGTAGGCACGATACGAACGGACCTGCGGGTCCAGGACGTCATGGTCTATGGCAACGTCGAAGGGCTCCTTCGCACCCGCCACGGCTGGCAAACAAATGGGATGAGTGTCCTTCAGGATGGAGCGGCGGATAGAAGTCTGAAGGTCTTTCCGCATGGCTTGCGATTCCGCCACCAGCCGCCAGCCCCACGCCGTGAGGTCCTTTCGACCGCTTTGCTCGCCCATGCGCTCCCAAACTTCTCCGAGGTCCCGAAAACCCCGCGCCGCTTCCGTGCTGTTGGAGAAGTAGGGCTGCATGTACCTTGTGGTATTCGGATCGAAAGTCGAATCGGCTTCGATGGTTCCGGCAATCATGCCGTAAGCAGGATCGCTAGGTGCGAGTTTGAGCGCCTTCTCGCGCATGGAAAGCAGGAGTTGGGTCACCGCGTCAATGCGGCGCCGATGCGCCAGCAGAAGCTTGTAATCCCTGGTGTAGTTCGCATACTCGGCGACCACGGTAAGCATTCGACCATACTGGCCGGTTTCCGGACCGCGATAAAGGATCGACCCGTCGTCCCGGACGTATTTGCCAAAGTAGTTGTCAATATAATCGGCTGCCAGACCCCATAGCCCCCATTCGAGCATGGCGGTGGTGTCGGCGTTGAAGGTGTCGGGGAAGCCGGCATGCTCATTCCCACCATAATCTTTGTCGTAGACGCCATACCTCGGGTCCTTGCCCATGCGCGTGATCATGTCGCGGACCAACGAGTGCCGCGCCATGTTGGCGAGGCGTTCGTCCGGTATGGCGATGGTCATCGCCGAGCCCATCGCACGGTTCCAGCCCTCCCGCATGCCCAGGAGCTCTTCATAAAAAGGTTCGGCAGGATATTCCAGGCGAGGCGGAAACGGGTGGTAGGAATCGAAATAGCGAACCCACTTCAGTTCGTTGTCTTCCACCCGGCTCATCCGGTACCATACGGGCTGAATTAAGTTGTTGCCGTTATCCATGCGCATCGGTGCATAGGCTATAAGCTCCGTCCAGCTTCCGGATTCCTCGGGATAAACAAAGCGCACGGCAGGCAACCAGCCCCCTACGAGTCCGTCCCACACCTGTCCTTTCTGCCGGATCTTTTCAATTTGCGGTACGTATTGATCCGGAAAAAACCGCTCCGTCCTCCCTCCATACCGGAAGCCAATCTTGTCCATGTTGTCGTGCGTCCCTACAAAGGTGTATGTTTTCATTTTGGAGATAGGAGGAAAGCAAGCGGCGACCTCATCGTAGTCGGGATCACCTGCCTTGGCCAGAATCTCTTCGCCCAAAAGATCATGATCACTGCCCATGACCTCTTGAAAACTGTGCCCGCGATAAAGACCCGATGGATCGGCAAAGCTGGGTTCCAGCGATTTGGGCAAATCCACTTGGACGCCCCGCTGATCCACGAAGAGGATGTGGCCCTTCTTCTGTGTGAAGTCTTCGAAAACCGCAATGGCGGATTTACGGGGAGACGAGACAACCGCCATGAGGGTCCAGACCCCCAGCCGCTGCCCCTTTCGCAGGCTGGCTTTCTGTCCTACCCAAGAAACCTCGACAACCCCGGCGGAGGTGATTGCCAACAATTTCGGACCTACGGGCGCGTCGGGCGGCGGCGCAGATCGGGCGACCCCCAGAGAGAGGACGAATGTTACAAGGGCGAACCCTGCATACGCGCACATCTGCCTCATGGTTTCCTCCTGAGCTGACCGGCGCTATTCCTTCCCGCTTTTAAATCGCTGATACAGTTCCCGGACCTGCTCGCCCGTGGCTGGGCCGAAGAAGTACGCGGAGCGATAGGCATAGGTCCGATTCTCCGCGGCGAAATCCGGGTAGACCAGGCGGATGAGATTGGGGAGAAACTGGACCACCCTGACGTAGTAAGCACGACAACCAACATAGTGTAAATGGTCTACCCACTCGTTGAGAGTTCGCTGCCGGTGCTTCTCGTTCAGCGGAATCATAAAAATCAAGGCATTCGCGCCGGATGCTGCCACTAACCTTTCACAATAGGCATTCGCTTGGGGCACTCGGAAAGGCGTCTTCAAAATCCTGACGCTCATCGCTTTCAGGTCTGAGTCCAACTCCCGTAAGTAAATGCGGTCGCGGTCGTGGATCAGATAGCAACAGGGTTTCTTTCTGGAGATCGCACTCCGGAACTGCACAGCGTCCATTCTGCCATGGGATGAGCGGTCGGTGGGCAGGTGTTTTTGCAGCGAATCCACCATTATCGCGTTTTGGCGCAGGACAGCCTTGCCCCTAGAGTACTCGCGACCAAAACTAAGCAAATTTTCTGGGCAACCGATTGGACAAAACCTCCTTTCCTCCCGAAATCCGCTTGACTTTCGACGGCGTTTCTATATTCTTCCGGCGTGAGAAAATCCGCCTCGTATGAGTCATCCGTTCGGGCCCCTCTGCCAGAAGGATACCGCGAACATACATGTTCCCGGTATCTTGTTTGCCCCGACATTGGCTTGGGTCTTGATACAAAGTCTAGTGTGGTGTCCCACGTAAGAATTGACAATAGGCGAGACCCCCTCACCCGGCCCGCCCCGGCTGGCGATTACGCCGGATGCGCGCCACCCTCTCCCCCAAAGGGGCGAGGGTAATAA
>JBEKQO010000312.1:0-11253 GCA_049519635.1 Terriglobia bacterium | reverse complement strand
TGCAATCGCCATGCTCGATCGACTGGGGAATCTTTACGCCAGCCTGGTGCAGAAGAATTTTGGATTTTAGATTTTGGATTTTGTATTGAACAAAGTTGCCAGGCGGAGCGTCTAATTCAAAATCTAAAATCTAAAATTCAAAATCCGGCATAGAATGCCGTTGTGGACCGCAAACCCTCCTCAACCAAATCCGCTCCTCGCCCCCGGCGGGCGAACCTGGTGGAAATCGCCGTGATGGCGGCAATTCGCAATACCCTCACTTACCTGGTTCCGGATTCCTTTACTGTTCAGCCCGGCCAGCGCGTGCAGGTTCCGCTCTCGACGCGTAAAGCAATAGGGATAGTGCTGCGCGCGGGCAGTTCCCTTCCCCCTGGCATTCAAGCCCGCCCCATCTTGCGTCTACTGGATACTGATCCGGTTCTTACCCCGGAGTTGCTGGAGCTGGGACTTTGGATCGCCGACTATTACGTCGCACCCATCGGCGAGGTGTTTCGTGCCATGTTGCCTCTGCGCTCTGCCACGCGCCGCGCCCGCTTGGTCCGCCTGAGCGATTTAGGGCGCAGGAGACTCGATATCCAACCGGATGTAGCGCCGGGCTTTAGCCCGGCACATGCCGCCCTAAAGGGCGGCGCTACCATGCCCAAGAATGCCGCCGTACAGGACGGCGTTACTGCCCTCCTCAACTACCTCGCCACACGCGGCAGCGCTTCGGTACAAGTGCTCCGGCAAAAGTTTTCCGAGGCTTTCTTGCAGGCGCTAAAGGAAAAATGGGTCGTGGTTGATGAAGTCGAGCGCGAGCGCACCCAGCGGCAGGTTTACGCTGTGCGCCTGGCGGACCCCGTGCCGGAAAAATCCCTGCGCCTTTCGCCCGTGGCCAAGAGAATTCTGGAAGTGCTGGGAGCAGAAGGGGCGGCGGAGGACCATCGCGAACTTCTCCAGACGGCGCGGGCGGATCTTGCCGCCCTGAAGAAGCTGAGTGCCTCCGGCCTGATCGAACTTGACGTCGCGAAGAAATCTTCCGTGCCCGCCGACTCCTGGGCGCAAGCGGATTCGACCCTTGTACTGACGCCCGCGCAGAGCACCGTGCTCGACGACCTCACGAAGCAACTGGAGTCCGGACAATTTCAGACCGTGCTCCTCCACGGGGTCACCGGCAGCGGGAAGACGGAGATTTATCTCCGGCTGATTGCCCGCTGCCTCGAAATCGGCCGCACAGCCCTAATGCTGGTACCCGAAATTGCCCTCACGCCGTCCGTGCAGGCGCAGTTCCTTGCCCGGTTCGGCTCGAAGGTGGCGCTTCTGCACAGCGCCTTGTCCGAAAATGAGCGCCATGAAGAATGGTGGCGCATTCGCCGCGGCGAAGCCTCAGTGGTGCTGGGAACACGCTCGGCGATTTTCGCTCCCCTCGCGAACCTGGGAGTGGTGATTATCGATGAGGAACATGACACGAGTTACAAACAGGAGGAGACGCCGCGCTATCACGGGCGCGACGTCGCCGTAGTGCGCGCACGGCTGGCCGCAGCGCTCGCCGTGCTGGGGTCCGCAACTCCGTCGCTTGAATCTTACTGGAATGCGCGCGAGGGAAAATACCGGCTGGCAACGCTTCCCGAGCGCGTGGAAGGAAGGAAGCTTGCGGACGTGGAAATCGTCGACATGCGACAGGAGTTCCGCGAAACCCACACGCAGGTGCCGGTTTCCCGCCGCCTGCAACAGGAGATCGAGACGCAACTCGCCAACCGGAAGCAAACCATGATCCTCCTGAACCGCCGGGGATATTCATGGTTCCTGTTGTGCCGCAGTTGCGGCCAGACACAGCGCTGCGTGAACTGTTCCATCTCACTAACCTATCATCGCCGCGAGCATCGCTTAATATGCCATTACTGCGGTTACTCCGCGCCGGTACCCGCTCGTTGCCCGAATTGCGATAGCCAGCACCTTCATTACGTGGGGGAAGGAACGGAAAAGGTGGAAAAGAAGTTTACGGAACTCTTTCCCAGCGCCCGCGTGGCGCGCCTGGACCGCGACGTAGCGCGCCGGCAAGGCCAGTTTCAGCACATCTTGAGCGAGTTCCGGCAGGGCAAGATCGACCTATTGGTGGGCACTCAACTGATCGCCAAGGGACACGATTTTCCCGGTGTGACGCTGGTGGGAGTGGTCTCTGCGGATATCGGCCTGGGACTGCCGGACTTTCGTTCCGCCGAGCGGACCTTTCAATTGCTCACCCAGGCGGCGGGGCGCGCGGGGCGCGGCGAAAGTCCCGGGCGCGTGTTGGTGCAAACCTTCTTTCCCGATCATTACGCCATTCGTATGGCGGCGGAACAGAACTATGAAGCCTTCTTCCATAAGGAAATGCGTTTCCGACGCATGATGCATTACCCACCGGTGACCGCTCTGGCCAACGTCATCGCCCAAGGCGCCAAGCTCGAACAGGCCGCGCAAGTAGCAAAGCATGTGGGCGATTTCCTGATCCCACTGGAGAACAACACCGAGGGCCTGAAGATTTTAGGTCCCACGCCCGCGCCACTGGCAAAACTGGAAGGCCGCTTCCGTATCCAGTTCCTGATTAAGTGCGCTTCGCGAGCGCGTCTCAGCACCATCCTGCGGCGCCTTGCTGACTACACCGACCAGCAAGGCATTCCCCAGCGCTCGCTGATGATCGACATGGACCCTGCCAACATCATGTAGGCTGTAAACAGTAGGCAGTAGGCAGTGGCAGCAATAGGCAGTAAGGGGGAAGCGGAAGGCAGCAAACGGCAAGCGATAGGCAGAAAAGGAAAACTGCTGCTGCCCATGCGCCTAACCGGGACTTCTCACCAGGTTTGGACGATGCATGGAAGGGCGGGGCTTCAGCCCCGCCGAAATCGCGGCTCCCGCCCTCTGTTCCTCCCGCACCGCACCCCGCGCAGTTTGCGGCTGCAAGCTGCGCGGGGTGCGGGACTTGGAAATAATCAGGACGGCCTTGCAACGGCGGGGCTAAAGCCCCGCCCTTCCAGAGTCGTGGTGAGAAATCCGGGCTAATGGACACAGCCTTCTACATCCTGCTTACTGCCTCCTGCGTACTGCCTACCGCTTACTGCCTACTGAATTTTGAATGGTGTGGGAAGAAACGTGAGGACGAGAATGAACGCCGCAACGAGGGCGAGGATCCTTCTTTCCCGGCCGAGAGGTTCTACCGGGTCGATGACCCTGGGGTGGCGAAGGCCCAGAAAAAACAGGATCACTGCCCAGGCGATCCAACCGTACCAGCAGAAGTACCCCAGCGGCAGCAAAACCAGGAAAAATCCTCGCGAGATGTTCCGGCATTTGTCGCCCAGGACGGCATAGAGGATATGGCCGCCATCAAGTTGCCCCACCGGGAGCAGGTTCAAGGCGGTGGCGAAGAGCCCGACCCAGGCGGCGCAGCCCACGGGATGGAGAATAATCTCAGCCGGGTTAATTCCGCTCCGAAGCAGCTTGGTGAGCAGGATTAGGGTCAGAGGGTTACCGAGTGAGATCGAATCCGGCGAGGTTGCCGGCATGGCGCCTTTGGATAGAAAGATCGCCAGGATCATAGCGGGGATGGCGACGGCATACCCTGCGAGCGGTCCCGAGATCCCTACGTCAAAGAGCTCGCGGCGATTCACAATGGGAGACTTGATACGAATGAAGGCGCCCAACGTTCCAATCAGCGTGGGAGCGGGAATAAAGTAAGGGTAGGTGGCGTGAATTCCGTAGTGGCGGCAAGTAAAGTAGTGGCCGAGTTCGTGCGCCAGCAAAATCGCCAGCAGGGTGAAGGAAAACGGTGCGCCCAAAAGCAGGAGCTCCGGGTGGCGCCACAATCCCAGGAAGTACCCAAGCGAAACGTCCCAATCAAAAACCGGCAGATTCCGCGCGTAGTTAAGCTCGATGTGCGTGCCCACGATCAATGTCGTCAAGACCGTAAGCAGGAAGAGCCCAACGTGAAACGGCAGGGAATTGTACCAACGCTTGCGGGGCTTCGGGAGCAAGCGGACAGGGACCCACGCTAGAGCGGGCCAAGGTATCTCGCTGACCTCTGGCTGGCCGATACGCCCGAATTGGGATTCATCGCCCATACGCAAGTGGGGAAGAATCCTATTCTCGCCCGCTCCTGGCCGCCTGTAAATAGGTTAGGACAGAGACTGCAGTTCCTTGCCGGGCTTGAAGCGCACAGCTTTGCCAGGTGGGATACTGACTTCCGCTCCGGTCCGGGGGTTGCGCCCGATACCGGTCTTGCGCGGCTTCACATTGAAAACACCGAAGCCCCGCAATTCAATGCGGTCGCCCTGCGTCAGGGCTTTCTTCATGGCTTCAAACACGGTTTCCACGGCCATCTCAGCTTTTGTCTTCGTGATGCTGGTGCGATTGACGACCTCATTGATGATGTCTAGCTTTATCACGCAAACCTCCTGAAAATACAGGCTTTAAGTCTAAGAAGAGAGAGAGGCATTGTCAAGAATTTTCTCCTCGGCTATGATTCTTTTCTTTTCCCTGCAAAACGGGAACGATTCCGTGGGTTGTGCCCACGGCCCCGAACCCGCAATTTACGCGAGGTGAAACTCAATGCCGGTTAAAAATGATCGCTGGATTCGTAAGATGGCCACCGAGCACGAAATGATCCGTCCCTTCGAGGAGAAACAGGTTCGGGATGGGGTGATTTCCTACGGGCTCTCGTCTTACGGATACGATCTGCGCGTCGCCGATGAATTTAAAATCTTTACCAACGTCAACTCGACGATTGTCGATCCGAAGCAATTTGACGCCCGGTCTTTCGTCGAATTCCGAGGGCCAGCTTGCATTGTCCCGCCCAATTCCTTTGCCCTCGCCCGCTCGGTGGAATATTTTAAGATCCCACGCAATGTCCTAACCATTTGTGTAGGCAAGTCCACTTATGCCCGCTGCGGTATTATTGTAAATGTGACGCCGCTCGAACCGGAATGGGAGGGCTTTGTCACGCTCGAAATCTCCAATACCACGCCCCTCCCGGCGCGCGTCTACTCCAACGAAGGCCTTTGCCAGATTATCTTTCTTGAATCGGATGAAGTCTGCGAGACCTCGTACAAAGACAAGAAGGGCAAGTACCAAGCCCAACAAGGAATCGTGCTGCCCAAGGTGTAGAAGAGCAGTGGATAGTGATTAGTGGATAGTGGTTAGTAGTGAGTAGCTAGCCACCGCCCACTAGCCACTAACCCCTGAGCACTAACCACTGGCCACTGTCCCTATGAATCGACTCGCTTGGATGTTGCTGATCGGCTGTTTGCTGATTTTGCCTGCGGGCATGGCGGGCAACGGCCAAAACGGAAACTCGCCGCCTCCCTCACCGCAAGCCGGGCGGCCGGCTCCTCCCGCGAGCCAGGCCCAGGCCGCTTCGCCCGTGCCCACAACTTACACCCTCACGCCGGAGCGCCGCGCCCAGGCCATTGCCTATTCACGCTCACTTTATATCCTCTATTTTCTTGGAACTTTGATCTCGATCGGCATCTACCTTCTCCTCTGGCGTGCCCGCATCGCCGTGACCTTCCGCAAATGGGCGCGCCGGGTTTCGCGCCACCACTTCGTCCAGTGCCTGATTTTCGTTCCGTTGTTTGTGGCGGCGGCAACAGTGCTGAATCTCCCCCTCGATTTCTACTCCGGCTATATTCTTGAGCACCGATTCGGCCTCTCGACGCAAGGGCTCGCATCATGGTTCGGCGATTGGGGAAAGAGTCTGGCCATCACCGCGGCGATCGGCGTCATGGTGGCCTGGATTTTCTATACGGTCGTCCGACGCAGTCCGCGCCGGTGGTGGTTCTATTTCTGGTTGGTGTCCATTCCTCTTGTCTTAACATTCATCCTCATTGAGCCCTACGCCATTGAGCCTCTGTTCTACAAATTCACCCCACTGCAGGAGACGCAACCTGCGCTGGTTGAGCGGATTGAAGCCATGCTACAGCACGCCGGCATTTCCGTGCCGCCCGCGCGCATATTTGAGATGGACGCGAGTTCCCGCACCAAAGCGGTGGACGCCTATGTCTCCGGCCTGGGTTCAAGCAAGCGCGTCGTAGTGTGGGACACGACCCTGAGGACGATGGGGCCGGATGAGTTGCTGCTGGTTCTCGGGCACGAAACCGGCCACTACGCCCTTTATCACATTCCCAAGGAATTCGCTCTCGACGAAGCCGTGGCTCTGTTCTTTTTCTTCTTGGGATTCATCGCGGTAAATCGGCTGGTGGCGAGGGTCGGCGCGCGCTCCGGGATCGAGGGGATGGGCGATTTGGCATCCCTTCCCCTTGTGCTCGTTGTCCTCACCCTACTCGTGGTCTTGTCGGCCCCCCTTGTGAACGGTATCTCGCGCCACTTCGAACATCAAGCCGACCAGTTCGGCTTGGAGGTGGCCTATGGCATCGTTCCGGACCCAAACGCAGCGGAGGTCCAAGCCTTCCAAATCCTGGGGGAAGAAGATTTGTCTGACCCTGATCCCAATCCATTTATCAAGTTCTGGCTTTACACCCACCCGCCCCTTGACGACCGCATACGCTTTGCCGCCACATATAAGCCATGGGCGGAAGGAAAACCCCTCGAACTCCTGCCTCACCGGCGATGAAACGTTACCGCATTTTGGGGGCGAAATCGGCGGGGAGGTCTCGCTTACAACAAGCGCTCCGCTAAAATACGATGGGGTTGAAAACGACCCCTCACCTGCCCTCCTCCGTCGGGCACCCTCTCCCCTTGGAGAGGGCTGTGATTTTGATTTCTCTCCCTCTCCCATGGGGAGAGGGGGGACCGCAAAGCGGGGGGTGAGGGGTTTCTTCGCGGTTGATCCATACAAGGCCGTGGAGTTTTTTCGCCTCCCGCGAGTTTGACGCTACTCTCGCTTATAACTGGCGCACTTATATCCTGCGCGCCTTGCGGCTTTTCTCACCTCTGTGTTAACGTCGTAAGGTCGAGATTTTTGCCCGGATTTCTCACCTCGCTTGGACGTTCATTGGGGGCTGCCGGAAGCCCCGCCCTTCCAACCCTATGGGTGAGAAATCCGTATTCTGAGGAATTTTGGCTGAGAAGAGGGAAGGATGATTCTCACCCTGGCGGGGCGGACTCCCCGCATTGCCGGGTCTGTGTATATTGCCCCCAGCGCCGACGTCATTGGCAGCGTCGATCTCGGCGAAAACTCGAGCGTGTGGTTCCAATGTGTGCTGCGGGGGGACATCGAACCCATTCGCGTTGGAGCGAACAGCAACATCCAGGATGGGAGTATCGTCCACACCATGATAGGCGCTCCGGTGGTGGTGGGCGATTGGGTCACGGTGGGTCATCGGGTGGTGCTGCACGGCTGCACCGTTGAGGACAATTGTTTGATTGGCATGGGCGCGGTGCTGCTCAATCACGTGCACGTGGGTGAAGGATCTATTGTTGCTGCAGGCTCCGTGGTGGCGGAAAAAACTGTGATTCCGCCGCACAGCCTTTACATGGGCGTTCCCGCGAAGCTCCGGCGGGTGCTCCGGGAGAACGAACAGCCCTTCATCAGGATGCATGCCACGCATTACTTGGATTACAAAGAGCGATATCTGGCCAAGGAAGCCCAAGCCGTCGCCGCCGCTTTTGGCGAACCGGGTGCCAAGTTGCAGAAATAAGCGACACAATTCGTAGCGGGCGGAAGGACGGGGCTTTAGCCCCGTCGTAGAACATGGGTTGATTTTAGGGGCTTTAGCCCCTGAAGCGATGCGGCTTCAGGGCCTGAAGGCCCATTCAACGCTCTGCCCGGGGTCGGCGGGGCTAAAGCCCCGCCCTTCTGGGAACCATAAATTTGATTAATGCAATTAGGCGCTAGAAAACCGGCGGACTGATACACTTCGCTCTGAGAACTGAGACTAAAGACAACGTGTCTAATCGAGTTGAACCAATTCGCTCTGTAAAGGGAACTCGCGACCTTTTGCCGCCCGACACAAGTTTGTGGCAACGCGTCGAGGCCGAGGGTCATGGCGTCTTCGCCGCCTATCACTACGGCGAGATCCGCACACCGATTTTGGAAGAGACCGCGCTCTTCGCCCGCGGCGTGGGCGCCGAGACGGATATCGTGATGAAGGAGATGTATACCTTCCGCGATCGCGACGAAGAATCGTTAACATTGCGCCCGGAAGCTACGGCTTCCGTCGTCCGGGCATACATCGAGCACAGCCTTTACAACCAGGGCGGCGTCCAGAAGCTATACTATATCGGGCCCATGTTCCGCCGCGAGCGCCCGCAGAAGGGACGCTACCGCCAGTTCTACCAGATTGGTGCGGAAGTCCTCGGGTCACAAAACCCTCTGGTCGATGTGGAAGTCATGGAGATGCTCGTGCTGTTCATCGAGCGCGTCGGCATCCGAGAGTATCAGCTTCTGGTTAACTCGGTAGGCTGCTCGAGTTGCCGCCCTGCCTACCTGGAAGCCCTGCGGCTGGCGCTTGAGGACGTCAAGGCCACGATGTGCGTGGATTGCCAGCGGCGGGCCGATACCAACCCGCTGCGCGTGCTCGATTGCAAAGTGGAAGCAGATCAGCCGATTATCGAAAAACTGCCCACAATTATCGATTACCTCGATCCTGAGTGCCGCGCACATTTCGAAGTGGTGACGGTCGAGCTTCAAGCGCGCGGCCTCGCTTATCAAATCACTCCCCGGCTGGTGCGCGGGCTCGATTACTACACGCGGACGACGTTTGAGATCACCAGCGGTGCTTTGGGCGCCCAAAACGCGGTGGTCGGTGGCGGGCGTTACGATGGGCTTTCCGAAATGCTGGGTGGCCCGCCCACTCCCGGTATCGGTTTCTCCATTGGTGAGGACCGCTTGATTCTGGCCGTGCAGGCCGCGGCTGTACTTCAACCCGGGAATCCTCTGGCGGTTTACGTCGTCTGGATGGGCGAGTCTGCGCTTGCTCCAGCGTCACGCCTGGTGCGAGAGCTGCGCGCGCAGGGCCTGAGCGTCGAGATCGATTACGACCCTATGAAAATCAAAAAAGCGATGGGCATCGCCAACAAGCTCCAGGCGCGCTTTGCCGTCATCATCGGCGAAGGCGAGCTTGCCAGCGGCAAATACCAAGTCAAGGATATGGCAAGCGGAGAGCAAAAGGAGTTGGAACCCGGCGCGATCACGGAGTACGTAAAAGGGAAATTATGAATTCTGAATTCTGAATTGAAACTCCGAAAGTCCACCCTGCGCCGCCGAGCCGCAACCCAAGGCGGCTCTCCGTGTTCTCTGTGCTTTTCAAGCTTTAACACAAAGGGCACGGAGTAACTCAGTGACCTCTGTGTTGAGGCTTTTCCGGGCACGGAGCTCACAGAGACAGTACGCAAGGAAGGGATGGTCTTTGCAACACTCGAACAAGCTGGCTCTTGGTACCACAGTGGGCCGGAGCTTTTCGTTAATTCATAATTCAGAATTCATAATTTAGAATTTATTGCGGCGGTGATTGTGAAATTAGACCTTCTTGGTGATCGGCAACGAACACATTACTGCGGCGAGCTTCGCAAAGAACACGCCGGGCGGACGGTTTTCCTGGCCGGGTGGGTGGATGTCCGCCGCGACCTGGGTAATTTGATCTTCCTCGATTTGCGCGACCACACGGGCAGAACGCAGATTGTCTGCAATCCCGCCATCAGCGCGGAGGTGCACGACCGGGCGGACGGGGTTCGCCCCGAATACGTGGTAGGGATTGAGGGGGAAGTTGTGGTGCGTGCCCCGGGAACGGTGAATCCGCAGCTTGCCACCGGCGAAGTGGAAGTGATGGCGCGGGCGCTGTTGGTGCTGAATGAGGCAAAGACACCGCCCTTCCCCATCGAGGAAGAAACGAAAACCAGTGAAGAGACGCGCCTGCGCTACCGCTACCTCGACCTGCGGCGCGGACGCATGCAGCGCAACCTGCGCCTGCGCCATCGCTCCAGTCAGGTGGTGCGCGCGCACCTGGACGAGCATGGCTTCCAGGAAATCGAGACGCCTTTCATGACCCGCTCCACGCCTGAGGGCGCGCGCGACTACCTGGTTCCCAGCCGTCTGCACCACGGCCACTTCTACGCGCTCCCGCAGTCGCCGCAACTCTTCAAACAGCTTCTGATGATCGGCGGCTTCGACCGTTATTACCAAATCGTCCGTTGCTTTCGCGACGAAGACCTGCGCGCTGACCGTCAGCCGGAATTTACCCAGATCGATATCGAGATGGCTTTCCCGCAGCGCGACGTGCTGTTCGATATCATCGAGCACTTGATGGAAAAGCTTTTTGCCCTGGTGGATGTCAAAGTGGAGCGGCCATTCCGCCGCATGGCATACGACGACGCGATGGAGAAGTATGGGTCTGACAAGCCCCACTTGGGTACTTCGCTCGAATGGAAGCGCGTGAGCCTTGCGCCCGGCGAAGCAGATAAGGTGCGCGTAGGTCAGCCCATCAAGGCGATGCGAGTGCCGGGGTGGAGCGGCGCTTCTCGCAGCCAACTCGACAAACTCCAGGAAGCAGCGAAATCGCTGGGCGCAGATTGGTTCTCTTATATCAAATTGGCCGAGCCTGCGCCACAATCGCCACTCACCAAGGCGCTGGGCGAGGCCGCGGTGGCTGCACTCGCCGCCTCCGTTGAAGCTCAGGCCGGCGATTTGGTTCTGCTGCTGGGGATTAAATCTGCATCCAGCCGGGACGCCTTCCGAGAGCTGGATAATGCCTCGGGCGAACTGCGGCTGGATATCGCACGCAAGCTCGAATTGCTCAAATCTGGCACGTGGAATTTTCTCTGGGTCGTGGACTTCCCCATGTTTGAGTACGACGAAAAGGAGAATCGCTTCGGCGCCATGCACCACCCCTTCACCTCACCGCGGGAAGAGGATTTAGAGAAACTCGAAACTGACCCCCGGGCCGTCAAAGCGCGTGCCTACGATCTGGTGCTCAATGGCTCGGAGATCGGCGGTGGCTCGATTCGTATCCATCGGCAGGACATTCAGCGACGCGTGTTTAAGGTTTTGGGTATGAGCGAAGAACAAGCCCGGGAGCGGTTCGGATTTTTCCTCGAAGCCTTGGGATATGGCACGCCCCCGCACGGCGGGATCGCGCTCGGCCACGACCGCATCAACGCCCTGATGGCGGGCGAAGCGAGCATCCGGGAAGTCATTGCCTTCCCCAAAACCGCCAGCGCCATCGATATGATGTGCGAAGCGCCCGCCGGGGTCGATGCGGAGCAACTGGATGAGTTGGGGCTTTCGATCACGAAAGATACGTCGTAGCGCTGTCTAGCAGTTGTAGCGCGGACCTGATCTGTAGGTCC
>JBEKQO010000311.1:0-8396 GCA_049519635.1 Terriglobia bacterium | reverse complement strand
CAACCAACCTCATCCGCGCCGCCTGGAAGGCATAGCCTTCCAGGCGGCGCGGATGAGAAATAATCATGGGACTTGGCCCGGAAAGGCGGAGCCTTTCCGCACAGCGGAGCGGCAGAGCCGCATGAACTAATCAGGACGTTCGCTAATTTAGACAGCACCACCCCCTACCCCCTCCTCAACTGAGGAGGGGAGCATTTTCATTACAGGCTGCCCTGCGAACTGCCTTCCTGCACGCCGCCTCACCCCTGCGCCCTGACTGTTTTTATCCCGTACCACACAATTGGATGACCCAAGTAAGGGCAGCCTTGGTCTATGACCTCCGCTAGCGAATGGCGGAAAGCCCCGGCCGGCACTCCGCGAGCGCCGCTAAAGGACGGGGAAAAGGATGGAAGAACCGGCGGACCCGCGGGACTTTTCCCTACCCCTAGGAAACCACCGGACTCCCCCTGCCCCCCTGGTACGATTATTCCCTACCCGTAGGAAATTCCTCAAGAAAACCATTGACAAGATAGCTGGGCTCCTGTGTAGTCGAGAAGGGAGGCGGAGGCAGGCTGCTGGCTCCCGGTTCCAGACCCGCGGCGGGCCGCGTTCCCCGGCCGCCTGTTGACGACCCACGAAATCACGGACTTTGGAGGTGGAAATGTCTCTCACCACGAAACGGAAAATGACGGCGCAGAACCTGAAGGCGCATCGGCAGAACGGGCCGAAGTCGCGGGGGGCGGTAACGCCGGAAGGCAAGGCTCGCGCCGCCCGAGCCAATCTGCGCCACGGATTCTATTCCCAGGCGCAGCAAGAGGTTTTGCTTGCCCTGGGCGAAGACCCGGCGGAGTTCCGGCGCCTGATGAATTCCCTGGACCGCCATCTGGCCGAGGGGTTGGAGTCGCAGGTGGTGGGCCGCATCGGACGCACCCTGTGGCGGATGCAGCGCGCCGAACGGATGCAGGACGGCTTGGCCGTCAAGCGCGTGCGCAGCGGGGTGGAAAAGGAAGAGCTGGCGCTGGGCCCCAGGGTTGCGCGCCATCATGACACTTATGAGCGCGTGTGCGCCATCGCCCGCGCGGTGCATCAGCCGGATCCGCCCCCCTCGCCCGAGGAAGTCGAGGCCTTAGTGGACGCCCTGGGGGCCAACCCGTCGGAAGAGGTCCAGGAACTCTTGCCTCTCTTCCGGTCATTTGTGGAAGCGGCACGCAAGGCGCCGAGGCTGGCAAACGCGGGCAGTGAGGTGGCGGCGCCTTCGGCCGCCGGCGAGGAAAGGGAAGCGGCGCGGATGAGGCTCGCGGCCGTGCTGGATCCGCTGATCCGGCACTACGGCATGGTCGAAACGGTGCTGGTGGGCGAACTTGACAAGATCCGCTCACCCGGGAATATTGCCGCGCTGATGGCTCCCCAGGATGAAAACGCCCTGCTGATGCAGAGAATGGAAGACTCCAGCCTACGCCAGTTGTGGCGGCTTACCAACATCCTGGTCAAGGTTCGAAATGGAGCTCTAAGCCTAAGAAATCACAAGGATGAAAAGTCCTCTGGATGAGTCGTTGAAAACAAAGGGTCGGCCCCGAAAAGATGTTAAAAATGAAGGTAGGTCTGGATAACTTGCTGAAAATAAAAGGGCGGAAAAAGTGCTCTGGATGACTCGATGAAAATCAAGAAGTTACCCGCATTTTACCTTGCCCCTGCGTAAAGCCTATGAAAACGGATAGGTTACTCGCTAGCCGGGACAGGGAATCCGGCATCGCTGTCGGAATTTGCGGGCCCATGACGGCATTGGGGGAAGGCAACCCGGCTCATACGAAGGTGCGTTCAAATCGGCGCTAATGAGTTCCCCGAGGGGAACAATATCATCAGCCGTGGGTGAGACCCACGGGTCGGGACTCGGCGCTTGCACTCGTCAACCTTGAATGGAGTATAATCCACGCCATGTTGCGACGCGATTTCGTTTACAGTTTGATTGCCGGAAGTACCTTGGCCCAGTTCGCTCAATCTCATCCCCAGCGGCCGCGGGCAGCAGGCGAGGTTTTTCTTGAGCGGCCCGTCGCCGGCCAACCGCACAAAGGGAAGGTTCTTCTCGCCATCCAGGCCCACTCCGACGATATCCCCCTGTCGTCGTCGGGCACCGTGGCCAAACTGATTGAAGAAGGATATACAGGCTACCTGGTCCGCGCCACCAACGATGATATGGGGGATGCCCCAGGGCTGGGCACACCCGGAACGATCGGTGAGAACGTGCTCGGTAATGAGCGCGACAATGCGGAAGTGTCGCGGGTCCTGGGTTGCCGGAAGCACTTCGACCTGAACTACAGCAACCACCGCATGGCCGATGTTTCGCTGAACGAGGTGATCGGCCGCCTCATTTTTCTCATCCGGCTGCTGAAGGCTGATACCGTCGTTTGCTGGGATCCCTGGGCGCACGACGAAGAGAATCCCGATCATTACACCGTGGCCAAGGCCTTGGAGGCAGCGTGCTGGATGGCCGGCCGGGACCACGATTACCCCGAGCAATTCGCAGCCGGCTTGGCGCCCAAGGAGGTTCAGGAAAAGTACTACTTCGCCCGGCGGCCGGAGATCACCCGCGTAGTCGATATCAGCAAACAGATCGACAAGAAAATCGAAACGATCCGGGCTAACCAGGCGAAAGGGCCCGGCGGCCACTACGGATCACATCTGCGGGCGGAATTGGCGAAGCGCCATCAGTCCCTGCCCCTGCTGGGGGACGACGATGCCACCGCCGACCGCAATTACATTAAGGAATTCCTGTTGGGACCCGACCGCGATTTGGGCAGGCAATACGGCGTTGAGTACGCCGAGGCCTTCCACTACATTGCCCCGGGCGCCTCCGGCGCCGATCTGGATCCCCGGATCGAAAAGTACGTCAAAGAGCACGCCGTTCCATCGAAGTAACCCTCAACCGCCCGGGCGAAGCCGTTCCCGTGCGTGCACTGGCGTTCGACCACTCCCACCAAGGCCAGCGGTCCGGTACACGCCATTACCGTCGCCGGCGTCTGCGGCTTGTCCGGCCCGCAAGGCTTTCTCGACCGGCATTGAAAAACCGGGGACCCAAAGGCAGGGTCCGCAGCATGTTGATACTCACTGTTGGTTGTGAGACTCAACCGATTTGTATCCCTTCGTCAGGCTTGGGGATGGCAGGGCCCCCTAAGAGCGCGGGCACGTGAGGCGTCAGGTCAGGCGTTATCATGTTCAGGTCATTCCCTGCCTTGATGGGCCGGCGCTTCATAAGCCACGTGGACCTCGCCAAAGACTATCGGCCCGCCCGCCCCGTGGATATGCGCTACCTGGCTTATCGCGAATTGATGTGTCCGGTTGACGACGGGGCACAACAGGTGATGGCGGTCCGAGATCGTTGTGCCCGCGGGCGAAGCATGCTGCGCCGGAAGGGCCGGCTCGACGGGAAAGTAACGAAGACAATGCCGTCAACGCCGTAACTGCGGCGGCGAGGCACGAAGAATTCCCCAGAGAAGATTGCATTCATCTTCATGACTGATCAGGTTGGAGACGCAACACTCGAAGCGCTCGGGTATAAACCGGAGTTTAAGCGCGTCCTATCTCTGCGCGACCTCATTCTCTACGGCCTGGTCATCCTCACGCCCACGGCGCCTTATCCTGTCTATGGGATTGTCCAGAAAATTTCCCACGGACATGCTGCGCTGGCGTACCTGGTGGCCATGATCGCGATGCTATTCACGGCCGCGAGCTATGGAAAAATGGCGGGAGCCTTCCCCACCGCTGGTTCCACTTACACATACGCCCAGCGCTCGCTGAATGACCACGTGGGATTCCTGGCGGGCTGGGCGATGATTCTCGATTATTTTCTGATTCCCCTTCTCAGTGTGGTTTACGCGGGCCTCACCGCAGCCCGGTTGCTTCCGGTGGTGCCCTATGGGGTATGGGCCGTCCTATTCACGGTTCTCATCACTGTCGTGAACGTTCGCGGCATCCAGATGACCGCGCGCGCCAGCCGCGTGATGATGATTATTATGACATCCTCGGCGGTGCTGTTCGTCATTTTGGCGGCATTTTATGTGGTTCACCATCACGGCTGGGGCGGATTGTTTGTAGGGACCGCCATCTTCAACCGCACTACCTTTGTCCTGCGCCCGTTGATGCTCGGCGCGGGCGTTGCGGCGCTTTCCTACATCGGCTTTGACGCCGTTTCGACCTTGGCGGAAGACACGCAGAACCCGGAGCGGAACATCGCCATCGCCACTGTAGCCGTTTGCCTCATCCAAACGGTTTTCTGCTTTGCCACGGTTTATCTGGCGGCGCTGGTCTGGCCGAATTACAACTCGTTTCCTCAGGACGAGACGGCCATTCTCGATATCAGCAGGCTTCTGGGCGGGGCTTTGATGTTCGGTTTTATAACTTTCGTGCTGCTTGTCGCGGGGCTGGCCAGCGCCCTGACCGGCCAAGCCGGGGCTTCGCGCTTGCTTTTCGGCATGGGGCGCGATGGCGTGATTTCACGCTCGATCTTTGCTTACGTCAGCCCCCGCTACTCCACCCCTACCCGCGCCATTTATTTGATGGCTGCGGTGACGTTGGTGGGATCACTCGTGATGCGCTTCGAGCTCGCAGTGGAGCTGCTGAACTTCGGAGCTTTTGTAGGATTCATCCTTGTTAATCTCAGCGTCATCCGGCATTATTATTTTCGCCGGCATTTGCGGGCGGGCCTGGCCCTCTTTACCAATCTGGTCTTTCCCCTGCTCGGAACAATCACTTGCTTGTATCTCTGGATCAACCTCTCCTACAAAGCGAAGATTGTGGGATTCATCTGGTTGGCCCTCGGTATTATTTATCTCGCCGGCCTCACCCGGGGATTTCGCCACCCTCCCCGCGCGATGAAAATCTGAAAGGAAGACTTTCCTTCTATGCCGCTCGATTCAACTCTCGAAAGAAAGCTCTGCTCTTATGTCGGCGACCACCGCGACCGTTTGCTCGAGATCATTGGGGACCTTGTGCGCATCCCTTCCGAGAATACTCCGCCCATCGGAAGTGAAGAAGCTTGCCAGCAGTACGTGGCGGAATTATTGCGCCAACAAGACACTGCTCCCACTCTCTATGAACTCAGCGAGGTTCCCGGCTTGTTGGAGCACCCGCTGTATGCGTCGGGGCGGAATTATGAGCGCCGGCCCAATGTTGGCGCGCGAAAAAAGGGGCGCGGTGGCGGTCGCTCGCTCGTGCTATCGGGGCATATTGATACGGTGCCGCGCGGAACGCAGCCCTGGACCCGCGATCCCTTCAGCGGCGATATTACGGGCAACCGCCTTTACGGGCGTGGCTCGAACGATATGAAAGGCGGTGTCGGCACGAACCTCTTCATCGTGGAGTCGCTGCGCGCTCTGGGGATTGAACTGCGGGGCGATTTGGTGTTTGAGACCGTCGTGGACGAGGAGTTTGGCGGCGTCAACGGCACGCTGGCGGGACGCCTGAAGGGCTTCAATGCCGATGCCGCAGTTATTTCCGAGCCTTCCTTCCTGCGCATCTGCCCCGCTCAACGGGGTGGACGGACCGTGCATATCAAACTGAACGCCGCGGGAGGGGTCCTTACAGAAGGCAAGTTTCCTGCCGGCGTAATCGACCAATTGCGGCATCTCTTGGTCAAGGTTCAGGAATTCGCCGAGCAGCGCCGCGCCAGGGCAATTGTCCACGAACTCTACGCCAGCGCCACCGATCCCGTGCCGGTCTCCATTACCAAGGTTTTTACCGGCCCGTGGGGTACAGAGGAGCCCATTACCATACCGGAGATCTGCCAGATTGAAATGTTCTGGCAATTGATGCCGGGTGAAAAGCAGGATGAGGTCGAACACGAATTCCACACTTGGTTCGATGCGGCGGTGGCCTCTGCGCCGGACCTTTTCCCCTCCCGGCCGGAGGTGGAATTCCCCATTCGCTGGCTACCCGGTTCCTCCATCCTTAAGACTGAACCCCTGGTGCGTGAACTCGCCGAGTGCGCCGCCAAGGTATTGGGAAAGGAACCCCTCATTCAGGGGATTGAAGGCCCGTGTGACATGTATGTCTTTCATCAGGCCTTCGGAATCCCAGCGGTTTTGTGGGGAGCCCGCGGAGGCAATACTCACGCGGCGGACGAATACCTGGAAATTGATTCCGTTGTGCAGGCGGCCCAGGCCCTGCTGCTGTTCGTCTGTGATTGGTGCGGCGTGTGACGCGGGCTAAGGTCAAAACCGTTCACACAAGAAGGAGTGAGGGAATCATTCGGCGAATTGGAAACGGTTAGCTTGAGTGAACGCCCTTGGCGTTCATGATTCGCCTCCCGTTTTAGCAGAGCAATCGCAGAAGGCAGGGACTGAATTTATGCGTCGATTTCATTGGCGAGTTTTCTTCCTGCTCCTCGGGCTGTTCCCGGGACGCTGCCGGGCCGCGGCCAGCCTGGAGGCGCTGCCGGAATTTCTCCGGCCAGACCCTTTCGGAGGAATCGTAGCGCCCGATCTGGGCGGAACCCGGCTGCGATCCGGCTTGTACGACGCGCGGCATCGCGTGGCATTGCAGGGCTGGAGGGGCGGATACGCCTCGTTTCAACTGGTCGTCAAGTCGCCTGCGCCGGCCGAGTACTCCCTCGAGGTTTCCCTCGACGATCCCACGCACAGCATTAAAACCGATCTGTTTAGGGAGTGGTTTCATTTTATCGATGCGGATAAGCACTACTTCCCCGACGCGCTGGTTCCCATTCATGCGCCCTACCGTTCGCGCCTGCCGGACCCGGACAATAAGATTGACCAACAGACGGCCCAAGCCTTTTGGGTGGACGTCTATGTTCCGCCCGACACCAAGCCCGGGATTCTTGCCGGTAAGGCCCGGCTCAGGTGCGGTGCGAGCACCGTCACGGTTCCGCTTCAGCTCACGGTCCTCGATCGCGTCATCCCCGCGGAGGACGTGGTGACGATCGATCATAATTCCTACGGAAGTTCTTTCCTCGCTGAGCAATATGGCACGGCCTACCATAGTTATTCCGGCAATTGGTTTGAGAGCGACCAGTTTTTCCGCCTGATCCACGCCTATCATCAGATCTTTTACGAGCACCGTGGGATCATGCATCAGCTCGGATATGGGCATTCGGGGAAGGTTGGCCCTGAATTCGCCCCGGTGTTGGCGGGTACGGGCCGCACCCGGCACGTTGCCGACTGGACGTTGTTTGACCGGCATTATGCCTCGCTACTTGACGGCACAGCGTTTGCCTCCAGCCGTCGCGGGCCCCGTCCGATTCCGTTCGTCTACCTGCCAATCAACCCCGAGTGGCCCGCGTCTTATGAATTCTGGGGTGAGCCGGGCTATGAAGCGGAGTTCGTGAATGTACTTTCCGAAATGGAGCGCCACTTTCGCGAGAAGGGCTGGACCCATACCAATTTTGAGGTCTTCTTTAATCACAAAAAGCGCTACATGGGTTTTCCCTGGGACGGCGACGAGGTGCGGTTTCCCAAGGACCTCAACTATTTCCTCGAATACGGTCACCTGTTGAAGAAGGCCTTGCCGACGGACAGCCCCGTGCACTTCGTCATGCGGGCGGACGTCAGTTGGGACATGGAACAGCAGTTCAAAGTCCTCAAAGGCGTTGTGACCCTGTGGTGTGCCAGCGGGGGCATCCTGAGCTTTTATCGCGATGCGCCCAAGACCCTCCGCGACCGGGGCGACGTGGTGTGGTATTACGGGGGGCCGCCCAATGTCACGCAGAATGCTGCGGCCATAACCGAATACCCGTTGCGTGCCTGGCTCTGGGGCGTGAATGGCTATGTTCACTGGCTGACCGTGGCACCAGGGGAAGACCCCTGGTTCCACTTCGACGGCGGAGGCACCGTGCTGGTTTACTCCGGCGACCGCTTCGGCCTCACCGAACCCATTCCCAGCATCCGGCTGAAGATTCAACGCAATTGCCTTCAGGATATCGCCGTGCTTGACAGCTTCAAGAACCGGGAACCGCTCGAATCGCTGCGGACCGAGGCGGCGCACCGTTTCAACAATTCCGTTCTCGACGATTGGTGGAATCCACGCCCACCGCTGGCCGACATTCCCTCAGACCAATGGGAGGGGAGCGCCATCGACACTGCGATGGAGCACACGAACAAGGCGCTGGCGCCTCCTGGCGTCTCGGCTTGGTACAATGTTCACCAATATGCGCTTCAGCTCACACGGGGGGCGAAATGAAAACCATTTATCTTGTTTCACTCCTGCTGACTCTAGCAACCTTGGGACAGGCGCAGGATAACCCGGATGCGACATCAACGATACGGCAGGAACTGGAGAGCGCCGCGCGTGTCGCCACCGTCATGGTGGATGGCGACGTTTGCCAGAAAATAGTTACCCCGCTGGCGAAAGAATACATGTTCAAAGTTGATCCTCACGACGAGTGGCTGGCCGGCGACAACTATGACGTC
>JBEKQO010000310.1:0-8426 GCA_049519635.1 Terriglobia bacterium | reverse complement strand
CCCAATGGAGGTAATGTCTACGACGACGCAGCCATCCGGTTCCTGTTCCCTGTCCTCGGCAAATCCGGCAGGGATGGAGCCGAAAAAGGGAATTTCGGCTGTAGCCGGTCGGCGCACGCCGGGAAACACTTCTGCCAACTGTAAAGCGCGGGCCTTGCCGCGCTCGGCAATCAAAATGCCCTTCTTTACCAGTGCCTTGACGTGGCAGGCCGCGGCGTAGGAGCTCGCAAAGCCAAAATGAGAAGCGATTTCCCGATGCGTCGGGCAAGGCCGACCCGCTCGGAGTTCAGAAAGGATGAACTTACGAACCGCGTCCTGTCGTTTGCTCAAATTTACCATAACTGCTCATATGAGCAGTAATGGGTTGTTTTGTCAAGAGGGTTTGCTCAAATCATTGCGCGACGGCAGCTTCGAGCATCGCGTTGATGGTCTGCAAGGCATTGCCCTTGAGTCGATTGTTGACGAAAATCCGGGGCTTCCTTTGCGATATGCGGTTCGTCGCCCCGACCGCCAACCGAAGATATAGAAACTGCTACAGAGTTTTTGACCGCCTCCCCGCCGATGAGGCGATGCAACGTGGTTCCCTTTAGGCCGCCGAAATTGGCTCCCTTAACCCGGTGCTGACAATCGGGGCAATAGCGGCAGAGCGGATTCTGGCTTGGAAGGGCGTTTTCGTTCCGAATCCATCGTTTCACGTTTCACGGCCTTTTGGAGAGGGCGTTACGCGTTTCCAGCAATCCGCGTTCGCCGCCCCGCTGAGTTCCCAGAACCCCGTATCTGGGGAGCTTGCATTATTGCTGGCGGGAAAGGCGTTTTTCATTCCAAATCCGACGAAGTACCGAATTCGCATAATTTCTGAGTGGGCCGTCGCTTACCCTGAACTTCGGATCGCTATTGCGAATTCGTCAGTAAACAGCGCTTTCCAGGAATCCGACTTTCGTTCGAGATCGAATGTTGTCATAACATGGCGGTATGAAATGGGTGATACACCCTGAACACTCCCGCTTGGAGCGATCCCACGATATGTCTATACGGCGGCGGGTAGTGCCTGCTCGACTGACTGCGGGATGCCCGCCTCAAAGCGGCGCCACGTTTCCACGTTGGTAACAGCCAGAGGCACGCACCAGCCGTCGAGTGCGACCCCCAGCTTGCGCTCGATGGCCCACGCGGCGAGCGGTTGGCGTTCAAGCGGGCCACCAATCAACACGGTGCGTGCTTCTTCCTCACTGAGGAATTGGAACAAGTCCGTCCCTTCCACGCCTCGCGTGTCCATCAACGTAAAGTAGCCATCGCCGCCCGAGGTGAGGCTCAGGGCGGGGGGAGGTGCGCCTGCCTTCCAGGAATCGCGCCATTCGCGAACCGCCCGGTCGAGTAGACCCTTGAGTTCCGGATGAGCGGACTGGGCACAAGCGTACTCCCCCTTGAAATGGTACGCCAGACTGCGCATGTCGGCATCCGGCGGAAAGGCCCACGCGTACGCCGGCAGCGGCTCCAAATGAGTGATGCCGTACGTGGCCGCGTCCCGGTAATACGGACTAAAGCGGTCGATGCTGACGGGGGACAGGCCGCTCGGGGGAATTAAATGGTGGATAAGCGGGAGGAGCGCCAGGGTGGCGACGTAATCCTCTCTCTGGTCGCCGGGAAATTCGCACAGCAGGTTCCAGTTGAGCACCAGCCCGGCGGCGCGGGCATGGCGGAGGAGCGCGAGGTTCTGGCGGGCGAGCACGCCTTTCTTCATGCGGCGCAGCAGCGAAGAGGAGAGCGCCTCAATCCCGGGCTGGATCCGATACACGCCAGCGCGGTACAGAAGCAGGACTTGTTCGAGAGACAAGTTGGACTTGGTTTCATAGAAGATCCGGGCCGGGGGCAACTCGTCCGCCAGCCGCGGTAGCACCGTGCGGAAGTAGGAGTGCGGAAGGATATTGTCAATCATTCCCAGATGCGGCGATGGATATTGTGACAGGAGCCGCTTGGCCCCGGCGATGGCGCGGTCGGGAGACTTCTGGCGGAAGGCCATGGTCTCGCCATTGAGGCCGCAGAAGGTGCAGTGCTGGCGAGCGCCCCACCAGCATCCTCGGCTCGTTTCGTAGGGCAACCAGATTTCATTCTTTTCGCGCCAGGCAGGCAGCGCATTGTCGAGCTGTGCGAAATAATCTTCAAAGCAAGGCTCGGGGAGCGAATCCATGTCGAAGCAAGGTTCGCCGCGCACAATGCGATCGGAAGGCAATGACTCGCCCCCCACGGCGCGGCGCAGAAAATCGGGAAAGACAGATTCGCATTCACCGGAGAAGATGTAATCGATGGGCGCGTTCAAGGAGGCGATTCCCCGCGCCATTTCGCCTTCGCAATTGGCGCCGCCGATCACGGTGATCGCTTCTGGCTTGGCTCGTTTGATTTGAGCCAGCAGAGCCACCGCCGCCGTCGTCTGGTGAAAAGTGGTGGTGGCGCCTGCGACGTGGAAGCGATGGTAGGAAAAACTCTCGCACAAAGCGGAACAGAATGGGCCCACCTCACGTTCCAAGGCGGTAAGCTGCTCGAAAGTCACTTCTTGCTTTTTGGATGGGCCCCGCTTGGCAATTTGTTCCCGCAGTTTTTCGGTTTGATATCCCAACGGTGGCAGGCCGAATGCGGCGCGGGCGAATATGCGCTCGCCCCACAACCATCCGTAATTTCCGTTGGAGATTGCTTTGTATAACTCTTCTCCGCTGAGGGTGGCAAACAGGAGATTGGCGTAGAGGACTCGCACGCGGAGACCCGCCTGCTCGGCGGCCGCCTGGAGAAGATGCACCCCCAGCGAGGGGCGATAGATATCGGCGAAAGGCGGAACTATAATGACGGCGTCGGATTCCGGACCCAGAAGCTCAAAGGCGCGGTCGCGCCGGACAAGAAAATCGTCCATGACAGCCATCCCTCCGATTCATTGACTGTCAGTGTTCGTCTGCTTTGACGAATGTGAATCCGCCAGCTACGTTATCGAGATCTTTCTCGGTCAGGCGGCCTGTCGCCGCGACATCAATATTCAATTCCGTGATGGTCTTACCCGTTGCGTTCTTGATTTGATTCTGCTGCTCGTCAGTGAGCTTGATCGTCAGTTTGTTTCCTGCCATGGTGTTGCCTCCTTGTTCTTTTGTCGGAAGATTCGTGGCCTCTCCAGGGCGCACCTCGACCCCGCAATAGCGGCGCGTGTTGATGACTTCGAGATGCGCGAGCCTGGCTAATTCGCGCTGCTGCTATCTGTGTGCTTCGTAATTACGATTTCACTGACGCCACCCGCCACTTGGTCCAGTTCATTCTCGGTAAGTTGCCGGACCGCCGCAACATCAATATTCAACTCCCTGATGCTCCTACCTGTTGCTATCCTGATCTGACTCTGCTGGTCGTCGGTCAACTTAATCGTCAGTTTGTTTCCTGCCATGGTTTTGCCTCCTCGTTCTTTTGTGGGAAGACTTGCCCACTAGTCGGGCGGACACCACCGCGCGCCAAGAGCGACGCGTGAGAATGACCGCCCGATGCGGGATCCACGCTAATTCGAACTGCTACCGATGTGCTTCGTAATTACAATTTCGCTGAACCCACCCGCCACGCGGTAGGTCTTTTTCGATGAGTTACCTGCCAAGGGGCCGCCTCCTGTCGGTTGGCGCGCTAAGCTTCCCTATACGTAATTTTCTGGCCGCCGGCGATCTCGTCGAGGTCTTTGTCGCTCAAGGCGTGCGTCGCCGCAACGTCAATGTTTAATTCCTTGATGATGCTACCCGTTGCTTTTCGAATCTGATTCTGTTGGTCGTCGGTCAACTTGATCGTCAGTTTGTTTCCTGCCATGATGTTGCCTCCTCATTTATTTGTTCGAGACTTCGGCCTGGCGTCCTCAATGACATTAATAGTGCCGCGGCATTGGGGCGATCCACAGCGGCAGGGAACTTTCGGAGACTTTGCGAGAAAGTGATAGTCCACGGTGAGTTCCTCGCCCGGGGCGATCGGCCGCACACTCTGGTACGAGACGCGATCGCGCCAGGCTCGCGAGCGCAGGTTGGGATCGCAACTGTGGTTGATGAACTCGGCTCCCGTACCTCCCACCACGGCGTCGATTCTCCAGAAATCATCGAGCTTGAAGGTGTAAGCCTCCGCTGCGTCCTTCACCCGCCGGTAGGCTTCAACGGGATTGACAAGCTCCCCCGCGTACTCGACCACATTACGCCGCGCCGGGATTCGCTCTGCGGCGAAGACACCCCAACGGTGAATGCATGACTTGCCAATTTTCAGGCGAAATTTGGCCTGCCGCGCGTCGATCCGCAGGCGCTGCTTGCGCCGAGCGGCTTCGTAGGACTCGGGGTCAGGATGCTTCAGCAGCCAAAATTTCTCTTCACCCGCTGCATAGAGCCAACCCGAACCTGTATCGACGGGCTCGATGCCCAGCTTAGCGACATTTTTGCCCGAGGCCTCGCGGATCAATGCGCGCTGTGCCGCGGTAAGCTCAATAACAACAGGCGATTGTGCCATGATGCGCCTTGGCGTTAATCTGATTTCTTGCAGCGAAGAGGTTAGTCACCGTCAGTTGCGCCATTTTTCATGTAAACCACTTCCTCAGCCACGTTGTCGAATTCCTGTTCGCTTAGGTTGCTGGTCGAGTTGAGATCAATGTTCAGAGTGGAGATGGTCTTTCCTCTAGTCGCCCGAATCTGTTGCTGCTGCTCAGCGGTCGATTGGCTCGTCAGGATATTCCTAGCCATGCTCTTGCCTCTTGTTTTTCACTTGGTAGATTTGATCTAGTTATCTTTCGGACACTATGGCAGGTTGCGGCCGTACGTGTCAAGGGCCATGCGTGGAGTCGGGGATCTTTCAGAGTCGGCCGGGATGCGGAATGAGTTACGTCTGAGTGACGGATCCTCACGAGGACGCACGTCGAAAACGCAGACTACAGGTGAATCGCGGAGTGTCCATCAAAGATTCGGGATTGTCTCCTAACCGTGCGGACAATGTCCACTGGAATGTCTGGCGACCTATTTGTTAAAGTGCGACTTTTCCCCCCTTGAACTCCAGCGTCGAAGAAGTTTTGCACGCATAGTATTTGCTGGCATCGAGCGCGAGTGTTGACCAAACCGATCAAGTCCAGAACGGGCGACTCGGATGCGACCCTTTGGGTGCCCGCCGAGGAGTTTTCTCACGCGGCTCGCCGCAACTTACGGCCGCTCAGATAGTTCCGGCGCTTTTGGGGACTCGGAATGAAAAGTCGCCTTCCCTTCTATTGGGCGCCACTCGGCCGTTCTAACGTCCCGCTGGCGGCGGTGCAACTTCTGATCCCCCCGAAGTCCGCATCGGGGACCCGAACCCCGTATCCGAGGAGTTTGAATGCGCGAGGCACTTCTACGGTTATGGCGACTACACGCCCATGTGAAAATGGAATGCCGCGTTTATATGTTAATATCTTCCCACTAGAAGGAATTCCCACATGGACGCAATCACGATAGGCGTCTTGGGCAATCTGGCAACTGACTTAGTCACGTGGGTGGCCAAGAATGTGGCCAAGAAACCTGGCGGTCCAATCGATAAGGCCATTGCGAAAACTGCCGAAGCGTTTCCGCGATACGAGGACCTTTCCACAACAATCCAACAGTGGCTGGAATCCCCGAATGTCATCAAAGTTTTATACTTCTATCTCAAGGGACTCAGCGACCAGGAAAGTCAGGGACTGGAGCCACTGGCCGAAGCGTTTCTAAGCGATACTCAGTTTTTCCTTCCAGATGGAGGCAAAGAGGCGGCGCGGAAAATCATCTTGCAGTTCTTGGTGCAAGTGCGCGACGAGTACCTGAGCGTTCCTGCGCTAGGTTTACCTTATGTTGCTAATCGCGTTCAAGAAGTTTTGACTTTAATTCGTACTCACTTTGAAGGTCTCAATTTTCCGATTCCGCCGGTCCCCCCTCAGCCCTTGCTCGAAATCGATCGTCCAAGGAAACTCACCCGTGGTCGAACCAACTTGCTTCTGAGGCCCCACAATGAGTTCATTGGCGTAATTGGCCGAGAGCCCGAATTGAGCGGGCTGGACGCTTTTTGTGACAATGCGGATGCCTTTCGATGGAGCGTGCTTACTGGCAATGGGGGCGTCGGCAAAACCCGCCTTGCACTCGAACTGGCAAAGCGGCGGGCAGGTTCCGGGTGGCGGGCCGGATTCATCTCCGCTGCTTCGCTGACGAGCTTCGTCCAGCACGACGAGTTCCCGCGATGGGCACCGCTGGCCGACACATTGATCCTGCTCGATTACGCGGCGAGCAAAACAGTGGCCCTCGGTCGATTGCTGCAACAGTGTACCCGATGGGCTGAGAAGGCCAGCGGCGCAATCCGGCTGCGCTTGGTGCTGCTGGAGCGTGAAGCCGTTCTGGAAAGCGGCTGGCTTCATAACTTGCTCAACTCGGCCGAGGGTTATCTGCGTGACCAAATTCAGGATACGTTGGATTCGGTTCAGGAAATCAGTGCCCCTGGGGGTGATGACCCAGATTCGGTCGCGCTACGAATTGTGCGAGCAACTTTTGAGGCGTGGTCCAAGTTGTCGGACGATGAAGCGCCTCCGCCCTTGCCGGAGCTCGATCAGGCTGATCTCCGCGGGCTTCGGCAGCGGACCGATGGCAAGCCTCTCTTGCTGCAGGTGGCGGCGCTACGGGCTTGCAGCGAGCGGGACGTTGCCGGACTTAGCCTGTGGGGGCGCGAGGACTTGCTCGATCACACTGTTACGCGCGAGCGACATTACGTGGAAAGGCTCTTTGGCGCTGGCACTACGCGTGCGACATTGGTGGAGCGCGGCATCGCCTTCCTGACTTTCACCGGGCCGATGCCCAAGGATGACCAGCGCTGGCTTAGCCTGCTAGGGAAGGACGCACGGCATCTAGGATTTCCGAACGCACAACCGGGAGAGGTAAGCGCGGATGTTGCTGCCCTCCTGGGGGAGACTCCGAATGCCCAGACTCCAACAATCGCTCCTCTTGAACCGGATTTGCCGGCCGAAGCCTTCGCAGTTAAGGTTTTAAGCGCACGCGGGGGACTTCCGGTCGCCTTACTGACGGAGACAATAAAATGTGCGCCGCCTCTGCTCGTTTGGGCCAGATGGTTGCGCGCCGTTGTTGATTTGTACGAATTGCCGACATATCGAATCATTGAATCGTGGCTCCTGTCGGTCCTCAATGAGCGTCCTTGGGTCGAGTTGATGATGGTTGTTGAAGGATTGATTCCCATTGAGAGCGTAGCCTTCGGACAGATTGCCGCTGCCATAGGGGAGCATCTACTCACAGCTTTGCCCACCGGGGAGAAGGCAGACCCGGCGAGAGCTCTAATTCTGAACAACCTTGGAAGCCGGTACAGCGCGCTAGGCAAGCATGAGGAAGCACTTGCAGCGGCGGAGGGTGCCTATCGGGTATACGAGGGTTTGGCGAAGCAGGACGCGGCCACCTTCGAGCCGCACTTGGCTTTAAGCCTGATTAACATGGGCACCTTCTATGGCGAGCTAGGGAGACGGGACGCATCGGTCGCGGCGACCATTCAGGGGGTCGACATTAACGAGCGGCTGGCAAAGGAGAACCCCGGAGCGTTTGAGCCGAGCCTGGCGATGAGCCTCACAAACCTAGGCATTCGCTATAGCAATGTAGGGAGGCGGGAGGAGGCGCTGGCTGCGGGCGCGAGAGCGGGTGAGATCTACATTCGGCTGTCGAAGCGAAGTCCGGCGGGTGCGGTCCTCTTTGCCCCAAACTTGGCCATGGCCATGCTGAATTTAAGCACATTTTACGATAGGTTGGGGAGGAAGGAGCAGGCTCTGCAATCGGCTATGCTGGCAAGCAAGATTTATCACCGGCTGCAGAAGTTGAACGCTGACGCCTTCGCTCCCAACCTGGCGCGAAGCTTGATCAACGTCGGCAGCTATTTTAGCGCCCTTGGAAAGCAGACTCCGGCGGTGGTCGCGACTGAGCGTGCGACAGTGATTCTTGAAAGGTTGCTGCAGCAGCGGCCCGACGCGTTTGCGCCCGTCTTGGCCACTTGCCTCAACAACCTTGGCTCTTTCTATAGCACCGTTGGCAGGCAGAAGGAAGCGATCGAGACTTTGGAGCGTGCGGCGGAGATATGCGAACAACTGGCCGAGCGATGCCCCGACGCATTCGAGCCAGACTTGGCCAGGAGCTTGATTAACCTGGGCAACCGATACTATGAAGCAGCTAGGCCACAGGAAGCATTAGAGGTGACGCAACGGGCCAATGAAATTTACCAGCGGCTTGCCAAACAGCACGCAGAAGCTTTTGAGCGGGATGTGGGTTGGAGTCTGCACAGCTTAGGGTCTGTAAATAAATAACTGTGTCAACTTGGCTTTCCCCGAGGGAGAATGCTGTAGTTCCATTCTCCATGAAATTCATCCCGCTCAAGGCGGATTTGGGCCATCTGTTTGTCGGAAA
>JBEKQO010000309.1:0-11149 GCA_049519635.1 Terriglobia bacterium | reverse complement strand
ACCCGAATGCCCTGCGCGTACAGGTACCCCGTCATGCCTTGGGCGTAACAGAAGGTGGGCAGTGTTCCTTGCACTAAAATGCGGTCATAGCACGAGAGTACCCCCGCGATCTGATCGGAATGCCGTTCGGTAAGTAGTTGCATGCGCCAGCCTCCCACGGAACCCCGCTCGGCGCATCATAGATAACCGACGGGGCAGACACAATGTCTTTGTCTTTTCCCTGTAGGGTTCTGGCTCTGCCAGCGTAGGAATAACCTAGGTGAAGAGGTACGAAGTGGTACTTTTTCAAAATGGCAGTATGTGGTTAAGTCCTTTAGTTAGTTGGTGGACCTGGAGAGGTTCGAACTCTCGACCTCATGACTGCCAGGCATGTCAGAGTTGTACCCGGTGTTGGTTCTTAAGGGCCTTGGCTGGCTGCTGATGGCCCGTTTTACCCCTTGTTCCCGCGCAGATGTGGCCCAGAGCTTCGGTGGCGGCGGCAAGTCAGTCACACGCAGTCCTTCTTACTTATTCGCGAATACCCACAGTTGTTAGGAACGCCTTATATGATTGTGAGGGCGACCGCTACGTGACGATTATTGGCGGATCCCGCAGGGGGCAGTCGCCGCAATGTACGCGTTCGAAACGGTATGTACTCACCATGTGCTTCGCCGTTCAGTTCGGCTTCCAAAACTGATTCGGTCACGCCTTCTAACAATGTTAACCTGAATCAGGCGTGATTCGTGTTTTGCATATGCTTAGAAGCCTGTGTTGGTTCAGCCTGAAATGGAGAGAGGGCGCTATCCGTTAGCGAGTATTCCACCCTTCGGGCAGGGATTTTCAAGGCATCGGGGTCTACCGATCCAGTGTGGTCTTCTTGAGGAGCACAGAAGGCAACCCACTGTGCCCCGTTCATCGTCTCGATGATCCCGCCAGGCTATCCCTCAGCATGGTTGCATCCGTGCATTGCCCGCTTTCGTTTCACCTGGGAAATTCATTTTAGCTCTGGTTGAAGTTAAGGGCCACCGTTTTCTTGTTGGCTACCGCAAGATGTGCGGGACGTAGGTGGCGGATTAGAAATCCGCAAAATCGCCGGGAGGTGACCCACGCAATCGACGGGATTGGCCAGCGGTCGTTCCCGCAAGCGCGGTGGCGAAGCGGACGGGCTGTGATGTGAAAACCAGGCTGGCATAAGAAATCGAAGAACCAGAGAAAACCAACAACTGGCTATGAAAAAAAAGCAATTCTCCATATGGAAGACGTAGACTGGGGCCTGAGGCACATTCAACACGGTGGGAAGGGCGCGCTCTATGGTGAAAGATGAACAAGTGCTCCGACTCCGACACCTATTAAGGCCCAGCACGACTTTAAATGAGGTCGCACTGCAAGCCAGCATGGACCCAAAGACTGCGCGAAAATACATTCGGTTATCAACGCTTCCAAGCGAGAACCAACGAACCCGAGCATGGCGCACCCGGACCGATCCGTTAGCAGGTGTCTGGGAGGAAGTCGTAAGGCAGTTGCAGCGTAAAGCGATCATTCACAACAGCGACTACGGCACGGACTGAGCAGTGGCGAGCGCCGCAAAGCTCAGCCCCGTCGCCAGCAGGTCGGCGAGCGTACCCAAACGGTTGATCCGAAAACTATTTCGCAAGAATTTTCGGGACATATGCGGTTATTCTCCTTGAATTTGTGATAATGGCTTGGCGCACGCTGGGGACTAAGCACGCCAGCGTTTCGATTCTAGGAATGGAGAGCGAACGCCAACATGACGCGAAGATTACATTTTTGTCTTCTTGGGCAGGAGGCCGGCATGTGGAGGGTGACCCTGGTGCCGTGTCCCGGTTCTGCTTAAATCGTAGAATTTCGGGATGCAGGCCGTTTTCCTGCACTTGAATCGGTTCTTCCTCACTTTTGTTGCAACCCCGGGGGGCTAACGCCCCGAAAAGCCTTGCATACAGTGATTTACGGTCATTGGGATCGCAGGGCAATCACCTCTTCGTAAGAAGCTAGTGAGTAAACTACGTGGTATCTGCTAGATAGCTGATTTGTAGAGGCCCAATCTACAACGAAAGTGAGGAAGAACCAAATTATTGTACTCAAATATGATAAAGCATTGAAACTAAAAGAAGCCTCAGTTTCATCTTTTAGTACAGCGCGACACACGCTTCGGGGAGATGGGCAGCAAACAGGGGCGGGCGAGCACTTACAGTGTGTCGCTTTCGGCTCCGGTACGCTTGCAGCCGACGACGTTCGAGACAAGCAGCGCAAGATTATGGCCGGCTTATTTTCTCCTTGACAGCTTAGGAGTGGACACAGTATCCTCCTAATCCTCTTAGGAGGGCGTGTGACCGACCAAGCTCAACTTCTTCCCGGCACTCTCGATCTCCTCATACTTAGGGCGGTCTCGCTTGGCCCGCTGCACGGGTACGGCATTCTTCTCCGCATCGGGCAGATCTCCGGCAATGCCCTGTTGATCGAACAGGGCGCGCTCTATCCCGGTCTGTTTCGCCTGGTGCGTCAGGGACTGCTCAAGGCGAGCTGGGGTACATCCGAGAATAATCGCCGCGCCAAGTTCTACGAACTCACCGCCGCGGGCCGCAGGCGTCTGCGTGAAGAGACTGACAACTGGAATCGGCTCGTGGCTGCCATCGCTTCCGCCCTCTCACAGGATCGAAGAGGAGCTTCGGGCGCACATCCAACACCGCGCTGATGATCTTGAACGTTCCGGCCTGGGTCGCACCGAGGCCGAACGCCGCGCCCGCGTCGAGTTCGGAGGACACGAGAGGTTCAAGGAGGAATGCCACGATGCGCTCGGCGGCACATTCATCGAGTCTCTGATTAAGGATGTGCGCTTCAGCCTTCGCGTGCTCCGCAAGTCTCCCGGATTCGGTATTGCCGCCGTTTTGACCCTGGCCTTGGCGATCGGCGCTAACGCCGTGGTTTTTGCCGTGTTAAATGGGCTGATCCTACGCCCGCTGAACGCGCCTCGGACCGAGAGCCTCTACGTCCTCGAGCGCGGAAGCGAAAAGTCGCTGTGGCAGTCGTATCCCGATTATCTCGATCTACGCGATCGTAACCGTAGCTTTGACGGTCTGGCGGCTTTTAACGTCGCTGCGGCAGGGCTGGATACGGGCAAAGATGCATCCAAGGTCTGGTGCTATGAGGTCACGGGGAACTACTTCGACGCCTTGGGCGTTCAGCCGTATCTGGGTCGCTTCTTCCACGGCTCCGATGAGCGTGGCTCGAACAGCGCTCCGTATATCGTGCTCGCCTACGCATATTGGCACAGCAATTTTCAGGACGATCGTGGCGTGGTGGGTCGTGTGGTTCAACTCAACAAGCATCCATTTACCATTCTCGGTGTAGCGCCACCTGATTTCCAGGGCACCTTATTGTTCTACTCTCCCGATTTCTGGTACCCGATGGTGAACCAGGAGCAAGTGCAAGGGTCGGATGGAATGAACGTGCGCAGGAATCGCGGTATTTTGACGGTGTTGGGGCATCTGAAGGCGGGAGTCACTCCGGCCCAGGCTGTCTTCGATCTGAATTCCATTGGCTCCGATCTGGAGAAGAGCTACCCCAAAGACGATGGAAAGATGACCTTTACTTTGGCACGTCCGGGTCTTCTCGGCGACGTCCTGGGCCGTCCGGCACGGGCATTTCTCACCGGGTTAATGTTGTTGGCGGGGCTGATTCTGCTGGCTGCCTGTTGCAACCTCGGCAACCTGTTTGCCGCGCGCGCCGCAGACCGTTCCCGCGAGGTTGCCTTGCGGCTGGCGCTGGGAGCGGGCCGCATACGCATTCTGCGGCAGGTCTTTACTGAAGCCGTGCTGATATCGCTCGTCGGAGGCGGTGTCGGACTATGGGGAAGCGTGGTGCTGTTGCGGGACCTGAGCTTGTGGCGGCCGGTTCCCCAATTTACCTCTCTGCATGTGCCGGTGCATCCGGACGCCCATGTTTATCTGGTCGCTTTGCTGTTGTCTTTGGCGAGCGGCTTCCTCTTTGGCGCTGTCCCGGTGAGGCAGATACTCCGCACCGATCCCTACCAAGTCATCAAGTCGGGATCAACCGGTGCGGCGCGGCGGCGGATTAGCGCCCGAGACGCGTTGCTGGTCGCGCAAATTGCGATCTGCGCATTGCTGGTCACCTCTTCGCTGGTGGCCGTGCGTGGACTGGCGTGCTCGCTGCACGGCCATTTCGGCTTCGAGCCGCGGAACGCCGTGCTGGTGAATACCGTTCTGAGCATGGCCGGTTACAGGGGCGACACCGTACCCGTAATGCAGAGGCGCATGATCGACGCCCTCGAGGCGATTCCTGGGGTACAGTCCGTGGGATTGGTCAATTACCCGCCCTTAAGTACCGCCGTGGAATCCTCAAATGTATTCACCGACAAAACCACAGATCTGAACCCATCGAATGCCACTGCCGAAGCCATTAAATACACCCTGTCTCCAGACTATTTCCGCGCAGCGGGCACCTCTTTGCTGTCTGGAAGGACCGTCACCTGGCATGACGACAAAAACTCACCGCGCGTTGCCGTAGTGAATCGGGAGTTTGCGCGTAAAATCTTCGGCTCCGTAACCAACGCGATGGGCGGATATTACAAGCTGCCAGATGGAGCGCGCGTGCAAGTGGTGGGTGTTGTCGAGGACGGAAAATATTTGAGCCTCACCGAGGATCCACGACCGGCGATGTTTCTCCCCTTTTTGCAATCGCCCCCCAACTGGACAACTTGGGTGGTGCGCTCGGACCGCGATCCGCAGCAATTGGCAGCAGCCATAAGGAGTACCCTGCGGGGTCTGGATGCCGGCCTGCCTTTTGACATCCAAGCGTGGACCAGGGAAATGGACGGAGCTCTGTTTGCTTCGCGCGTGGCGACGGTGGCGCTGGGTGTGTTGGGCGTGATGGGGGCGATGCTATCGGCAACTGGCATCTTTGGCATGGCTGCGTACTCGGTCAGCAAGCGGATGCGGGAATTGGGAATTCGTATCGCCCTTGGCGCGCAACGCACGCAAGTGTTACAGGCAGCGTTGGGACGGGCATTCAAATTGCTGGCGTTTGGTTCAGCGGCAGGACTGCTCCTGGGAATTCTGGCGAGCCGACTGCTGGCTTTCATCGTGTATCAAGCAACTCCGCGCGATCCGCGGGTATTGGCTGGTGTCGTTCTCGCTATGGCATTGCTGGGGCTGCTGGCGACGTGGATTCCAGCGCATCGCGCGCTGTCGATCGAGCCTTCGACACTGCTGCGGGAGGAGTGAATTGGCTTTATTGAAAGAGTTTCAGCGCATTCAGCACGGTGCAATACACCTACGGTAAGGCTTTGCAGGATGTCAGTGATGTCTGGCTTTCACAATGAAGGACCTGCGCGAAACAGGGGTAACACAAGGGAAGCTGCGATATGACCTAACACTTCTGGCGCCTACTTGGCTGACCACTTTCCGTTTGTCACTTCCGCCCCGGTGGTTTCCTGGTAAAATCCTCTTCCCGGTCGCTTTTCCCGCCCTAAAGAGGCCAAAAACTTCCGGTTCTGCCTATTTTTGGGAAATTATGAAGGCTGCCGAGCCCTTGGAGCAGGCGTCTTTGAGTCAAACCACCTGCGACCGTAGCTGAATACACGGCGGGAGACAATCCGACCGGACTCTCCGACAGCAAAGCCTATCGATGATTCGCCAGCACAGCAAAGGAGTCTGGGAGATGTTAAAGGCAGTGATGATGCTCGTGCTCTCTTCTGTGGCCCTAGGTTTTCTCTTATCGAAACCCTCAACAGCTTTTGCGGGAGAGAGCGGGGAGTTCATGATTCATGACGGCTGGATGATCCAGTCCAGCCAAAGCGTGCAGGCCCGGGGCGAAGTGCTCTCCACGCAGGCATACATGCCGAGCAACTGGTATCATGCCACGGTGCCTGCCACCGTGCTGGCCGCTCTGGTTGACGACAAAGTATACCAAGACCCTTATTTTGGGATGAACGTGAGGTCGATCCCCGGGACAACCTATCCGATCGGCGACAACTTCTCGGAATACCCCATGCCACCAGGAAGCCCCTTCCGTAGCTCGTGGTGGTACCGCAACGAATTCCGCCTGCCGCCAGAATTCCCGCAGAAGGCGGTGTGGCTGCATCTGGACGGCATCAACTTCCGCGCAAATATCTGGCTGAATGGGAAGCAAATTGGCGATGCCAAGAGCGTGGCCGGCTCCTATCGCTCTTTCGAATTCAACGTTAGTGGAACGGTGAAACCGGACGCGCCGAACGTACTGGCGGTTGAAGTGTTCCCTCCCCAGCCCGATGACCTCGCCATTACCTGGGTTGACGTAAATCCCTCGCCGGCCGACAAGGATATGGGCCTTTGGCAGGATGTCTACCTGACTGCGAGTGGACCCGTGGCGCTGCGTTATCCGCAGGTAATCTCCCAGCTCGATCTGCCTTCAGTTGAGAAGGCCCACTTGACGGTCACGGCGCTGCTTCACAATGCCGCCACCACTGTGGTGAAGGGAACTCTGAAGGGCCAGATTGAAGACGTTTCATTCCAGCAAGAAGTCTCGCTTCGACCCCAAGAGACAAAGCTCGTCACCTTTACGCCGGAGAACTTTCATCAACTCAACCTCTCCCATCCACGCATTTGGTGGCCGTGGCAACTCGGCAGCGCCGAGCTTTACGAGATGCGGATGGCCTTCGAAACGCACGGGGAAGTTTCCGACACCGCACATATTTCCTTCGGGATTCGCGAAGTCACTTCCGAGCTCACGGACAAGGGTTATCGCGTTTTCAAAGTCAACGGCAAACCGATCCTGGTCCGTGGGGCAGGATGGTGGTCCGACATGTTGCTGCGTTCGTCGCCCGAGAGGCAGAACGCCGAACTTCGTTACTTCCGCGACATGCACTTGAACGTGCTGCGCATGGACGGCAAATTTGAGAACAACGACTTTCTCGAGCTCGCAGACCGCTATGGCCTGCTCCTCATGCCAGGCTGGTGCTGCTGCGACCACTGGGAAAGGTGGGCGACCTGGAAGGAGCAGGACTACACGATCTCAAGGGAGTCCCTGCGTGACCGCTTGAGGCGGCTCCGCAATCACCCCAGCATCCTGTGCTGGCTGAATGGGGACGACAACCCACCTCCGGCGAAGGTGGCACAGATGTATGTTAACGTCCTCAAGGACGAGAACTGGCCGAATCCCTATCTGGCCTCAGCCACCGGCAAGGCGGCCGCCGTCACCGGACCTACAGGTATGAAGATGACGGGGCCTTACGACTGGGTGCCCCCCGCATACTGGCTGACCGACACGAAGTTGGGCGGGGCGTTCGGGTTTATCACCGAGACGAGCCCCGGCCCCGCGATTCCTCCGCTGGCCAGCCTTCGCAAGTTCATCCCTCCGGAACACCTCTGGCCTATTAACGAATACTGGAACTACCACGCGGGGGGTGGCGCATTCAAAGACATCAAGGTGTTCACACAGGCCTTAAACGCACGCTACGGCGAGGCCAAAAGCGTCGAGGATTTTGTCATTAAAGCGCAGGCCATGGACTACGACGGCCAGCGCGCCATGTATGAAGCCTACGGCCGCAACAAATACAGCGCCACGGGCGTGCTCCAGGAGATGCTCAATAACTCTTGGCCGTCGCTCATCTGGGACCTCTACGACTACTATCTCCGGCCAGCGGGAGGCTACTTTGGCACCAAGAAGGCTCTGGAACCTCTCCATATTCAGTACTCTTACGACGACCGCTCCATCGTAGTGGTGAATTCGCTTTACCGGACTTTCAGAGGCCTCAAGGCCACGGCCCGAGTCTACAATTTTGATCTCACGGAAAAGTATTCAAAGAAGTCCTTACTTGACGTCCCCGAAGACGCGGTGGCTCGCGCCTTTGAAATTCCACCGATCTCCGGCCTGAGCACCACCTACTTTGTGAGCCTAGCGCTCGAGGACGCTGCCGGCAAGAGCCGAAGTACAAATTTCTACTGGCTTTCCACCAAGCCGGACGTGCTGGCTTGGGATAAGGCGGTGTGGTATTACACGCCCACAAAATCCTTCGCAGATTTGACGGCCCTCCAAGATTTGCCGGCGGTGGATTTGCTGTTGGCAGCCTCGCATGAGAAGGGCGAGGAGATGGTTACCGACATCACAGTCGAGAACCCATCGCCGAGCCTTGCTTTTATGGTCCACTTACAGGTCAACAAAGGAAAGGGCGGCGAAGAGGTTCTGCCCATTCTCTGGGAAGACAACTACTTTTCGTTGCTGCCTAGGGAAAAACGTAGCGTTAAGGCGACTTACAAGACAAAAGACTTCGCGGGCGCCACCCCCGTTGTCCAGGTGGATGGGTGGAATATCAGGATGAAGACGGCGCAATAGTTTTGGCGAGGAGCTAAAATGGAAATCATGGGGTATAGGCTCGCGAACCCTTTGCCAGTTTCTCTTAGGTCACGGTGTAACGCTCCGATTTATTTCCCCCTCTAGAAAACCCCTCTTCTCACATCGAGTCCTGCCTGGGTGGAAGCGACCGTGCCGCGGCGCCGGAGCCAAACGTGAGGCGCCGATGAAGGGCACGAGGCAGCTTCTCGAGCCTGTTAGTATTCCTGCGATTCTGAGTTTGGCGGTAGGATTTTGGGAAGGCCGGAGGGCCCTGTAGGTTTACCCCATCGAAGAGCCCTCCGTTCCGTAGACCCACCCGGGAGTCTTGCCACTCCCAGGGAGAATCCGGTGCAAAGCTTACACCCATTCTCCGGCTCCCTCCAGCAGTATGAGGAAGCGCTAGCCGATCCCGATCGTTACCGGCCCGACCATTGCCCGCAATGCGATGCCCAGCATCCTCTCAGTGCCCACGGCTTTTACCGCCGCACCTTAGTGGAAGCAGGTTTTGACGGCGTTATCCGTGTGCGCCGCTATCTCTGCCGGTGCTGTAAGCGCACCGTCTCGCTGTTGCCGGAGTTTGCTTTGCCCTATCTCCGCTTCAGTGTTGCGGTGATCGCCCTGTTCCTGATGGCTCGCCTGCGGGAGGGCCGTACTCTCGTCGCCGCCGCGGTGGCCGCCTCGCAGCCCCACATGCCTTACCAGCGCGGTCAGTTCTGGGTCCACCGCTTTCGCCGGCAAGCCGAAGCCTTGTGCGCGGCCTTGACGGCGTTGGCCGCGCCGCCGCCCGCCCCGCATTTTGTCGGTCGGGCTTTGCACATGTTGCAGGCGGTCGGTTGGATCGCCGCGCACCGCTTCTTGTTTTCCCAACTGCGGGTGCATCTGTTGGGCTGGCCCGCTTTTCTCGCTCCCCACGGCCGTCACGCCACGCTCTCCTCGGCGGGTCCGCCTGGGGAGGAGAAAACACACAGCACTTGTCTAGTCCCCCGACCTCTTCCCGCGTAGATTCGCAGGCGAGGAGAGAAAAACCATGGAGAGCAAAGCCGAAAAAATCGCCTTGTTCCGCTACGCGCTGATCGCGCCGCTGGTGCTGGAGGCCCTGCCGCGGGGCGAACTCACCCGCCGCGCCCAAGAAATTGCCGCCCGCCCTTACGAAATCCCCGCTTCCCAGCGCACTTCGGTGACCGTCGATACCTTGCTGGATTGGGCGCTCCGCTATCGCCGCGGCGGTTTCGAAGCGCTGGCCCCCCAACCTCGCCAGGACCGGGGACAGTCCCGCACCATTACCCCTCAGCTCGCCGATCTCATCGAACGCCTCAAGCGCGAGAATCCGCATCGTACCGGCACCACCTTGTTGCGCGAACTGGCGCTCGTGTCGGGCCAAGGCACGGCCGACCTGTCCGCTTCCACCCTGTATCGCTTCCTCAAGCAGCGCGGTCTTTCTGCACGTCAACTGCTCGCTCCGCCCGCGCACAAGAAGTTCGAGGCCGAACACAGCAACCAGATCTGGCAGTCGGACATGCTCTATGGTCCCTATGTCCAGCGCCCGGGCGGTGGCAAGATGCAGGCCTACTTACACGCCATCTTGGACGACGCCAGCCGCCTCATCCCGCACGCGCAGTTCTATGCCCACCAAGGATTGGAAGCCTGCCGGGACTGCTTGCGCCAGGCCGTGGCCGCCCGCGGCCTGCCGGTGCGGCTCTATATGGACAACGCCAAAATATATCGCAGCCCGCAACTGGCGCGGATTGCCGCCTCCCTCGGCATGCTCATCGTCCACACCCCGCCCTACCAGCCGCAGGGTCGGGGAAAGATCGAGCGCTTCTTCCGCTCGGCTCGCCAACCGTTCCTGGCCAACCTGGATCGCCCACAAACGCTCACCCTGGAAGAGCTGAACGAGCGCCTGGGGGCTTGGATTGACGTCTATCACCGCACCGAGCATAGTGCTCTGGGGACCACGCCGCTGGCGCGTTGGCAGCGGGATATCGAGCACATCCGCCAACTGCCTCCGGCTACCGACTTCCGCCGCCTCTTCTTTCATCGCCTCCATCGGCTGGTGCGCCGCGACTGCACGTTCTTACTCGCCAACCGTTTCTATGAAGCTCCGCCGCATCTGGCCGGCGAAACCATCGAGGTGCGCTTTGACCCACTCGACGCCGCCTCGGCGGAGATCTACTTCCAGGGGGAACCGCAGGGCGTGGCACGCTGGGTCGATCCTGTCGTTAACGCCCAGACCCGTTCTCCCCAACCCGCCACGCCGAACGCCCCCCAACCCACCGGGATCAACTATGTCGAACTGCTCAAAAAGAAGAAAGACCAGGAGGAGTAGCCATGCTGGAAGCCTTCTTCGGTTTTAAGAAAACTCCCTTCGGCGATAACCCCGACGCCCAGCAGTTGTTTGCCTCGCAAGCTTGGACGCAGGTCAAGGCGCGGCTCCAGTTTCTGGTCGATCATCAGGGCGCCGGCCTGCTCACCGGCGAAGTAGGCGCGGGCAAGTCCACCGCCGCCCGCACCTTCCCCGCCAGCCTCCACCCCAATCTCTATAAGGTCCTCTATCTGCATTGGACCTCGGGCTCGGCGCTGGACCTGCTGCGCCAGCTCGCCTTGGCCCTCGACCTGGTCCCCGCGCACTACCGCGGCGATCGGGTGGGCCAGATCTCCGACGCCATCGTGCGCCTCAATCAGAGCAAGAAGCAGCACCCCATCCTCCTCTGTGACGAGGCCCAATTGCTGCCCCATGCCGCTCGGGAACAGCTCCCCCTGCTGCTCAACTTCGACATGGACTCCTCCCACTACCTCACCTTGCTGCTGATCGGCCAGCCCC
>JBEKQO010000308.1:0-8533 GCA_049519635.1 Terriglobia bacterium | reverse complement strand
GACCGGTTTTTTAGGTCCGCGGCTTTTCCTTGTCCGTCGGGGACGTGCCGCGGACCTAAAAAACAGGTCCGCGCTACGCCTGCTCAGTGCGAGATTCTTCGCTGCGCTCAGAATGACAGCGAACGCGCTCAGGATGACAGCATTCTAGGGTTTTTCCGCAGCCGGTAAATCCCCACCCTCCCAGCAAATCCTGGGAGCGCCCAAACTTGGTGCGAAATCCGGGCTAGCGTGGACCGGTTTTGCCGGCCCGCCGCTTTTCGTGTTTGTGGGGACTCTCGTGTCGGTTCACTATTGCCGGCGCACGGCATGGGACTTGGATTGATCGTATGTCCAGGTAGCGGTGTGCGTTCCATTACGGTCGCGACCTACCCTGACCGTGTGAACCGGCTATCAGGATGGAAGCAATGGTCTGCTTTCCGCCGGATCAGCGTTCTGTCTTGAGGCCGAGCACCTTCGCGACGCGGGCCGCCAGACCGTCGGCCATCCACTGGAAACCCAAGTCGTTGGGATGGGTGCCGTCCACCAAGCCATCCCCACGCGACGGCCCGAGTAAGTCCGTACCTTCGACGATTTCGAGATGGCGGTCGCCTGCCGCGATCCGTTGGGCGGCAACCCGACGGATCAATTCACGCATATCCTCAAGCCGCGCATCGCGCGACCAGGATTCGTGAGCGGCATAGATCGGGGTGATAACCAGAACCGGAGTTTCCGGGTGAGCGCTGCGGATGGCATCTAAAAACGGCGCGTACGCCTGGGCAAGCGAATCCACGGTGGGATTGTTCTGGGCAAAATCCAATACAAAACATGAGGCATGGAGGCTCGCCACGGCCCGAGCCAACTCGGGTTCACCCAGGCCATTCCCCGAGAATCCGAGATTGACAAAGTCCAAATTGAGCATCCGGCCAAGAATGGCCTGATAGCTCATGCCGGGCCGGCTGGCGCAGCCGCCCTGCGTGATCGACGTCCCATAAAAAACGACGGGCTCGCCGGCTGCGAACGGCTTGGCCGGTTGAACGTGCGCTTCCGCATCCAGCCCGATGCCCAGAACTTTCACGGGCATGTAAAGCGGCAAATAAAGTGTGATCTCGCGGTCCACGCGCGGCTGGTCTTGGAAATAGGTATGCTCGATGGTTTTACCCGGCTTGGCATCGACATCGGCGATTGCCGTTCCGCGATACACGCCGTCCGCATACAGATCCACTCCGGTTTGTCCGAAAGCGTGCATGTTTTTCATACCGGGCGGCTGCGGATACTCGAGCCGGATAGCGAGGAGGGAAGAGTCCGTGCGGAAACGAATGCGGCCTCCGCTGGGGGACTTGGCGAGATCCCAGACCTCTTTACGATAGGTGTCTTTCAGTCTAGCCGGCAGGCGAAAGAGTTCGCCGCCGTTTTCGCCGTACCAAGGGAGGCCGTCCACTTGAACTTCCGGATTGGGGAGCGGAATCCAGTGAAGCGGCGCGTCCTCGCCCGCGAGCGGACACAGATACGCGGCCATGAAAATCGAAAATACCAAAGATTTTGCAATCATGACGGCGACTATATCAGGAATTGCATTCGTCTTCCAGGCGGCGTTCGAGGCAGGCAGCAAGGTCGCGAAATTAGTGAATGACGGCTGTGGCTTTCGGCAAGATTGATGATTTCAATCGGATACAGTGCCCGTGGCATTAAGATGCAGGATTGATTAAGGCAAAGGAGAGGCGGCGCTAAGCCGGACTTCTCACCACCTTTGGACGATGCTGGAAGGGCGGGGCTTCAGCCCCGCCGAAATCGCGGCTCCCGCCCTCTATTTGTCCCGCACCCCGCGCAGCTTGCGGCTGCAAGCTGCGCGGGGTGCGGGACTTGGAAATAATCAGGACGCCTTGCAACGGCGGGGCTAAACAGGCTGCGGAAAAACTCGCCGCCACTGTCATTCTGAGGAGCAGCGGCGACGAAGAATCTCGCATTGCCTTGAAAATACTCAGAGCGAGATCCTTCGCTGCGCTCAGGATGACAGCATTGTAGGGTTTTTCCGCAGCCTGTAAAGCTCCGCCCTTTCGGCAGCCCCCTTCCTCTTGTGGTGAGAAATGCGGGGTTGGAGATACCTTGGCGACTCCAGGCACATTTACTTCTGTCAGGTGGGGTAAGTTTTGGAAACCGGGACATTCAGCCATGAGCTTTATGCTGAATACGCAAAAAAGTGCTTGACATTGGAATTGCTCGGTGCTTAATTACCCGTGCCCAATATCATTCAAGGCAACGGACGGCAGCTTCGGAGACAACCCCTATGACCACCCTCAAACCCCCGAGGATCGCGGGGGTAACGATCGAGTGCCAGTGGCGGGAATCGTGAACCGGGAAGTCACCGCGGCGGGGTGCCAAGTCATCGCGGTCAGAGTATTCACTTGCTTGAGCAGCCAAAACTTAAGCTGCTCCTATTGCAGGTCCTTGCACCCTCATGGTTAGTGGAAAGAGTGAGCCGGTGGCAAAGACCTCTATCCATTGCGTCGGATCGAAGGCCTGGGGGCTCTTTTTCGGAATCGAAATCTGAAGGAGGCTGAACATGGCAGGGAAGAAAGTCGCTTGGATTTGCGGTTTGTTTGTGGCGTTCGCGCTAGCCGGTCCCGGCTACGCGCAGCTAAACCGTGGCATCTTGGAAGGAACTGTGACCGATCCCCAGGGAGCCTTTATTCCGGGAGTGAAGGTCACCGTCACGGCGGTGGACACCAACGTGGTGCTGCCGACCACCACCAACAACGCCGGCTATTACCGGGTCGTGGACCTGGTTCCGGGCACGTACCAGGTCCACTTCGAAGGCAGCGGATTTTCTCCTCTCGATTTGACGGAGATTGCGGTTCCTCCGGGCCAGACCATCAGGGCTGACGCCGCGTTGAAAATCGGTACGACGCGGCAGACGGTGGAGGTCTCGGCCGCTTTGCAAATGGTCCAGACCGCTGCCACTGACTTTTCCACCACGATTTCCACGAATGCACTGGACCAAATTCCCTTGCAGGGGCGCGATTTGCAGCAACTGGTGTTCCTGGTGCCAGGGGTAAGCGGGAACGGGCCGCCGGGAAGCAGTTTTGGATTCAACAGCCAATACGGGAGCTTCCCCGACCCCACTCACATGCAAGGAAGCGACATTTCGGTGAACGGGGGGATTGGCGGTACGAACGCGTGGTACCTGGACGGGAACGTGAATCTTTCCGGCCAGGCCGAAAGTGTTATCGTCAACCCTTCTCCCGATGCGGTTACCGAGTTCGCCGCCATTACCAACGGCTTCTCGGCCGAGTACGGGCGGAGCGGCGGAGCGGTTTTCAGCGTGGTGCTGAAATCCGGCACGAATAAACTGCATGGCGACGTATATGAGTACGTTCGTAACAGCTATTTCAACGCGCGCAACCCCTTCACTTCCATCGGGTCCAATGGACAAATCATTCCGCAGGACGCACTGCGTTACAACGACTTTGGCGGAACGCTGGGCGGTCCTTTGGTGATTCCTCACCTCTATAACGGCCGGAACAAGACCTTCTTCTTCTTCTCCTGGGATGAGAGCATCTTGCACATCAACGGAAGCCAGGTCTTTTCCGTCCCGACCCCTGCTGAGGTTGGCGGGAACTTTAGTGAAGACCCCAATACGGCCGAATACGGGATCTGGGACCCCTCGACGACGGTCGGGCCGGCAGCCAACGGCACATTCCAACGCACCGCTTTCGGAACACCGGCGGCGGGTTACCCCAACGGCTGCGTGAACACGGTGGTGGCGGCGAACCCGGGAGTTACCACCTGCAACTTCGCCACCCAACTGCCCACTGCTTCGCTTAGCAGCGTGGCCGGGTTTTTCATGAAATCGTTCCCCAGCCCCAATTATCTGAATCCCTTGAGCAATGCTCCCTTGGCGATTGGGGGAGCCTACAGGATCGCCAGCAACTACCTGGCGGGGGTGGGCAGCAGTCAGGACGGCGCCAACATTTCGATCAAGATTGACAACCAGTGGAGTGACAAGAACCGGTTTTTCGCCGAATGGCTCTTCAATCCCGGCACCTACAACAATTATCGCGTGCCCTGGACCGGCGCCACCTTCCCGGCGGGTACTTTCGGGTTCGGGTCGAGCTTGCCTTTCAATTATGAGAATCAAATTATCGCTTTTGGAAACACCTACGTTTTCAGCCCCACTCTCATCAACGAATTTCGGGCCAGCTACAGCCGCCAGTATTACACCACGCACCCGAAAACAGCGGGGTATCCGAGTAGTGATACCGACCTTTCGGCCGTGCAAGCAGCGATAGCGAATTCGGGGATTGCACTCTCTCCCCTCACTGCGGCTCCCAGTTGGGCGGTGTCCTCGCCGGGTGGGGGCTCGATGGGTTGGGGACCGGTGGGATGGACGAGTAATTTTACCGCCAACGAGTCTTATACCATCCTGGACAACGTGACCAAGATTATGGGGAAGCACACCCTGCGCACGGGGTTCATGTACCGCCTCTCGCATGTGGCCATGTTCCAGAGTTCGCCCACCAACTTGAATTTCTATGGAGAGGGAAGCGTGGATCCCAATACCGGCCTGGGGGGTGGGTCGGGCTTGGCGCAGTTCATGCAGGGAGACGTGATGAGCAATGGGGGCCTCAAAAGCGGTGCAAGCTCCTACGCCACCTCCGCCTGGGATCCCTACGCTCGCTATCGCTATTGGGGGTTTTATATTCAGGATGACTTCCGCGTGGCCTCCAACTTCACTTTAAATCTGGGTCTCCGCTATGACATCTTCGGATCGTATCAAACGCGCCAGTTCGGCGGCCAGGTGCCCGATAGCAAATTCTGCTACACCTGCCCCAATTCGTACACCGGGATGCCCGGTATCGATATTTTCACCGGCAGTCCCGGTTGGCCGAATAACAGCGATTACGTCTCTCCCAACTGGGGCGACTTCGGGCCCCGCGTGAACTTCTCCTGGTCGCCTTTTGCTGACCGGAAAACCGTGATCCGCGGAGGCTTCGACTCGTTTTATAGCAACGGCTACTCCATGATGAACTCCGCGCAAAACATCGAAAACCAGGATGGCTATGCCGAGGATTTCATCTGGGACGACAGCAACAATCCCAACCAATGCGCCCCCAATCAAGGCGAGTGCGTGGCCTGGACGCTGAATAGTACCGGCGCCAAAGGCCCCTTAACTACTCCTGTGTTTACCCCTTCCTTCCCCGCGCAGTCCAGGCAACAGACCTACGGAGCGGTCCTGCTGGGCACGCAGAAACCCACGCATGACCCCTGGGTGCAGTCCTGGACGCTGGAGGTCCAGCGCGAACTGCCCGGCAACATGGCCTTAACCGTTGGTTACGTTGGGCAGCACGGCACGCATTTGTCCGGGAACTTTTATGGTACCCGCAATGGCGACTACGTCAGCACGGCGAATCGTCTCAAATACGAAAATTCCATCAACGCCGTGGTGCCCATCTCCTCCGTCTATTCCGGACAGACGGCCACTGCGCTGGCGCAGATCTGGGGATCGTCGAGCTTGCCCCTCTCCCGTCTCTTGCTGCCCTATCCGGCTTGGAGCGGGGTAACGCCTCCGGTGGATTTCGAGGGCGAAAACATCTACCACGCGCTGGACGCGCGCCTGCTGAAGCGCCTTTCCCATGGGCTGAATTTCAGCGTGGCATACACCTGGTCGAAGAACATCGCTAATCCGCTGGCCGGGCAAATCATCCAAACGGTCATCGACCCCATTCATTTTGCCCGCAGCGGCGACGTGGGCGGTTTGACCGGGGCCTTGGGGGGAGTCGGGGGCAACGCCTATCAAAACCCCGACAACATCCGCGCCGACCGCGCTCTGGCCCTCAACGACATGCCCCAGATGCTGAACATCACCCCCAGTTATGAATTGCCTTTTGGTTTGGGCAAACCCTTCTTGAACCAGAAAGGGCCCCTCAATGCCATCTTGGGCAATTGGCGCTTGATGGGGACGTTCAACGCCGAGAGCGGGGTGCCTCTATCGATCACCGGCCCCTGTGACGGACTCCAGAGCGAGATAGGCGTCTGCAGACCCAACCTGGTCGGCAACCCGAGAGCAGTTTCGGGCGGCCAGAATATTAACGACTGGATTAACGCCGCCGCTTTCACCCCGTCTTTTGGTACCAACCAAAGCTTCTGGGCCCATCCTGACCCCACCGCCAGCAACTGGTGGCAATTTGGGGACGCCGGCGAGCGTCTATCCGGGCTCCGTTCGCCTGGGTTCTGGGGCCTTGATGCTTCACTCGGAAAGCAGTTCCACCTTTCCGAAACAAAATACCTTGATTTCCGTTGGGAAATTTTCAATGCGCTCAACCATCAGAACCCGGGAATGCCCAACCTGGGTTACTGTTTGCCGCCGAATACCGATGGGTCAACCGACCTGGTTCACCAAGCCGGCTGCTCATTCGGGCGAATTACCAACGTCCAAACCGACCCCCGGGCAATGGAATTCGCCTTGAAGTTCCTCTGGTAGACGCTCCATCTTCAGGGCGGGGTACAAACTCCCCGCCCTGCCTTTCCTGTGTTTCACCCGGTCTGGGCGCAGTAGAGGCCTCGTTGTCTCTCACCCGGAGGAAATTCCTATCCCGGACTTCTCACCACGTTTGGACGAAGCTGGAAGGGCGGGGCTTTACAGGCTGCGGAAAAAATGTCCTCGGCGTACGACCACCCCGGCGCTCGGCGCGCCACCCATCCTGAATCAGGAGGGGAGTGGTTGAAAACGCTCCCCTCCTCAGATGAGGAGGGGTGGCGCGTCGAGCGCCACGGGGTTTTTCCGCAGCCTGTGAAGGCCCGCCCTTCCAGAGTCATGGTGAGAAATCCGGGCTAACCGTGCGAGACCCATCTTCAAACGTAGGGAGGGGATATGCGCATTGCCAGCCGCCGCCTAAGAAGCCAATGGCCTCGTGCGGTTTGGGGTCTTTTGCTTTGCGTCTTCTTCGTGGGCGCTTGCCCATGCGTATTTGGCGCCGACTCTCTCCAGATGGAATTGGTCGTTGACACCTCCCAGTCCCAGGGAAATATCGACCTCACCCGCTACGCTCTCGGGGATGGGGATGGGATCGACAGGTGGATTCCTCAACTTATTCAACTGCATCCGCAAACCATTCGCTTCTTTGTCATGGACGAATTCAACCTCTATCCGCGCCACAATGAGTATCAGTGGGCTACCCTGGATAAGGTGCTGGCGGCGATCCACGCAACCGGCGCCAAGCCCATCATGTGCTTGTGCATCAAACCCAAGGTCCTCTTCCCCAAGCTGGATCAGAAGATTGTGTTTCCCAACTCCTGGGAGGAATGGGAAAGCTTGCTCGAGCACTTGGTGAGGCATTGCAACGAAAGCCACCTGGAAGTGGGATTCTGGGAAGTGAACAACGAAGTGGACCTGGGGGAAGCCGGCGGCAGTCCCTATTTGTTTAATCCTCAGAACTACCTTGTTTATTACACCCACACCGCCAGGGCCATTCGGCGAGCCGACCCCAGCGCCAAAGTGGGCGGCCCGGCGTTGGCGTTCGGCCCCCACCCCGGCAAGGAGAGTCCCATCCTCGACGCGTTAATCGCTCACTGCGGAAAGGGAAACGCCCCCCTGGATTTTATCTCCTGGCATCTCTATGACAACAACCCCAAGCTCTTTCGCGAAGAGATCAAGGAAGCCCGTGCGCGGCTTGCCCAGTACGATTCGCTCAAGAATGTGGAGACGATTCTCGATGAGTGGAACATGTCCCTCGGCGACCCGGTGGTTAATCCCTACTATCAGCCCGCCTTTGTGATGGAAAACACCCACGGCTTCTTGGAGGAGGGACTGAGCCGTTCGGGTTACTACCATATCCGGGACTTCTATTTTGATCCGAGTATGACCCCCTATCTCTCGCCGGAAGGGATTGCTTCCAACGACCACCTCTTTAATGTGATGCCTCTCTACTTGGGCCTCTTCGACACGGAAGGGCGCGTCCGGCCGACGTATTTTGCCTTCAAGCTCCTCAGCCTGATAAAAGGTGAGAAGCTGGCGATGGCCGGGACGGGACCGGAAGTGAAGGGTTTTGCCGCTCGCAATCATGGGTGGGTGCGCGTGGTTTTCTGGAACTTCCCGGAGGGTGAGGAAAAGACCTATGACGTCACCGTGCGATTCCCGCAGGAAAAGACCGGAAGTTTCCAGCTCATCCGGCTCGACCCGGAAAGTGCCGTCAATAACCTCAAGATCGTAAGAAGTGAGAACGTGAAGAGCCTGGAACAGGCGCCGTTGCACGTAACCTTGCACCCTTACGAAGTCTACTGGGTTGAGCTGGGCCAGCAATAAGTTGCAGAACGTCACCGCACGCGATAGACGAACTTCACCAGAGGGTGCAAAAGTGAATCGTGGCGATTTCTTATAGGGTTGTGCAACTGTAGCCCTCCTGTTCGGTAGTGGTGTCATTTGCTGCGGCACGGCTATCTTGGCCGTGACCGTTCACGGGCGGGAGAAGCTGTGAAAAAATCAAAAAATCCTTGACTAGCGGTATGGCTATGATATACTTCCTCTCCGATGGCCGGAGGGAGGTCCAGCATGGGTTAC
>JBEKQO010000307.1:0-9836 GCA_049519635.1 Terriglobia bacterium | reverse complement strand
GCGAGCTGTGCAAATAATTCGTCGTCTCGTGTAATACGGCAGAATGCCTTTGGCCAAAGATCTCGGTCCACAAAAACGTCAACCACCGCAGCCCGTAGGCGCTGGCAACGATCCCAATCGGACCACCACATAATCCAAGGAAGCCAGGGCTCTACTACCTTCCATGCCTCATCTGTGAGCTTCGAACGAAATGCTGCAAAGTAGACGGTGTCGAAAACGTGCGTAATAAGTTCGGCTTGGTTTCTGGAACAATAACCGAACGCACGTGCAAGCAGATATGCTGATATGTATTGTTGTTCGGGGTCTGAAACGTGGCCCTGAGCGTTATTAATTGCTGTTAGCCATGGGTCATCACCAAATTCGTTCGGAACGAAAGCTGGCTTGGTGTGGCGCGCAATAGCTGCCAGGGTGGCGCGGTCGCGAAGAATGCCTCTGCTAAGAGCCTCCGCGACCTGCGCATTGTCTATCATCGCTGCTTCAAGCCACGATAGAACAGGCGCCGGGAGGTAATCTGAGGTACTCATGCCTCTGTAAGCGGCGACGGCCCGAAGGACTTGGCGTGCGCCAAACCTGCGAACCACCTCCGTTGAAAGATCGCCTCTTTTCGCATCCAGCATGGCCCGTAGGGTCGCGTCGAGATGACGAGGCTCGCGGGTAATGGCTGTGAGTCCCTCCCCCTGGTGCGGGCATGGGATGGTCCAGAATTCAGGCTCTTCGAGAATGTCAGGTCGGCGGGCTAGGATTTCCTGGTCGAGACCTTGGCTTTTATGTAACCCTCTAACCAGGTCGCAAGACGATAGAACCTTCAAGCAGCTCTCAGCAACATACGAGCGAGGTGGCCCAGCGTTGAGCAGAAGATGGATCTCGCCAGGGTCTCGGGACCAAATTCTCGCAGCGATTTGTTTTACATTCCTTTCCAAATCGGTTGCGTCCAACAGTTCCAGATTGTCGACTACGAATGAAAACGCACGCTCACCAATGACTTCCGGTTGGCTGGCGGCCAAGGCAACGATGAGGGTCCGGATGGTGTTTCCATGATCGTTGCCAAAAGACTCTTCAAAGGTGGCCACCGCTTCGTCAATTGCCGTAGGGCGATTCACGAAATCTTCGAGTGAGTGGTGCAATCGACACAGAGGAACAAATGCTTCACGCTCTCCCGTTACGTCACCTCCAACCTGGCGGAGAAAGGCCCGCAAATCGCCTGCCGGCCCCCGCGAGATATCCTCCACTGCGTGTTCCAACCAATCCGCTGGCTCAGGATTTATCCGCTCGACGTCAATCATTTTAGAGAAACGAGACCGCACCGACCGCTCACGGGCAGGAGCGAACTGAAGGTCAAAGGGTGTGCCCTCGCCCGATCTGTCGCCATACGCCAGAGTGCAGAACCTAAGCGCTCGTCGAAGGCGTGGCCATTGTTGGCTCCACAGACCTAATAGCATTTCTTCGTTGAAGGTGTTTTCGTCGCTCCAAGCGACGACTCCTTCGTTTGGATATTCATAAAGCGCCCATAGTAGCCGCCGAAGCATATCGTGAGCTGTGGCGTCGATACGAAGTGGAACGGATTGGCGATCCCCAAGCGCAAGCGCACTTTCATAGTTGGTTGGATTTGCAGATCCGGTGGGGCGCCGAAATGCATGTGTAAGTAAGTTCAAATCGGGGAGGGTCGCGAGATCGGCAAAATCCACTAATAGAGTGTGGGTCCAAACGCACCCCGGTCGTGGCATCTCAGTAGCAGCCCACGTGCGTGCTAATGCGTAAAGCCCTGATTCAACAAGCGGATATCCGGTTAGATAGCCCAATTCATCAATGACTGCCCCAGGCCCTGAGACATCGCTCATAACAAGCATTGTTTTGACGTCTCGGGGCTTTAGTGCCGTCGAGCACGAAAGTAAGCGATGGCCATCTGAATAGCCATGCAATGCTTGATGCACATTTCGCGGATCCGGGACTTTCAGTTCAGGAGCCATGCAATCGGTGCCGTCAAGTCATGCGACTCTTCGCCTGCGGAAATGACCTTAATGCGCGTTGACGGTTTGTCCAATCCCTTAAGTTTATCGAGATCGCTACGCACGGATGTGCTTATTTCCTCGTTTTCCCGTTCATATTCTCCGCCTTGGGCACTGACACCGTACACCCTCCAGTCCCAGCCACCGGCACCTTGACGCAGATACTGGTCGAGCAATGGGAGACGTTGGGCAAGGAACGATTCGGGATTCATCCCCTCTGGTGCAACTTTGTCCCAGGCCGAGAGTATGACGGCCAAGCGGCGCAGGCTAATATTCAGTGGGGGGAGTCGAAACACTTGAAGAAGGTCAACGATTTGGACTTGTGTAGGGGCAAACCCCGGATTCCAAGGCACTTCCTGACCAGGTGGTATTTCGAGTCCGAGCTTTTTTGATAGTGCCGCGATATCAACCACCCATTGTGGCGACTGAATTTTGTCCGAATGAATAAAGAATAACATGCCATCGCCGCTGCGCAGGATTTCCGCCAACGTCGGCGCACAGTCGCGATCCTCCCACATATGGCGGTAGGACTCCCCAGATAAATCTGGAAAGGTCAAGCGGATGGGGGCTTCGGCCGCATCAGTTAAGTTCATACTGACGAGGGAACTAGCTCCGATTTCGGTTCGAATCTGAACCTTTGCATTTCTCCAGCGAGCGGCAAGCGCATTCAGATGCGATGCGTCGCCGTCGCGCAGTGTTCTAAACCGGAGCTGTGTATTGACCTCGCGAGATGTGACGAGGTGCCAGAGGGCCGCAAGGAAAGTGGTCTTTCCAGAATCAGGTAACCCGCAAATGACCATACGTCGTTCAGGCATGGAATTGCATCCTCACTCTATAATTGTAGTAAGGCGGGCCATCGCGCGCGATGACTTTGCCGAATTTGATGCGGGGCGAGCGATACTTGTTGATGGCGCCGTCCAGAATTTAAGGAGGTCGGCAACTCCATGTCCGCGTGGCAGCACATCAGTGGCGGGCGACGCCGCCACACGAAACGGAACAATCCCGCTGACCATGTGGCCGACTACATTCCGAACGCTGCTCACCATCATGCAAAAGTCATTCTCAGTTCGCTGCCTGTCCAGATCGGGAGAGGTTTGAATTAAGTCAAGTTTTGTCAGTACAAGTGCGATCCTTTGGCACTTGCCAATTGCATCACCATCAATCAATCCTTGAAGCATCATTTCTATTTCGCTGCGCAAGTTGTGCCGAGCGCCAACATCAAGAAGCCGCTCGCCATCAAGCAAAACGGTGATTGAGTCAGCGCGATGCACTTCAACGAATTCGCCTGCAACAGACGGGTCATCTGCAGCAGAGCGGTAAGCCTCACCGGATCGATCGGCCAATAGGAGGTCGAGGACTGGTGAGGGTGGCGCGGTACCTACTCCGAGATGATAGAACTTAACCGGACCGATAGGCGTGCGCAGTGTGTCGGGCTTGGCACGCCCCGAAGCGGCCCTTGCATGGTGACAGGCTTGTTCAAACGCGTACAAGGTTCTGGACCCAGCAAAGTGGAACTCCCCAACCGGCCCGTTTTGAAAGAGGCCGAATAAAGATGCAATCAAGCTGGTTTTGCCTGCATCAGCGGGCGCAATGATCGCCAAGACTCGTGCCTCACCTGCGCGCAAAACGGCCGACGCATCTTCGGCAGAGAGACGGGCACCAGATGGCAGCTGCAGAGGTTCGGGCAAAGATGTAGTCTTATTGCTCAAGAGAGAAGCGGCCGCGTCCGACGCTGCCTCAGAACGATGGAGGTGCGGGCATGAATCCAATGGCAAGCCTTCAATGCATTTTCCCGTTTCGGAAACGCGACATTGGTCATTGCTGCAATGCAGTACAGTCGAATCTGTTGCCACAAGTCACTCCTTGGGGAACTGGGACAGCAGGCGCTCACGATAAAACAAATTACTCAACGTCAGGGCTGGCAATGCGTGGTCGGGTTTGATCCCTGAAGCGGCTCCCCATCCTTCTATCCAGGAAACCTCATCGCCCGTTTCGAGCTTGCGCCGGATCGCAAAGTGTATTGGCATTAATACCGGGGACGAGCCGTCGTGGTTGACGAGTGAAGCGAGCCAATCCGCATCGCATTTATTCACGGCCGTTGGGACCGTCATCTTTTTCTTTTCCCTCAGACCCGTCCGCGATAATATCGCCCTTGCGGATGCGGGCCCGGGAAGGAACTGGGTCGCGTCCGCTAGTTCCTTCGCAAACACTAATGGTCGCGCCTCGTCGGGAACAACGCTGAAAGGCACGTCCTGATCGTGGCTCCGCTCACCAAAAAGCCACCAGAGGATCTGAAGTTCTTCGTCTTGGACCGCAATGAAAGCGTTCGTTTCAGTGATGAAGTCTGTTACCAACCCGATGGGGGCGAGGCCTCGGTTGGGTATCTCTTCACCTTGATCCGCGGCCACACTTTCTTTTAAGTAGGCTTTTACCGTATCGTCCGATGCAAATCGACTCAATTTCGGGCGCCTTCGGCGTATCTCGGCGATACTTGCTATGGCCTGCTCGGCGAGCTCCCCTAAATCCATCGGAAGATTAAACACGCGTGCACCGCCGAAAGCAGCCGTGGTTACCTTCAATGCCGCACGGGCAGCCAAATCGTTGCCTTTTTCGAACAAAACGGCAAGCGTTGCGCCACTCAGTATCTCCAACTCCCGGTCGTTGCCGCCCATATCGAATAGATCGTCAGCGTCCCTGAATGGCTTTCGGATAAGATCGAGGTTCTGCCCGCTGGGCGTGTGCTTCGTGTGAATTAGCAACCCAATCATCGATTCGACGCCTGTGGCATCCAGTTTCTTGATGAGGGCACAGAGCCCTATCCAGCGTCTTTGCAACCTGTCGCGGTTATCCTCAAGTCCCACCTCCCGGTACCAGCGTGGAAAATCGGAATGCATTACCGCTGTCTCATTGTCCGTCATTAGTGCTTCTCCCTTCTACCAATTTCCTCTGCAAGCTTTTCCAGGAGCCCGCGCTCGCTAGCGCTGATGAGGGCACGGCCATAACGCTCGGGCTCAGGTAGGCGCATATCCGAATTATCGATCAGGCCTAAATCGAACGCGATCTCTCGCCGCTCGCTCGAGGCCAATTTCCAAAATCGAAAGACGAGATTACGCATGCTCTCATTGCTCATCGTCGCCTCCAAATCCCCGCCTCCGCAATTGGGTGTCGCAGTTGAAGACTCAGGCGTTTGGATGGCAAGTCGCGGTGAAATGTTTGCCGCCGGCGTCCGTACGATCGGGCCGCTTACCGGAAGGCTGTGTCGAAACACCGTTTCTCCCCCCAACTCCCTCTTCGCAACGAACATATCGGGGTTAGATTGCCAAACCCGTAGATGGGCCTCAACATCGAGTAACCGGCGCGCACCCACTTCAACAATTGACAGTTTGATGAAATTGTAGCCGGGTTCCCATCCTGCCTCGCTTCGGTCAGGATTAACAGCACCAGCACTGAAGCGAATGTAATTCTTGTCGCGGTGTATCCTCTGCCGGTGCTTGTGGCCGAATAGATGTATCGTAGCGCGATTGCAAAAGGCCTCGTCTACCTTGTCATTGTCCATGAGCCAATCAGGTGGATGGTGACAAATGGCTACGTTCACTACCCCGTCCGCTGGGTCGAGAACAGTTTGCAAGGGGCTGAGATAGAGACTTCTGGGAAGGTCGTCATTCCCCTCAAAACCAGACAGAAGAGTTGAAGTAAGACCATGAATTCGCAGCACCGTGAGTCCGTCTAATGGAAGGTCATGGTGCCAAAACATCTTCTCGGGAGGATATATTTGGCAATTGAAGCTTGCGGCGAACGCGTTATATGCCGCTATTGGTGCGAGGAGCGCCTTCCCAGTATGATCGTCACGAAATTGTCCGAACAATTCCCCTTCTCGCTGTCTTTCATCCGCGGTTCGAATTGCCGCCTGCGCGTTCCGCGCGCTTCGATTTGCCGCGGCGATCGTGCGGTCAACATCATGATTGCCCGGAATGACATAAATTTTTTCCGCGGGACAGCCACACGCTTGACCCAGCTGCATGATCCACTCAACTGCGGCTTCATATTCCTCTGGCGCGCCATGATATGCGATGTCGCCTCCGACCATCAATGCATCTGGCGGTCCCAGGTCAGCACATTGCGCTTTCGCGTCACGGATCAAGTGCGTGCGGTAAGGACGGTCCGGGTCCATTACAGTCGAGCAGATGGGGTGATTGAAATGGATATCGGAAATGTGCAGCAGAAGCATCGCCGGGTACTTCCTCCACTGATCTTGCGAGGATTAAGTTAAACCATGATAGCACATCAGTTAGGAAAGACTTCCACAGCAAATCCATGTTATGGCACCAGCGCGCGGCAGACCTTTCAGCGACCCTCCAAGCCGGCCGGATCGTAGCCGGTTTAGGATCTAGTATGTTGGGCGCTGGGCCCACCATTGAATTCCGCGGTGACGCATAGGCGACGGTGAACTCGGAAGCAATCCCAAAGACCGATACGGCCTACTCGTAGAAGTGCAACATCTTGGTGCCCCCGAAGTCCCCTCGAGGACCCGAACGCCGCTCGCGGAAATTGGCCCGCTGAATTTCTCCTATTCGCCGCATAGTCGCTAGCCTTAATCGGAAACGTAACGCGTTGCCCGCTTTTGGCGGAGCGACTCCAGAGGGGGAGGAGCGATCCCAGGTTCTGGGCACGGAAACCGCGCTCCCGGCGGGATATCTCTTTACACATTGACAAATTCCGAGAACCCAACAGAGATCCTCGCCCGGTAATCCTTGCTCACTCGTGATAGACCCGTCTTAGGCACTGTCCACTGGAACATCTTCAGATGCCTGTCTCCAATCTAGTCAACCCATCTTCCCAACGACAACGTAGTCGGCGCGGGCGAGAGAAAGAACGCGCACGCGCCGCGATAAGGAGGTCCTATGTTCGTTGAACTCATGCCACTTCTCGCCGGCCGCACTGTGCTCATCACGGTGGCCAAGGTGGATGACAAGACGCTGCGCGTCAATGTCATTCCCGCCCTGGCAAAGCCCGACGACAACCCGGCTCTCAGTACACCGCTCACCTATACCGGCCCGCCCGAGGAACTCGACGCTGAACTCGGGAAGCATCTGGCCGGATACGTCCAAACCCACCAGCAAACCGCCAGCACCCTGGCCGAAGCCAAAGCCACCATGGAGGCTGCCGCCAAGGCAGCACAGGAGGAAGTGAAGCGCAAGGCCGATGAGCGCAAGAAAGCAACTCAGAAGCCACCCGACAAGGGAACCGCTGCAATGGAGGTTGCGCCTGCCTCAACGCCATCCACCGCAACCCCAACTCCTGGTAACGCCGTGCCATCTTCAGCACCCGTGGAGACACTCGGGTTGTTCCCCCCTACAACGCCCGAACCCGCTCCAACTCAATCGAAGGGAGGTCTCGCACTCTAATGGAGAGCCATCAACTTGTTCGCTATTTCGAATTTAATGGCGTTCGACTTCCAGATATTAACTCCACGCTTTCGGTGGAGGAAATCCGCGCCGCGTACGCGCACCAATATCCCGATATCGCTACGGCCACAATCACTGGGCCGGAGGCGGTCGGAGACAAGTTGCGGTATTTGTTCTCTCGGGCCGTGGGGGTAAAGGGGTAGCCCGATGAGCCGAAATCCAACAAGCAAGGAGGTGACGAAGCGTGCGGTCCTAGCGGAACTTGAAAGACTTCGCCAGGGCCGCCACGCCCGTTACCAGACCCTTATCGGGAGGTTTGCGAGATGTCCGGATTTAATTCAAGCAGCCGTGCTTTGCGCTGCCGCAGTCAATGCGACCGCCCGCACTTACAACCGCACGCCCCTCGACGCCCCTCCCGGCTGGCTTCCTCCTGTCAGTTGATGGCACAGGGAAGTGGTCTGCTAATACCACGACTCGATGCTGTCCCGATGGCTCACCGATTGGTTGCCGACGACCGCTTGGCGGTGATGCTGGCCAAGGCCCTCCTGGAACTGGATATTGCCGTCCCTGGAGATTGGAAAAAGGCAGAACGCGACCCAACATCCTTCATCAGGGTTACGCTTGAGCGTTGGATCCACGCGCATGACGGCCCAGCCATCCGTCACCGGTTCCTGCTTTCCGCCGTGATCAGTAACAGTCCCAGTGATTGGGCTGAGCGTGATGAAAGCAGGCCCAATCAATTGTTCCTCATTGTCGAACCTTCGGAGGCAACCTGCGGATGTGCAACCTTTGGGCCAACGCTGCAATTACTGGAGAGCGTCCATCCGCAACTGCCGGCGACGTTCTTCCACCTCTTTGTCGGAGCCCTTAATCACTGGCTTAGGGTCTATGACCATCGGGACGCTGAAGAACGGGCCGAGACACTGCGGGAATGGGCCGCACAGGAGCCGGACGCTGACCAGTACCTCGCAACAAAGCTTGTGGATGCCGTAACCGGCCTCGATCGCGTGTCGCGTCAGGCGGAGCGGCCCGAGCTTGACGATGACATCGGCCAACAGCTTTCAGACTGCAATCCGGCCCTGCCCTGTCTGCTTGCCATATTTGCTGAAAGTGATGCAATTTCAGCCGCGTTTGATGAAGACGCTCAAGGAATGATGGAAGTCGAGCCGGAGCCTAATATCATCATCCCCTTTGATCCCACGGACAAGGCGAGCGTTCAGCGAACATTCCAAATGTTCGGAGTGGCTTGCCAGACCATTGCCGCGGCAAGCCGCGTAATCGACCTGATGCCAGGCAACGACCAATGGATCATTTCAAGGTGAGGGCCATGAAAGCTTACGTCAACATCGGAGCCAATCACGAATTCAAGCTAACCGAAGCAATCCTGGTTTATCGGGGTGGAGGCGATGGTGCCTTCGCCAGCCTGCACAAAGTCAAGCAAGCCGAGGATGGAATTCCTTATCTCACCCCTGGTGAAGCCCTAACCACGGCCTTCCTCCGTACTCTTGCCCAGGGACTCGGAGCACAGGTCAAACCGGAAATCCTTCCCGATAACGTCATGGCCCGCACTCCAGACATGCTGGTCTGGTGGTCACGGCCGCGACAGCGGGTCATGTTCTTCGGAGGGGTAGATGAAGAAGCACGGAAGCTTAACGGTCTCGTCTTCCCTCATCCGGCATTGATCTTCAAAGTTGTAGGCAGGGACCTCTTTGTTCGAGCAGTCGCTACAAGTTCACGGCCAACCCCTGAAACGCCCCTCCAGACCGCTCCTTATTGGAACACGGACATTCGAGTTTGCCCCGGCAGTATGCGTGTACCCGACACTTTTGATGTCGCATCGATACCACAGTGGCAAGACGCATTCTTTCAATCGGATTTCACCCATGCGACAGGCGCAGTAAGACTTACCAGCCACCCTGAAGGCTTCATTGGGTTGTGGAGAAATCTCGCTGGCAAGAAGAGGTTCCCAGTTCGATATCTGATCGATGCCGGCGAAACTCTACAAGAATTCGTCGCTCCCGCAAACGAGCGTTGAGGAGTTGGTCATGGAAATTCACCGCATCCACCCGGAGTTGCTGGAACGGCAGGTGCGCGTGCTGGTGGTAGGTTGCGGAGGAACAGGGAGCGCGGTAGTTGCGGGATTGCCTTACCTGCATCAATCGCTTGTGGCCCACGGCCATCCAGGAGGATTGCATGTCACGGTTGTGGACGGCGATACGATTTCACCCGCTAACTGTATCCGCCAACCGTTTGCGAGGTCCGAGATCGGCCTGAATAAGGCGATAGTTTTGGTCAATCGGTTGAACCTGTTTTGGGGATTGAAGTGGGAAGCGGTCCCTGCTCACCTACGGTCGGGGACTTTCATCTCCCGTAGCTACTCCGGCGATGACCTCCGTGCCCATATTGTAATCGGGTGCGTGGATAC
>JBEKQO010000306.1:0-8553 GCA_049519635.1 Terriglobia bacterium | reverse complement strand
CCCAAGGCGGACGGCAAAGGAATGGTAGACGATTTTGATGTTGAGGTCCGGAACAAGAATCTGGACCGCACTTGTCTGGTGGACGAACTCTCAGGCGGGCAATTCGTGCTGGTCAATGAAGCCGTAAACCTGGGCATCGCCATCTACAACATGCGGCAGGGTGAGGGTATTCGTTACGAAACTCTTTTCCGGGACGAAACCGTGGGGGCCCTGGACGCCACGAACGCCAAGGAGTATGTACGCATGCTGCGCCGGGCTATGGACCTGGGTGGGTTCCATCAAGTCATATTTATCTGCCACACGCCCCTCGTTTGGGAGTTGGCGGACAGGATACTGTCAGTCGGTGATGGGCGTGTCGTTGTGGGAAATTCAGGCGAGGTTGTTACTGACTTCCCCGTCAGTAGCACGCACTCAGAACCCCTATAAATATTGATTCCCGCTGCGCTTGTGTGCGGCTTGTGTGCCCGGCTCCGGGCCGGAGGTGCTATTATGGCCCGGAAAGCAGGGCAACTTATTTCACGCGGACCACGGACGTGGCTGGCTCGCGTTTCTCTTGGCCGTGAGCCGGAAACCGGAACGCGGAAATATCGCAATAAAACGATTCGCGGGTCATTCCGTGAGGCCCAGAGCGTACCATTCCTGCCTCAGTATGACAGCCTCCACTGCAAGGTCGAGGCGCTTCCGTTCCCAGAGAACGACACAACCTTCGGGGACCGTCGTAGCATGAAGTAGAATCCGGGCCGCCTCAAGCCCGCGGTGCTCGTGAAGCATCTTCAAGACAAAACGCGTTGCCTTGTAGGTTCACTCGTTCAGCGCGCGCCCGTACACGTCCATCATGGCGTTGTCAACCCGGCTTTATGCTCCGTCAGGTCATCACCCATCATTTTTTGACTCCGCCAACGCGCTAACGTCATGCATTCGCGAGTAGTAGCGATTTTCTTCAACCGGCACGACCTCCCACACCGGTCACTTGACACAATCTTTAAGTTGGCGGCACCGACCGGTTGGAGTGCTCAGGCAGGTTCAGCGCATCTTCGATCTCATCATCCATCGCCGCCCACCCCTCAGGGAATGTCCCGCGCCCGCGTTCCTCATTACACATATCCCGGCAGCGGCGCGCATTCTCAAGGAGCAGCCCCTGAAGCCGTTGCAAACCATTAAGGGTTGCAAACCTAATCAGAGCCCAATACCGCTCTGCGCCAACCTTGACCACCCCGAGATCGCGTAGATATCGGCACGCGTCCCAGGTTATGTCGAACGTTATGTGTTCAATCCTTTCCAGAAGCTTCTGGTCGTCATCGGAAACCTTTTTCCGCGCGGGGTGGAGCATTCCCCCCCAACCAACGGGCATCAATTCGGACAATACATATTCGGCAGCCTGCGCCACATGAACAGGCATACCTTGCCGGGTCCTGTCCGTGGCCACCGAAACTGCATCGAGTACTTCATGCTTGACCACCAGGCCGAACTCGCGCGCGTATGGGATTAGTTTCTGTAGATTGTTTTCGAGTGCATCCCAGTCTTGCGTCGCCTCCATCTCGAAACGAATCCGTTTGACTTCGAGTACTGGCCCCCCTCCATGCTCCAATTCGTCGATCTTTTCTTGAAGGACCTCTGTCACCTCCTCGATCCGACGGTTAATAATCTCACAGAACCGCGCTTGAATTGCTTCGCCGTCAAGCTCAACTTTTCGACCAGCGTTTTTCCTTCCCCAGCATTGGCCCGGCAAGAGTTGAGCATTGCCTTTGTCATCGTTTAGTTTCTTACGCACAACGTAGAGGACATTTGGATCGGGTTTCACGACCAGGACACCGACACGACCGCTGCTTCCGTTACTAAACTCCTCATACGATATATCAACGGCTGGAGAGATATGCGCTTCGAGAATCTGGCTGAAAGTGGCGCCATCATAGTGTTCTCCCCGAATGTCGCGACGTTCACCGTCTCTGAAGCCGATGACGAGATGGCCATGCTCGCGCGGAGCTTCTCCTTCGGAGTTGGCAAGTGAGATCACGTCGCGAATGAACTCCGCCTTAGCCCCAACACCGCTGAGGTCAATTCGGAGCTTGAACTCCAGCCGCCTATTTTCCTTCGTATTCTCTTTCATCCACCGCCGGACCTGGCCCCCGATCTCTGTTTTCACCGATGATTGTCTTTCGCCATTAGACACGGCACGGCGAATCCTGCGATTGCCGTCAAACACCACGGGTTCTTTGCCCCCTTTCTTCAACATTGCTTAACCTACCTGCTGTCTGCCTCTCGTTACCTAGGGTCGGGCTAAAAGATCCTTCAAGTTTCCACTGATGAGTGCCGCCATTCTAACTGCCGCCAAGTTTCGCAAACTCGCGAGAGCCTCTATCGTATTTGCCACATCAGAGGGACAAGTTGGGCGGCCACTGACTCGCGTAAATGGTCCATCAGTCTCTGTCAGGAGTCGATCTAGAGGCAAGCTTGCAACCAAGTCGCGTCCCCTCTCGGCCTGCAGCATCTGAGCGTTTACTGAAAAGTAGCAGCCGAGATCAACCGCTCGCCTGGCCTCCGATTTTGAACCGGTGAACCAGTGCAAGACAATGCGACCATTCCCAGAGGATAAATGTCTCTCAATGAGATCCAAAACTATGGTCGCAGCCCGGACGCTATGCACCGTCAAGACCTTGCCGCCCGCTTCCGTGCAACGTTGCAGAACTCGCTCGAATATTTCCTTCTGCAGGCCCAGAGAACGGTAGTAACGCGGACCTGCATCTACACCGACCTCCCCGACGTACCGAGTTTGTGGCAAATACTCTTCCCATATTGAGATTTCGCTTGAGCGCTCTGCGACCAACTGCGGATGGAGGCCCAGCGCTGCCCGGACATGTCGGGTTGTCTGGGTCAATTCATAGTTGCGAGGCCAAGCCTTTGGCGTTGTGGTCACCGTAAGTGTGTATACGCCCGCTCTTTCAGCATCCGCCACGGCGGAGGGCATATCTGGGAAGAGATCCAAGTGACAATGAAAATCCACAAGGGGAAAAGTCATGGGTCGCTACTTTGGCTTTGTCTGGACACTAGCGAGCAGAGTGGCTACTTCGCCGATGCCGCGGCGATATACGTCCGCGAGGGCTATCTGCCGGGCCGGCGATTCATCTGACAGCGGACCCGGTTTGTGAATGAGTAGAGAGGCCAACTTTGGTTTTCGGCGGAGTCGTTCGATTGCGAACTGAAAGGACCGCACTTGTTGACCTTCCGCCTGATGTGTATCGAGGACTTCGGCAGAGAGGTTCGAAAGAGTATAGGTCGTAGGGTCGGGGCGGCCGAATCCCTTCAGCACGGCAGCTCGCCGGATGAGACAGGGCAGGCAAAATCCACAGTGTCCTGTTCCATGGCCTTGCCACCGGCCTTTGGTAGGAGAAGCGCATGAAAGCGCGGCCGGAAGGAGCCGACTAAGCAGCGACTGAATTGCGCAACCGGCGACCATCTCCCCCTTCGTCTTGTTCCAATATGGATTTTCAACCCGCCCTGGAATATCTACCGCTTGCAGAAGATCATTCCATCGCGCCAAATAGAAAGGATGCGTTGTCCGTGTGCTAAGGGCACCAAGCCTGAGCGGATCGAGCGGCACGTTGAGGGCGATGAGTCCGTTCTCGGGCACCCGAAGAGTGAACGTGCCATTCAGCCCTGAGCCGACGAATGCGCCCGAAGCAAGGAACAGGAAGGAACGGCCCCGAGTTGTCTTCTCCGATGCGACATGTTTTACAAGTCCGTCAGCGAAAGCCATCCAGATCCGCAGCCGCTCAAACGCGGCCTTTGCATAGTGTTTTTTCAGTCCGTGGAATAGTGTATTTTGAGAATCGCTTGTCGCACCCTCGGCAGCGTGACTTATCAAAAGCGGGGTTCGTCCCTGCTCAAGGCTGTCAATCGCAGCGATGAGACTATCAAGTCCGCCCGAGAAGAGCGCAAGACTATCGAACGGCGGGCTTGTGTGTTGCTTAGGTTTGCCTGGTACACACTTTTCGAACCCAGCCGGACGGGGTCTGAAGTGGATTGTCCAAAGGTCGCCCGTCAGGAAATTCAACAGACGCTCCAGCGCGGCAGTTGTCTTCATCCAACATTCGACATCACTGACTGGAACTACCAGTCGTATTTCACGGGTCCAATTGTCCTGAGACTCTGTCGTTCTAGAAATGCGGGTATCGGCCGCTTGGACATGAGCTGCCAAGACAAGGAGGTCGAGTCCGATTTCTGTTGGAAACACCCCCAACCTGGCGAGGTCGTCCAAGGCTGAACCGATACCATGCTCTAGACGCTTTTTCGCCACTACAAAATCGAGTTTCGTCGAGACCTCAGCGCTGGCTGTTGGAACCTCAACCTTGTCATTAGATCCGAATCTTCCGATGAGGACGTGGCGTCTCATTCTGCGTCCACCTCCGCTTCGCCCATACTTTGGAGGATGGCGAAAGCCTGTTCGTAGACCCCTGAAACGAACCCAGCCACTAGACCAGGCGTCAGAGCTTGAATGCTTGTGCCTGCTCTTGTGAGGGCGTCCGCTACACTACGCCTGATGAAGTCCGTCAGTTGCGCCTGCACATTGGCGGCATCCCCCGCGCTCGCTGGGAAAGTAACCATGTTGGTGCCAATATCGTTGCATAGACGAGCTTCTATCGCATGCGATGCATAAAGTTCAAAAACCGTCTGAAGTTGATCGACTGTGAGGGTATCGAAGTTCGTGATTCCATTGTCCGCCAGATCACCCACGGTCTCGATGAAAGCATCGCGTGCAATGCCATCATCGATTGTACCGCCCTCTGGACAAACATAATCAACTAACCCGAGAAAGACCTCCTCGATGGGACGACCAACTAAATTGCCAAGTTTGAGTGTACGTAACGCTTCTGCGGGACCGTTAACGATGGCACTTGACAGAACATTGACGAGCCGTGTGTTGCTACGTCGAGACGGGCCCATCCGGCGTGCCGCAGTTCGACTGCCACCCGACGACCTTGATACATAATTAGAGATCGCCCGCCCAAGACTCCTACGATCATGGCCGCCGGAACTTGCGAAACGCGAAAAGTTATTTCTCGCCGCGGTAAACCTGACCGAGTCGCCCGGCGCGGGTATCGGCGGAAGCACAGGTACTGTGGGTGCCGGAAACGGCAGACCGCCTGGTGCTGCGCCCTTATCTGAGGCTGATACTGGCAGCGAAATCTGTGGTGGCTGTGGCGCTTGCGCAGACGCTCCTTCGTTGGGGAGCCAAGTCGGTACCAGTGGTTTGCTCCCGTCCTGACCTCCGTAAGAATTCGAAGTGCCCACTATCGGCCTCCAGATTTCCGTGTCCGAAGTGCGACGCCGGCAGCAACCCTCAGAAAATCCGCTCCATTTCGGCTCCATACGTCGAGGAGCTGCTCGAAGCGCCTAACCATATCAGCATCCTTGATCGAACCTTCCCAACCGCTGCATGCCCATGCGCCGGTTCGGTCACTTGGTAAAGATTCCAGGAAGTCGAGTAAATTACCTTGAAGAATTGAGTGTGCTTTCACGAGAACGGCAAGTCCTGCGACTCCCGCAGGTTCCGTATCAAAAGTATCAGCGCCAATGATACGTCCTCGAACGACTTCAAAGACTTGCGCCGCCTCCGGAACAGCCAACCGACGCAGCTCTGTTTCGTGGGCCTGGACAACCAGCTTCGGGCCTAACAATTTCTCAGCCACGCTGGCGATTTGCCCCAGCACTGTGGTCGGACCGAAATAATTCTTCCGTTCCCTCGCAACGAAGAGATAGGGTCTAAGATCAATCGTGCCGATTGGCGGTTGTACCCGCGCCCAATCCCGCGTCGCCGGAGATGACAGCCACTCACTCAACTGAACGCTTTCGTGAGCTTTCGCGACTTCTAGCTTGGCGACACCCTGTTTCGCCGCGACCTCCGCAACAGCGGATTGTTTGGCCGCTGGCTTCTTTTTCTCCTCACTGGCTGCAGCTTCCAACAGTGCTAGGTCGCCGCAAATACCGCTCGGCGCCGATGCGGCGTCTCCGGCGATTTGCTCGAATACGCGGGTCAAAAAACGCTCGGCCAGCATCAATTTTGCGAGCACGGGCAGTTTCACATCCTCCCCGAACCCACGCGCCTCTGCTGAGGCTTGACGTAGCAATAGCGTGTTGAGGAAACGCTTGATTTGTCGAGGGTTTCCCTTGGTACCGCTCGCAAGAATCGGGGCAACTTGCGCACTGAGGAAAAGTGCATTGTGTGCACGGCTCTCCTTCGCACCCAAAGCACTCTTCACGGCGGCGGCATCTAGAACACTGCCAGCCCAGGGACGTTTCAGCCGCTCGCGCGCGGCGACAATCAATCGGGTGAAGGCCGCATCGTCTTCGCCGAGCTCTGCGCCGACAAACAATAGCGTCACATAAATACGGGTTTCTGCTTCACCCAACGCGGGGATACGAAACGGAATCTGGATTAACTTCTCAAGATAGCTTCGCGCGTAAGTCTGCGGTCCAGAAGTGTCTGGTAGGTCGGGGAAGTGTTTCCGTACGGCGTACTCGATCATCGGTTCGTCAGCAGCGACCACGAACGCGGTATGAGAGGTAAACACAAAGAGACGCACGGCCTCCAAGGTTTCAATTGCGGTTTCAGGGAGGCAACGGTCGAGATCGTCGATAAGGACTATCAACTGATCTATACCAGCTTGCTTTAGCAATTCGTCAAATGCCTTTCGAAAACCAGCTATTTCTTCCGGTACGTTCGTTGTCTCCGTGTCCGGTTTCAGAAGACCCTTCACGCTCGTAATGGCTGAGTCGAGGCTCTCTTGCGAGAGTTTTGCAGGGTCAGGGACCGCGCTTTCAAGTGCACTTATCAGAGCATGAGCTTCCATCGGAGGCATGCCGGCGTGCGCAGCGTGAACGGCCAATGCCAGGCCTCCGACTTTTTTAGCCAACTTCAACAAGTCGATGCGGCGAAAAATATTCTTTACCGCCATGCTGGCTTTGGTGAGCATGGGCCGCTTTTCGATCAAACCGGATACGATGCCCTCAATCAGCGCAATTTTCGCGTCTTCGAATCCCTGAAACCTCCAGCCGTTAAACTTTAGACACAAAACGCGGTCTTGCGTGCTTAGTTCCGCATCAATCATTTCAAGAACACTTGATTTCCCCGCGCCCCAATCACCGTGGACGCCGATTGTGATTGGCCGGTCCTGTTGTTTACGCAAGAGCATCACGATCGTTTTAGCGATCGGTTCGTTGTTGAGAAGATCAACCCTCGTCTCGTTGTCGGAAAGGATCATCGCTAACCCCTAATTTTTGCGAACTCGATCAGCTCCTTCATCATCTTCGTCAGCCGCCTGACGAATATTGCAGTCGATGAGCAGCGTCGTTTCCGGATCGTCGCCGAGCCTAACCAGCGTCATATCTCCGTTTTGAACAGGGAAAAACGTAACCTTAGTCGCCATGGCTCTATTTCCTCACTTTGATCTCCCCAGCAGATCCAATCTGTTCCATCATTCATAGACTATAGCATATGCGATATAGCGTTGTAAAGTACAGGTTTTATAAAATCACTTGCGTTGAAAATTCTATATGGCGTATGCTATATATAGCTAATGGAGTTTTGATGAATTCTGAGCAGATTAAACAGCTTCGAACTCGACTGCAGTTATCGCAACAGGCATTTGCGGCGGCTTTGGGTGTGTCGTTCGCCACCGTGAATCGGTGGGAAAACGGAAAGGCTAAGCCCCAAAGTGATCGTGTTCAGCGCTTGCGCGCTCTTATGCTTGAGTCGGAGCCTTCGGCGGCTTTAGCAGCCCCGCAATTGCCATTTCCACAGATCCGCTTGGATTTTGAAGGTGATGCCGACGCTGTGAAGCTTGTTATCGACGCCCAGCGGTTGCAAAACGGGCACCTCTTTAATAAAGCGTTCGGATTGGAGCTTTCCCGGGTCGTTCCCTTACCGCATCAGAGGATTGCAGTCTACGAGCGGTTACTGCCGCAGAACCCGCTGCGCTTCCTTTTAGCCGACGATGCCGGAGCAGGCAAAACCATCATGACCGGGCTTTATATCCGCGAGATGATCAACCGCGGAAGACTAAAGAGAGCGCTCATCTGCGCGCCGGCCGGACTCACGTGGAACTGGCGCCGCGAGCTCCAGCACTTCTTCGACCTAGATTTCACGATTCTCCGGAGCGCCAGCTTTGCAAAGGGCGATCCTTTAACGGAGCCCGGAACGGGACTCTTCATTATTAGTGTTGATACTGCTGCCACGGATGCAGTAAGGGAGCGATTGACGTCGAATATACTCCCGAGGTTCGATTTGGTTGTCTTCGACGAGGCTCACAAACTGGCATGGGGTGATCCAAGTCGCCCGGACACCAAGACCCGCAGGTATCGATTAGCGGAATCTCTAAGCGAGCAATCGACTCATCTCCTGCTGCTCACGGCCACCCCGCATATGGGCAAGCGCTTCCCCTATTACGCCATTTGGAGGTTGCTGGATTCGAAGGTCCTTTCCACGCAATATGCGTTTGATACATTGCTTCCTGAGAAACGTACCAGATACTTCATTCGGCGCCTCAAAGAAGAGAT
>JBEKQO010000305.1:0-8557 GCA_049519635.1 Terriglobia bacterium | reverse complement strand
CAAAACAATCGGTCGCCCCTCTTCAGTCTGGGAACTCTCTTCCTTCTCTTGAGCACTCCCAGCTGCTGTCGCAGAGCCAGGTTCTCCAGTGCCAAGTCACGGCGCTCTCTAAGAGCTGCCCTCATCAAAATTCCCAGCCAGCGCAGTGTCTCGATCATGGGTTGGAGTGTGGAGGGAACCAGCTGAATAATCAATACCTTTCAAGCTGATGGAGTTTTGGCGAACCACAGGTAAGTTCGAAGGGGTGGTTCGTCTGTATCCCTGTCGCACCGCGATCGATGGCATCTCGCCATTCTTCGGGAGTCTGCCGGTCGACGAAAATCCCAACCTTTGCGTTCCTGGCGGCCCCGATCGGGGCGAAGTTGCTGGATTTGACTCATGAAATCGGGATGCTCGGACCAAAACAGCACGTGACTTCCCATGTCGTGCCGTTCGATGGCGGCGATCAGATCCTGCGGCGTAGCATCTTTGGCGTCGATGTAGATGCCGATCCTGCCGTGCGCAGCGGCAAGTGCTTCGTCGAAGGTTGGCACACGCAGATTCGGAAACTGCCCGGGGAAACGGACTCCAAGATCAAGCGCTTTGATTTTCGCTAATGTCTTGTCTTTGACCAATCCTTTGCCGTCCGTCATCCGATCCACCGTGCGGTCGTGCATCAGCACGAGCTTGCCATCTGCCGTCGTCCGTATGCCCAATTCCACAAAGTCCATGCCGGCATCAATGGCGGCTTCGATCGCCGGAATCGAGTTTTCGGGATGATGCAGATGTTCGCCGCGGTGGGCGGTGGTCAGAATAATCCTGGGTTGATCGGCTGCATGGGGATTGGCCTTCAGCAAGCAACCCGCGTATACCATTGCAGTAGCGAAGACAAGGGCGAGGCTGCGGTTCACCAACGATGGATAGCTCTTTGACATATACACCTCATAATGTTGTTGACAGGGAAAGGATAACGAGACGCCGTTAAGCGTGACTTACAGCCGAGTGAACTGGATGAATTGATGGCGTTTAAAAGCGGCGCCCTGCGATATACAAAAAAGTGGAAGCGAAGAAGCCGGACCCACTTAACGGTAACTTCACGATTCACTCATGCGGCCTTAACTTAGGGCTGCGACACTGACTATGCTTTGAGCTTCAGGAGCGTGACCTCACCTTGCAGGTGAGGTTCTGCTTCGTCGAAAAGGCGTTGAGCCGGGTGAACAGGAAGCAAAACCTGGCGCCCGCCCCGAGAAGCCACGGGTCACAACCGCGTGAAATCATAACAGTCTGAGCGGTCAAGCGAGGGAACCTCCGGACCTTCGGGGAGTAATGTCGGCGCCCCGGCTGTTTCGCGCGTGAGAAAGATCCGTCGCAGCCGATTCGAGAAGCGGAGACTGCTTGAATCCCATAAAACAAGGAGGAGAGGGTTATGCGCTCGCGAGGAACAATCATAGGAATGGTTGGGGTGCTTTGGTTGCTGGGCGCAGTTTGCGCTCAGGCGCAGGTTGATCGAGGCGGTATCACGGGTGTGGTGACGGATGAGAGCGGCGCCGCGATTTCCGGCGCCTCGGTAATCGTCACAGAAAACGCGACGGGGGAAAAAACGCAACTCACCACCAGCGCGGAAGGCAGGTATAACGCCACGCTGCTGCGCGTCGGCGGCTACGCGGTGGAGGTGCAGAAGACTGGATTCCAAACCACCGTGCAGCCGGGCGTCAGCGTCGGGGTCAACCAGGTGGTCCGCGTCGACGTGGCGCTCAAGCTGGGGACGGTAAACCAAACGGTGAACGTCACGACGGCCCCTCCTTTGATTGACACCGAGACGTCATCGCTGGGAACCATCGAAAGCCAGCATCGCGTCGATGAATTGCCGTTGAACGGGCGGGACTTCGTCACGCTCGCTTATCTGGGTCCGGGCGCCAATGTCGGCCAGCCGGGCGCCAACGACCGGCAGGGAACGGTGGAAAACCCGCGTCCCTCCCAAAGCCTTTCGATCAACGGGCTCCGGGTTTCCTCCAACAACTGGCTGCTGGACGGCGTGGACAACAACGATTTCGGCAACGGCGGCCTGGTGATTATGCCTCCACCCGATGCCATCCAGGAATTCCGCGTGGAGGAGAACTCCATGAGCGCCGAATTCGGCCGGGGCGGCGCGGCGGTCAACGTAGTTCTGAAAAACGGAAGCAATCAGTTTCATGGCGGAGTTTACGGATTCTTCCGCAACGACCTGCTGGACGCGCGCAACTTCTTTTCCGCCTCGAAGCCGGAATTAAGGCAGAATCAGGACGGGTTCCTGATCGGCGGGCCGATCAAGCAGAATCGAGCTTTCTTCTTTGGTGATTTTCAAACCACCCACATCAACCGCGGCCAACCTTACGTGTCCACCGTGCCCACGGCCGCGGAGCGCACCGGCGATTTCACCGATCTCGGGCTTACGCTGTACGATCCCCTGACCACCAACCCCACGACGGGCGCGCGCTCGGTGCTAAACCCGGCAGATCCGTCGGTGATCCCGGCAGGGCGCATCAGCTCCCTCGGCCAGGCGATTGTAAACGTCTACCCCCTGCCGAATGCTCCCGGGACCGTCAATAATTTTCTCCTGAATCCGGTGCGCACCCAGAACGAGAATTCGTTCGACATTCGCATCGACCATCGCCTCTCGGACAAGGACCAGCTCTTCGCGGATTTCGCTTTCGACAAAGTCGCGGTGTTCCAGCCTTCCGAACTCGGCACCACGGACGGGATCGTGGGAGGCTCGGCGAATCAGCATGAAGGCGATATCAACAACCAATATCAGCATTGGGGGTTGGGGTGGACCCGAAGTTTGGGTTCCGCCATGGTGAACGACTTGCACGGCGGCTACTTCCGCCCCCAGATCGTGGGGCTGTCGCAGGGCTACGGCAAGGACCAGGCGGAAAAGGTATTCGGAATTCCCAACGCCAACCGTGACCAGAATTCCTCCGCCATGACCCAGTTCCTTCCCAGCAATTATCAGGGCATCGGTGATACCGAGTTCGACCCGGAAATTGTGATCTCGAACTTCTGGCAAATCGGCGACACCGTATCCTGGAGTCATGGCCGCCACATGCTGAAGTTCGGGGCGGATTTCCGGCGCCAACAGCAAAACTACCTTCAAGTAGAAGCCCCGCAGGGGTTGTTTAGCTTGACCGGAAACTACACGAGCAATCTGGTGACGGGCAAGGGCGGGAATGCGATTGCCGACCTGCTGCTCGGGATTCCGAAGTCGATCTATCAGGATGCGCTGCCCGGCATCATGCCCAGCCGGTATTGGGATTATGCCGCCTTTGTTCAGGACGATTTTCGGGTGACTCAGGATCTTACCCTCAACCTGGGTCTGCGGCATTCGATCCAATCTCCGGAAAACGGACGCATCGGGAGCTTCAATTTCTCGAGCCTCAAAGTGGTGAATGCCTTCGGCACGAATGCCGTGTCCCATGGCGGGGTCGGGTTCGACTATAACGATTGGGGTCCGCGCGTCGGCTTTGCGTGGTCGCCGTTTGGCGCCAAGCGCACGGTGGTGCGGAGCGGTTTCGGCATTTTTTACGCTCCGGACGGCGACGACTTTGACGACCTCGCTACCAATCCCCCCAGCTACGGTCTCTACACGGTAACCTACAACCCCATCAATGTTCCCACGGTGACTCAGTTCATCTCCGCTGGGTTTCCCGCCACGCTTCCGCACGCCGATCCCAACAACCCCTCCGGAAATGTGCGGTCGGGCGGCACGGTGCTGAAGCCGCCGCGCATCATGGAGTGGAATTTTAACGTGCAGCATCAGTTTGGGGAGACTTGGACACTGCAAACGGCCTACGTGGGAACGCGCGGAAACGGACTGTGGGACCATGAATCGGGCGACTTCAACCAACCACCCCAGCCGCTGGATACCAACTTCCAGAACGGCACGCAGTTCGGGAGACTCTACTACAATCAGTTGCCGAATTTACAAACCATCTACACGATCGACGTGCCGGAGTTTGATATGAGCTACAACGCTTTCCAAACTTCGCTCAACAAGCGTTTCTCCAAGGGATTGAATCTTCTTGCTGCCTACACCTTCGCCAATAATCTGGGCACCGCCAATGGGCTGTATGGATCAGATGTCCAGAACGTTTACAAGATCGCCGCCGAAAAAGGGCCGGTGGAGCCGGACATTCACCACCGCCTCAGCGTCAGCTACCTCTATGAGTTGCCGTTCGGCGCAGGTAAGGCGTTTCTGAACCAGCATGGCGTGGCGAACGCCGTGGTGGGCGGGTGGGAGATAACCGGCATCACAACGCTCGAAAGCGGACGCGCCATCAATCCCGGGCTTTCCTCGGATGTGACCAACACGGGCAGCGGGTCACCGCGGCCCGACGCCATCCATGATCCTTATGATTTCTCCTTTAACACCACTGGGCAGGCATCCCTGGGCTGTCCGGGGTACCAGACCATCCACTGCTGGTTCAACCAGGAGGCCTTTCAACTTCCGAAGCTTGCTCCCGGCCAGGCCGTGGCGCGCGATTTTGGCAATGCGGGCCGCGGCACGCTGCGCAGCCCCGGATTCGCGGACACCGACTTTTCTCTCCATAAGAACTTTGCCCTGACCGAGCGCCAAAACCTTCAGTTCCGGGTGGAGGCCTTCGATATGTTGAACGAGCCGGCATTCAACAACCCCGGCACGCGGGTTAACGCCAAGGGCGGCGCCGGCATTACCAGCACGCTGTTGCCGGATAGCCAGCGTGAGATCCAGTTTGCTTTGAAGTGGACGTTCTAGTGTGTCGTAGGGGCACGCCATGGCGTGCCCCTATCTTACGTAGCGCCGGGCTTGACAGGCTGCGGAAAAACCTACCGCACGTGTCATCCTGAGCGAAGCGAAGGACCTTGCTATGAGCTCTAGCGCATTGACACGACCGAGATTCACGACGGATCGTGAAAGCGCTTCACGTAAACGCACTACGAATGAACTGCCTATCGGATTGATAAGGCTCAGAGCAAGGTCCTTCGCTTCGCTCAGGATGACACGCATCGTTTTTCCGTAAGCTCTTGAGCCTGGCACCTGCCGCCCTCAAGGGCGGCGCTACGACTAAAGTGCAAAGAACGAGCGCCGCAGGACCGGAGGTGGCGAGTGAGTCGATCGATCGAATTTCCATGGGGATTGCAAACAATCCTTTTCCTCGGCATCGTCGCCATGGGGACCAGCCCTGCGTCGAGCCTGGCCCAGGAGCATACGATTCCGCTGCCATCGAGCAAAATGTTGCTCGAACCGGTTCCCGGAAGTCCTCGCCGCACCAACAGCTTTCCGGTGACCGTGGCGCTCGATCCCAGCAAACGCTACCTGGCCATCCTGAATAACGGTTTTGGCACGGCCGAGTCGGACTACGGGCAGTCGATCGCCATTCTCGATCTGGAAACGAATGAACTGCGCGACATTCCCGACCGGAGATTTTCCATTCGGGCGCGGCAGACCTATTTCATCGGCCTGGCGTTCAGCACGGATGGAACCGAGCTTTACGCTTCGGTCGCGTCCTACACGGATCCTGCGGGCGAGCGGCAAGGCAACCTCGGAAATGGGGTCGCGGTTTACGCCTTTGAAAACGGCACCGTGACCCCAAAGCGTTTTCTGAAGATTCCCCTACAGCCGTTGCGCGCTGGAGTCGAGCGCAATCCTGCCTTGCCCAACCTGGCCGCCGACAAGACCATACCGTACCCCGCCGGATTGGCGGTCATTCCCGGCACGGGCGGGGACAAAATCCTGGTGGCCGATAACCTTTCGGATAACGCGCTCCTGCTGGATGCGGCCCACGGTCGCGTGCTCCGCACCTTCGATTTGTCCGAGGGCCAACACGTCCCGGCATCGTATCCCTACACCGTAATCGCCACCCGCGATGGAGCGCGGGCCTATTGCAGCGTGTGGAACGCCTCGGCGATTGCGGAGCTGGATCTGCAAAATGGCAAGGTCCTGCGGCGCATACCGCTGCTTCTGCCCTCTTCTCCCATCGCGGCCGGATCCCACCCCACGGCGATGACGTTCAGCCCCGACCAGAAGCGCCTCTACGTTACTTTGTCCAATGCCGATGCGGTGGCGGCGGTGGACACCGCGAGCGGCCGTCTGCTGGGCCTAATTTCCACGAAATTGCCCGGGCAGACCTACGGCGGAAGTTATCCCAGCGCCCTCGCCCAGTCGGCGGACGGCAAACAACTTTTTGTGGCCAATTCCGGGTCCGATGCTATTGCCGTCTTTGATGTCAGTTCAAATGATTTCAATACTCCCCGCCATGCGCTGGGGTTCATCCCCACCGAATGGTATCCCACGGCGCTCGCGGTGCGGGGTGGAGACTTGCTGATTACCTCGGGGAAGGGAACGAGTTCGGGACCCAATTCCCCCCCCGCGCCGCCGCGTTCCTACGCTCGCCTGCGCGCCCACCCCTTTGTGGTCTCGATGCTCTATGGATCGGTCGCCCGCGTCAATATTCAAAAGGCTGAATCCGAACTGGCAACGCTCACCCGGGAAGTCGAGAAGAGCAATCTCATGGAGGCGCGGAAGTTTTCCATACCCTTTAACCAAGGGAACAATCCCATTCGCCATGTGATTTATGTGATCAAGGAGAACCGAACTTACGACCAGGTGTTTGGAGATTTGAAACCCGGCGATGGCGATGCGTCCCTGTGCATGTTTTGTGCGGATATCACGCCCAACGAACACGAACTCGCGCGGCGTTTTGGGATACTCGATAATTTTTATTGCAGCGGCAATGTTTCCGGCGACGGCCACGTTTGGTCCACCGCGGCCATTAGCAGCGATTACACCGAGAAAACCTGGCAAGTCATGCAAAGGGGGGTTGAGCGTCCCTACGACTACGAAGGCGACGTCGACCACGACTATCCCTACGTCGAAGGAATACCGGATGCTGACGAGCCGGCCACCGGATATCTCTGGGCCAATGTCGCGGCCCACGGGCTGACGCTGCGCGATTACGCCGAATTCGTTGAGACTCAGTGGTGCGATTTCGGCTACCAGGTGACCGATCCCAAGGAGCACCATCCGCTGCCCGCTGGGGCGAGCTGCCCGAAGAATTCCATTGGAAAAGGTGAACCGCTGCCGGAGTATCTCGGCGCGCCGCACGGCTCTGCCAGCCCGTGGCCGTGGCCGGTTCCCATGATCTTTCGCGATGTCGCCACCAAGCCGGAAATCGACGGGCACTTCGATCCGCGCTTTCCCGAATTCAATATGCAGTACCCCGACCAGTTGCGGGTGGACGAGTTCCTGAATGAGTTCAAAGAGTTTGTGGAGGCGCGGAAAACGGGCCATGGCCGGGAGCTACCCGCCCTGGTTGTGATGAGGCTGCCCAACGATCACACGGCCGGAACCAGGCCGGGATTTCCTACGCCCGGGGCGGCGGTGGCGGATAACGATCTGGCGGTCGGACGGCTGGTGGAGGCGGTTTCGCATAGCCCATACTGGGATGATACCGCCATCCTGATCCTGGAGGACGACGCGCAGGCCGGCCCTGACCACGTCGACGCCCACCGCAGCACCGCCCTCGTGGTCAGCAAATATTCACCCGGCTCGCTCGAACACCCCTTCCTTGACCACACCTTTTACACTACGGTCAGCATGATTCACACACTCGAGACCTTGCTGGGATTGCCGCCGATGAACAACAACGATGCCCATGCCCCGGTGATGGGCGTGCTGTTCTCCGGGCCGGGCCGCCAGGCGCCTTTTACTGTCGACCACGTCAATCAACTCAACGGCTTGATCTATACGATGAACTCGCCCCGCGCCCCGGGCGCCAGGGAATCATCCAGACTGGACTTTTCGCATGCGGACGCCGCCGAAAGCACCACGCTGAATCGAATTCTGTGGCGCGATCGAAAAGGGAATGCCCCCATGCCTCCCCCTCAACACAAGGTATTTCCCAACGAGGACTGAGGCGATCATAAGGCTCCGGTCAGTCCGCCGTCGGCGGCCGCCCCCCACTCTTCATCGCTCGCGCCGGCGACTTAAGTTTCACGAAACCCTCGAAATCCATGTTGAATGGTTACTTGGGTAGATTGGGAATGAAAAACGCCCTTCCCGTCAGCAATCACGGAAACCCCCAGGAAATCTTTGAACTGAGAAGGTGTCAGTGTCCTGCTCGATTCGACTCACCATGTGCTGGAGTGCCCTGGAGGGAAAACTAACTTAATTCCGGCTTTCGCGCGGGAAAACCGATGAATGTGATTGGGAGGACGGCCGTGTACAATCTACGCACAATCCACCCCGTGTTTGATATCATTTGGTGGCGTTAGCTGCGACGTAATATCTGTAACTTACGGAGAATTAGGAGTCGTTCGAAGTTCGAGTCCCCTCTTTCGCACCAGCTATCAAACTGTCCAATAATGACTTATCGGTTGCAACCAAGTCGTGTACAGGATACGTGCGATCAAATTCCGGTTTCATGATCGCATCCAGGAACGCGGTCGGGTCGAGGACTGGCGCGGTGTTCCGAAGGTCTGGCCTAGCTTGTTGCTCCCCGTTTCCTCTGGGAGTGCCTCAATAGCCCCACCGTGAATCCGTTTCCAGCCCCCGCCACATCGC
>JBEKQO010000304.1:0-8580 GCA_049519635.1 Terriglobia bacterium | reverse complement strand
CAATGTGCCATTCGCCGCCTCGTGCGTGATCGGGAAGCGTAAATTTCAACAGGAACTCCTTGCGATCCTTGTCGCTTGGCTCCTGCGATGAAATGGTTATTTCCTGATTCACAGAAACAGGAGAAAGGCGCACGTCAAAGCGCGCTCCCTCAGGCAGCGGTTCATTCAGCTTCATGGTGAAGCTAACTTCATCGCCACTTTGAAAATGCGGAGTATCAGTTGTGAGTTGGGCTGCAGCCGTGTTCGGTTCCTGCGTGATCGCGGGGAGCGCGAACAGGAGCATGACGATTAAAACAAAGCAGATCTTCTTTATCACTGGGGCTTCTCCTTGTACCACGTTTCGGTTAAGCAGATTGGCGCAAAACCGAGTCGGTAGACATTCCCCGGTTGACAGCAAACCGCTGGGGCCTGCCTTTCGCCTTTTCGCCTCGCTGCAGATGAATTCGCCTCTTCTTCCTTGTGCCCGCTCGGCTCGTGTCGACCAGTGCACATCTTTCGCCGTGGGATGGAGCCGGTGGTGACGACTGCCGTACAGGCATTGCGTCATCGCCCCTGCTATCCTTTATGCGTTCGAAGGCGGCTGTTTTTGCCATGCGGGTTCCGAATTCTTCTGGGCGACTCGGTCGCCGGGCATAAAGAGATTTTTCCGGCACTTGGCGAAAACAGGGAGATTGAATCGCATACAAGATAGAGGGATGGATTGAGTGAGCACGGCCAACTTCCCGACTTTAAGGGGCTCAGCAAGCGACTGATGGCCTATGGGTTGGTCGTCTTCGGACAATTTTCGCTTGGCGGAGAGGATGCGGTGGTTCCCGGCACCGGCCTCTCGGTCGAGGATTTTGTCGCAAAAGTCCTGTCGGAGTGTGCCACCGGGAGAATCAAGCATCAAAAGTCACGGGGATCGTTGATGGCCGTGTTGGGTACTGCGCTGCGGAACGACATCTTCGACGCGTTGCGCAAGAAATCACACGAACTGGAGGAGACACGCGCGACGATCTCCGTCAACGAGGACTCGGAAGAGAAGGACCACGAGAAGCCGGCGCTGGATGAGTATCCGCAATCGTTGGCGCCTGCCCCGTCCTCGGTTGTTGACGAGGACGAGTATCGAGCGCGCATTCGAGCGGTTGTCGACGACGAGCCGCCACTCAAGGAACTGGTCGAAGCGGTGCTGGACTTGGAACTGTACAAACCCGAGGACATCGCCGATGCTTTGGGAACCAGCGCTGCCGATATTCAAAACCGAAAAAAGAAGTTGCGCCGGCGGCTGCGTCAAAGTGGGCTGGTTCACTTGCCTGAGGAAGAAGGCCGAACGCTATGAAACGTCGCACCCCTGAAGAGGCCCGCAACAGAATGAATAGTCTTTCGGACGCGCTCATCGGAGCGCCTGATGAGATCGGCGAGGATGAGGCTGAGCAAGCGTTGTGCGAGGCTGGGTTGGACACTGAGGCCATCCAAGAACGCGTGTACCAGCGACTCTATGCCGAAGCACAGCAATATTGGATGGCTCATCAGGACTTACCGCCCCTATTGAAAAAAGCCCTTGATGACCTGCGCCCTCTTTCCGCGCCGCCCCGCACCGAGGCAGAATTGGCCCGTCAAGCGAAGACGAGTGTCGAACGGATTGTCGAGAAAGCCAAACTCCTTGCATCCGCGCTCTTGCCCGAGGCACCCCTGACATTCGCCGAATCTTACCGGAACAAACAGGACCTGACCGAGACGGACCGGAAGTCTATCGATGCGGTGCAGGAACAACTGAAGAAAAAGATCGAGCGGCTTAAAGGGAAAGATGACAAAGGTCAATAGAGGACCGGCATACGCCAAGGCGCTGCTTGCTGAGTTGAAGGTCTCGGGCTCGCCGGACGCTCGGAGTATCGCCGCGCAACTTCAACTCGACGTTACTGAATTGGATGTCCAGGGTTTCGACGGCGGCCTCGTTCGGGCGAAGGGAACGCCTTTCGGCGTGATCGTTGTCAGGAATTCAATCCGAGAGCCTGGACGCAAGAGCTTCACCGTAGCACACGAAATCGGTCATTTCGTGCTTCCGGGGCACGATGCGGGCGGGGCCGTATGTGGTTCGTCTGACATTGGTAACTGGGCGGATGCGTCGCGAGAGCTTGAGCGTGAGGCTGACGAGTTTGCAGCTGAATTGCTGCTTCCGACCGACTACGCGAAACCCAAATTCAGAGGCGAATCGCCGTCGCTCAAGATTATCCAGGAAATTGCCAACGAGAGCAATATTTCGTTATCGGCAACGGCGTGGCGCTACTGTGATCTAGTGAGCGAACGGTGCGCCGTAGTTTGGAGCAAGAATGGGAAGATCTCGTGGTATAAGCCTTCGCAGGAGTTTGGGTTCTATCTAAAGCGAGGTCGGGAGATCTCTGAGGGGACACAAGCATGGGAATGTTTTTCGGGAACGCGAACCCACGAACGCCCGGAACCTGTCTCCGCTGATCTCTGGTTGGACGAGCGTGTAGTCCTTGAAAACTCCGTGCTCTGGGAGCATTCCATCGGACTTCCGTTCTACGAAAGCGTTCTATCGTTGCTCTGGATCAAGGACCGCATCGAACGCTATTCGGATTATGACGAGCCTGAACCCGAAGGGTCCGACCCTTACAGGCTCGATTCCTTACGGAGGCGGCGCGAGTAAGTCCCGGCAAACGCCGATTGCGACCGGCGTGGTGCATACGGCTCACAAGCCGTGACGATGAAGATAGGCTGCAATTGCTTTGCCTTCCCATTCTTCATATTCGCCGACCACAGGAATGTCATCTTCTCCTTGCATTGGGCGAAGCTGGAGAATGCCGAGCTTTCCGGCGCCGTATCGGGTCCATAGAACGAGGATTGACAACACCGGAAATCTGTCGTATTCCCGCTTGAGCACTGCCCGGGTTTCGTCGTCGAAAACATGGATTCCGATTGCACGTATCTCGGCAACGTGCATGCCGCCATTGACAACCTTTTGACCCGACTCATCCAGTTTGTTGCTGAGAAAAGTGACTTCGAGGTCGTTGCACTTCGGATCTTCACTCAATCGGGAGAGATCTTCCAGCAAAGCTGGAAACGCCTTTCCCGGAGCGTGGATCTTCATATTGTTCTTGAGCTCTTCTTCTTGGGCCTTCAGGGCGACATCTTTCGCTATGCGGAAATAGTCCCCCTTCAGCGGCTTTATCTGCCTGGACAGTTGCGCGAAGGCGAGCTCATCCGTGCGCACCACCGTGGAGGACGGCGCAGCCTGCGCTTGCTGATATTTCTGGATCAGTTCCTTCAGGGCGTCCTTGATTTCCTGCGGCACGTCGATCACGTTCTTCGACCCATTGCGCCAATCCGGCAGGTAAGCGTCCCACAGCCGGCTCGTGAGGAAACTGCTGTCGTCAGGCGGAAACTGGGCAAACGAGTAAAGCCCATTCTCCCGCGTCTCCGCAGGTAGCTGGAGGTAGCGATCGTCCAAGCGTTTCAGATCCGCCTTCAAGTCGTCGCCGTGCACGAACTGCTGTGCCGGATGCATGAAGAGCGGTGCGACCTGGACATGAAAGTTGTCCCGCGAAGAGAAGACAGCGCAAAACGGAAGGTAATAGAGATACGCGAGATCGATTTGATGACTGGCTTTCACCTTGCTCAAGAGCTGCGTCGGGAGCACCAGGCTGAAGAAGATGTTGATCGACAGCATGTGAATGAAATACGGGCGGTAGACTCGAAGAGGTTTTTTACGATTGGACTTCCAATCACCGACGACGTATTCCGTGGCCTCCGGTACGCCAAGAAGCTCAAGCCCAAACCGTAATAGCCACTCAGGTTCCAGATTGTCGATGATCGAGTCCGTCATTGTTCGGGCGTCCTGAAGCGAGATCGGCCTCCGCCAGGGGCCAATGGCATGGCGCACAGTTGCGGACATCGCTTGAAGGTCAATCTGCTCGATCATCCTGCGCCAGCGTTTTGCGATCTGACGTTCAAGCCCGAGAAAGTCGTATCGGGCCCATCGCTGCACTGCATCTTCTTCTTCACTGGGCTGGAAAATCATTCCCTTGGAGTCTCCGAGCTGCACAACCTTGCCGCTCGAAACGAAAGGGCGAAGAAGCGTGGTATCCAGGCTGAACTGCCCCGAAAGCTCGCCTTTGAGGATATCCATGTGATGAACATTGGCCGCGGATTGACAATCGGGCGTGCGCTCAGCGAGAGAGCCGACAAGCTGCTCCGGCGTGCCTTTCATCCGAAACATCTCTCGTTCCAGGTCTGCCAGACATTCGACGAAAAATAGCGGCGTGATGGTGGAGCGATAAAAATTGTCGAGCAGGACCGCCTCGTTGAGACTGAGGCTTTCGAGGGTCGATTTGTCGAAAAGCAACGACGGACCTTGCGACATGGATCAATTTTACGAGCGCCTAACGAGGTGTCCGAGGACCAGCTCGACGAAAGGTCCTCATAAGCGCCCTAGGCAACTTCTTTGTCTTAAAGTGACACGGATCACCTTCCCGACTTCTTGGACCTATTCAATCATGAAGTAGGAAAGACAACATTCTTCTAAACGGTTTTTAAGGGACGGGTATTTGTTGGTCGTGAATGACGTAGGCGTTAATCATTGTTCCAACGGGCAGGTTTGCATTCGGACCGTACCACATAGCTGATAGTCCAGTGAGCGCACCGCCCTTTCCGCCACTAACTCCTGCTCCACCCCGCAACATAATCTTCGTACCTGAGACCGTTTCCACATAGTCGAACTGCAAAACCAGCCGTCCTGATTTTCCCAAGAGACCGCTCTTGGAAACTGATTCAATGTGCCCAATTGCTTCGGTACCTGTCTTTACAAGAATCTTGGAACCAACAACGAGATCCTCTCGCACCTTGAAATGGACCGTCTGCTTAATCTGCAAATCTTTCCCTTGCAGATCATCCATTAGAACAAGGTGGATCGGCGTTCCTTCAGGCAAGAGGACCGTACCCGCTTTTTCATCTTCTGTTGCTTGAGAACAGACGCAAACCGGCGTCAGGCAGACAAGGATCCCACACGCAACTAGCCCGAGTGAGATTGTGAAACGGACTCGCCTTGTTTTCATGGCTACCAATCACTGCACTGTGAAATCAAAACCCTGCCCGTAAACGCCGTGAGGGAAATCGGCAGACCCCACTGAGTACAAGAGGTACTCGCCCTTCTTTAGTTCTTTTACGGGTGAGACCTTAAAGCGGCGGCCCCCGACAGGAGTTGCAGAGGTGCGGACGATTTTATCGGCTCGAATTCCAACCTTTTCGCCAACGGTCCCGCCAACGGAGCCCATTTCGATTTCTCTCCGGTCCCCTTTGTCGTCCATCTCGACAATGATGTAGTTGTCGATATTGTCATTGGCCGGAAGTTCAATGTCGATTACTGGTTTCCGGGAGGCGATAAGAGATGCGTGTTGCCCTTGCAGGTACGCTTTGTTCTTTACGGACTTAATCCCGAAGGAAACTGCGTGCCCGAGCCGCCCACCGACCTTTTGTTCGCCAATTGTGCGAACCGCGACGGGGTTCCCGTCAATTGCAACCTTAGGACTCGTCAACTGCGTCGACTGAATCATGGCCGCAACAACGGAATCGGATACTCCACCTTTCTTGAGGGCGGCGAGGTCGTCATCCGAAAGACTAAATTTTGTCGCACTCGCCTTTATTCTCGCGATGATCACGTCATCCCCGAGGCCCTTATGGGTCATTTCAATAATGCGGGCGTTGTCAACGTCACTCTCAAGACTTGACTGTGAATAGGCCACTTGGGTTCCGAAAAGCAAAAGTGAGCCAGCGGCGCAAAGAGCCAGTGAGCGGCAAAATGACAAGCCACGGATGATTAGACTACCGGTTTCCATGCATTCCCCTTTAGGAAGCGGACTCTATTCCAGTGGCAACACCCTGTATGTGCGCGCGCGCACATGGGCGTATTGCACCGGAATCACCCTTGGGAACCGTCAAATGGGGCGTCCTCTCGCGCAGGCGCACACATTCGCGAATTGGTCATAAAACCGACTTTTTGGGTCTCGCCCACGTCGATTCGCTCGCACGGGTGACAAAACTCGGTCCGGCGCGTTCCCCTGGCCTCGTGTCGAAGAGTGCGGTTTCTGGAGAAGGGGTAAGCGTAGTTGGCAGCTTCTTCTCTATCGTGATTTGGATCACAATCCACAACTTGAGATACCTGCCCGGTCATCGAGTAAGGTAGGCTGCACTCTGGCCAACGATCACCCTCTGCTCGATCCCTTTTCCCCATTGCACCACCAGTGGACTGCCTGAATGTTTTCCGGATGGTCGTCTCTCCACGCTCCGCCCATGCCGCGGGGACTAATATGGTCGGGTACGACGTCAGAGTATTCCGTGAATTCAGCGTCACAGATTGCGCATTTGCCGTTTTGGGCGGCGATCTTTCTGTCCAGTAGCTTTCGCATCTCCGCGTTAGATCGGATTTCCCGGTATCCTCGCGGGTGGTGGGGATCGTCAATTCGGCGGAGTCCCATCTGGCGCGCTTGTTGACGCTTTGAAATCGCTTCTCTGCCGCAGCAGAAAAGGGAGCGGTGAATCGGACACAGTTGATGGCGGCGGAGTCTCATGGTTTCCTCCAGATTTGGCCTTAGCTTTGAATATTCGATTGATGAGAATGTGGGTCAGGATTCCTCAGGACGGAAAGCGAGGGTACAAATCGACGGACAAGGAGAATCTAGCCCTGGCTGCCGATGCGGCTGGCCGACTAAAGCAGGTTAACGGCTCGGAGGATGTGGGCCTTAACATTGGTTGACCGCCGGGAATTGTCCTGCATGCAGAGGAGATGCGCTCACCCTAATTGAAGTTTTTGCGGTTGGAATTGACTTTGCAGTTCAATCTAGTCTCAGTTGACGGACCCTGCAACAGACTGCAAGTGGCTTTATGTCAAGCTGAGATGAGTTTCGTTGGGCATCAGTGCCATACTATGTGGAAGACTGCAAAGGACCTTCCATGGACATCTTCCGCTATCGCGATGATCTGATCGGGGATTACAGTGCCTACGTAAAGGGATTTCTGGAGGTGCATGACCCGGAAGTTGAGAAGTTCATCACCTCTCACCTGGATGGCGGGGTGCTTTGGCCTGAGCCTTTGGTCCAGCTCAACCCCGCCTTTGTCCAGGGCCCGACCATCGACGATCTGGTGAACCAGAAGCGCCTTCATGCCACCTGCAGAGAAATCTTCCGCCGTGGCAAAACTGTTGAGCATCCTCTAGGTGCCCCACTGCGGCTTCATCGGCACCAAGAAAAAGCGATAGAGTGCGCCCAGATGGGCGTCAATTATGTGTTGACCACCGGCACAGGTTCAGGCAAGAGCCTCGCCTACTTGATACCCATCATTGACCACGTCCTGAAGACTGGGAGCGGTCACGGCATTAAGGCGATTGTCGTTTACCCGATGAACGCTCTGGCCAACAGCCAGCTTGGAGAGATGGAGAAATTCCTCGGTCCTGGATTTCCTCCCGGCGATCCGCCTGTGCGCTTTGCCCGGTACACGGGCCAGGAGAATGAAGAGGCTCGGGATGCGATCCTCAACAATCCTCCAGATGTCTTGCTGACCAACTACGTCATGCTTGAGCTGATTCTTACCCGGCCTCGTGAACGCGAACATCTAATAAAGGCTGCTGGCGATCTGAAGTTCCTCGTGCTGGATGAGCTTCACACTTATCGCGGCCGGCAGGGTGCAGACGTATCCATGTTGGTCCGGCGTCTCCGCGAGACCCTGAAGGCTAAGGATGTCATTTGTGTTGGCACCTCTGCCACAATGGGCACCGGTGCCACATTTGAAGACATTAGGCGGGATGTGGCAGATGTGGCCAAGCGCCTGTTTGGAGCTCCGGTCTCTGAGGACCATGTCATTGCCGAGAGGCTGCGCAGGATAACGCCAGACGTCGAGGTGGATGATTCGAGGGTTGCTGAACAACTCAGCGTCCGGGTGATGGACGCCAGCTTCCAGATCCCGAGTTCTTTCGATGCATTTTGTTCGGACCCCCTGGCTAGCTGGGTGGAAACCACCTTTGGCCTCGAAAAGGAGGATGGCACCGAGTACTTGAAGCGGGCTACCCCCAAGACAATCAGGCAAGCAGGAAAACAACTCTCGGACAAACTCGGGCTGGATGAAGAGGCCTGCTCTGCGGCGATCCAACGTTGGCTACTGCATGGATACAAGTGCGATCCTGATCCCATTAGCGGTAATCGCCCGTTCGCCTTCCGTCTTCACCAGTTCATCAGCAAAGGGGACGCGGTCTACGCCACCCTCGGCAAAGGGGAAGATCGTTGGATGACATTACAGCCGCAGCTATACCGGCCGGAGCATCGGGAAGAACGACTCTTCCCCCTGGCCTTCTGTCGCGCGTGTGGCCAAGAGTTCTACAGTGTTTATCTGCGTGAACAAGTGGGGAGTGTTGAAGTTGTCCCGCGACCTGCCGGGGAAGACGACAGCAAAGTGGATCAAGTCCACGCAGGATACCTGATGGTGTTGGACGAGCCTTGGCCAACCGATCCGGCAATCGAATTGGGACTGCTACCGGATGAATGGAAGGAGACCTTCAGGGGAGCACTTCGCCTCCGAGCAGATCGGAAGGGCAGG
>JBEKQO010000303.1:0-13800 GCA_049519635.1 Terriglobia bacterium | reverse complement strand
TGCTTCAGATCTTCAGCTGATACTTTCACCTCAAGGGGGCGTCGTGACATGCCCCAGTATAGGCCCAAAGATTCTCCATAAACAATATATTATAGAATCTTTTCATGCGGTCAAAGACCTAGAGAGGGTATATCGGTATTTTTGACCGAGCGCTCACGGTGCAGGGGGAGTCATTTGGGACAAAGGGTTGATACTGGTGCTGGAAGGAAGTCAGCAGTTTGCGCTCATCTATGTGTCCACTCGTACGGTGAAATCGGGGCCAGGGATGGATTTCCTGTTTTAACGCTGGGCGTCATTTTGTCGCGTCAGCATGGCCGCTTTCAGGGCTGGGGGAGTTGGCGGAATTTCAGGAGCACGAACTTGTTGGCGTCGGGAGGCCCCATTGTGACCTCGAGGGAAGGAGTGTCCGAGAGCGTCATGATGGTCGAACCAAAGGTAAAACTCGAGTCTTCTTCTCTTATCGAGCGGCATACGGGATGGACGTTGGAATCGTGGGAGCGGAGTGTTTCCTTGATCACTTCCACATCGATCGCCGCCGCTGGTTGTCGAATGCGTCCCTGCACCGAAGCCAGCCGCGTCTCGCTGTCTCCCTTGCTCCGCTCTTCCGGCGACAATGACGCCATCTGCTTCAAATGCCACGGCTTGATATCGTCGTTCGCCAGGGGGTGATTGGTGTGGTAAACGATGCTGCCATCCACTGCGGGCCGGAATTCCACTACTTGGTGCGCCGAAGCCTCGAAATCAAACACCTGATCGCCGGCCCCGAGGATGTAATTTTGTCCGGAGGCGTGTTTAACTCCCTTCATGAACTTCACGGCATCCTCGGGGCGGGTTTGCGCCAGCAAGCCACGAACAACGAAGGCCACCGGTAGGCCATCCCGCGACGCGCTGAGCTGAAGCAGGGTGTTGCAGGCAATGGCAATCGATCGATTATTAACGCCGTTGGTGGCAATCAGGCCGGCGCAGGTGAAGACATATTGTTCCGGCAGGGATGGGTTCCCCGCAATGTGCAGGACCACCTGAAATCCATCGCGATAAGGTTCCAGGTCCATGTTCTGGGCGACGTAGGCAGGGTGCCCTCCGGTCTTCACCACTCCCATGCTGCTACAGTGGCCGGCGGCGGCCTGGTCAAGATACACCCAAACTTCGTCCACCATTTGAAACGCGTACATGGTCTCAAAAGGAAGGCCGGCGCCGTCAGCAATCCCTTTGACTTCATCGAGGAGGTCCGGCGTCCATCTTCGGATAGCCGGCTCAAAGTTAGTTTCCGCAAGGAATCTCTTGATCAAGGAGTCCGGATCGCCCTTCCCCTGTTTCCCTAAGTCCTCCTTCCAGAGGTCCACTACCTTGCCAATCTCCGTGCGCAGCCGTCTCCCATACTCCAGTCCTCGCTCGTAAGGGGATCCACTGAGGTCGATAACCTTCAGCACCCTTGCTCCATCCGCACCGGCTCCCAGGGCGGCGGGAACGGGTCCGATTCCCATATAAATCGCCAGGAAGAGCGGGATTGCTGCCGAAAATCCCCTCTTTGGAAAGGAGGGCACATGCCTTTTTGAATAACAGGATCGGGAGGATTTTTTCGCCATCATGAAAGAACCTTTTGGACTTCTGAGAAGTCGAACTGCGCGTTGCTTGCATTTGCTTACTTATACTTCCACTCAACCAGCCAGTCAAGCCAGCAAAGTGATTACGCCCATCGGGTATGTTGAGTCAAAAGCTCGCTGATGAAATCAGCCCGCAAAGCGACATAATGTAGCCCACGTCGCAAGCCGCGGGTTAGAACGACCACCCTACCCCCTCCCCCTTTCCTATAGGCGCTATGAAACCATCGTCGGTCGCCAGCCCGCGCAGCGGGCGGGGTCATTTCGCCCGCTGTGCGGGCGATCGGGCATTGCTAACAGTTATGCTATCGCCTATGCCCCCTTCCCCAGGGGAGCGAGGGCGCGAATCCCACGGCTTAGAAGGTGGGAAAAATTAACCTGAATTCCGATGTTGAAAATAAAGGACTTGCTTTAAGCTATCGCATGATTATTTTCAATACTTTGGCACGCACAAATCCAACTTCGGCGAAGTTAGATTTTCACAGGCTAATCCATTGGAAATTAACATGTTAGTCTTCGATCCACTGCTGAACATCGGAATTCGGGATTAATGGAAGACCCATAACAACTCACGCCAAGACGCCAAGGGCCGCCAAGCGAACGACAGAGTTCTCATTTGCCCTTCTTTGCGTCTTTGCAGCTCGGTGTGAGGATGTTCATTTTTTCAGAGCCGCTTGCGCCGCGGCCTATTTACTTCTCTTAACGAAGGTAAGTTCGGATAATACTAAGGCAAAACCCAAGCTTTATGCTGAGGACGAAAAACAGTCCTTGACTTTTAGATTGCATGGTGGTTAATTGCACACTTTCTTGGTCGTCCAAGCTGACAACTTTGTGGGAGACTATTCCCATGGTCAACCTTAATAACCCGAGGAGCATGAGGGTAAATGGTGAGTGCCCGCAGTCTTGGGCTCAGCTTGCTAATGTGTACCCTTTAAGCAGCGCAAACTCAGACTGCTTCTAATCAGGTCATTGCGGCGGCATCGTTCACCGAAAGCGTGGGGCGGCAGCAAAGAAGTCTTTCCATTGCGTCGGATCAAAGGCCGGAGGCTCTTTTTCGGAATCGCGAACTGAAGGAGGCTTAACATGGCAGGCAAGAAGATCGCTTGGATTGGGTGTATCTTGGTTGTGCTGGCGCTAGCCCTTCCGGGCCACGCGCAGCTCAACCGCGGCATTTTGGAGGGGACGGTGTCCGACCCTCAAGGCGCCGCCGTTCCGGGAGTGAAGGTCACGGTCACGGCAGTTGACACCAACGTCGTGCTGCCTACAACCACGAACAGTACTGGCTATTACCGCGTCGTCGACCTTGTTCCGGGCAAGTACCAGGTCCACTTCGAGGCCACGGGATTTTCCCCTCTTGATTTGACCGAGATTGCGGTTCCGCCTGGGCAGACCATTCGAGCCGACGCCGCGTTGAAAATCGGTGCAGCGCTCCAGACCATCGAGGTCTCGGCCGCATCGCAAATGGTCCAGACGTCAGCCACGGACTTTTCCACCACCGTGGCCACGAATGTTATAGATCAAATCCCCTTGCAGGGGCGAGACCTCCAACAACTCGTCTTCCTGGTGCCAGGGGTAGCGGCTAACGGGCCGCCGGGAAGCAGTTTTGGGTTCAACAGCCAATACGGGACCTTCCCCGACCCCACGCACCTGCAAGGGACCGACGTCTCGGTAAATGGCGGGATCGGCGGCACCAACGCCTGGTATTTGGACGGCAATCTGAACCTTTCCGGCCAGGCTGAGAGCGTAGTGGTCAATCCCTCCCCCGATACGGTGGAGGAGTTTAACACCGTCACCAACGGCTTCTCGGCCGAATACGGGCGCAGTGGCGGAGCGGTTTTTAGCGTGGTGCTGAAATCCGGCACGAATAAACTGCACGGCGACGTGTATGAATACGTTCGCAACAGCTATTTCAACGCCCGCAACCCCTTCACGTCGATAGGCTCCAACGGGCAGATCATCCCCCAGGATCAACTGCGCTACAACGACTTTGGCGGAACGATTGGCGGTCCGGTGGTGATTCCTCACCTTTACAACGGCCGCAACAAGACCTTCTTCTTCTTCTCCTGGGACGAGAGTATCTTGCACCTCAACGGCAGTGAGGTCTTATCGGTCCCGACCCCCGAAATGCTTGCGGGAAACTTCAGTGAAGACCCCAACACGGCCGCCTATGGGATTTGGGACCCCTCGACCACCGTGGGGCCGGCCGCGAACGGCACGTTCCAACGCACCGCTTTCGGTACCCCGGCGGCGGGTTTCCCCAATGGGTGTCTGAACACGGTGGTGGAGGCGAACCCGGGAGTTACGACCTGCAACTTTGCCACCCAAGTGCCTCCGAGTTCAATAAGCAGTGTGGCAGCGTTTTTCATGAAAACGTTCCCCAGCCCCAATTATCTGAATCCTTTGAGCAATGCTCCCTTGGCGGCGGGGGGGGCTTACCGCATCGCCAGCAACTACCTGGGGGCCATCGGCAGCAGCCAGGACGGCGCGAACATTTCGTTGAAAATTGACCACCAGCGGAGTGATAAGAGCCGGTTCTTTGGCGAATGGCTCTACAATCCCGGCTACTACAACAATTATCGTCTGCCGTATACCGGAGCCACATTCCCGACCTCTGCTTATGGGTCGGTCGACGGGTTTGGCTCGAATCTGCCGTACAATTTTGACAATGAAGTTATCGCTTTTGGCAACACTTACACTTTCAGCCCCACGCTCATTAACGAGTTTCGGGCCAGCTACAGCCGCCAGTATTACACCACGCACCCAGAAACGGCGGGGTATCCGAGTAGTGTGACCGACCTTCCGGCCGTGCAACAAGCCTTGGCGGGGACGGGGATACCTTTGGCTGCCTACACGGCGGAACCCAGTTGGGCCGTCTCCTCGCCCGGCGGGGGCGCGGAGGACTTTGGAGCGATTAATTGGACGAGTAATTTTACCGCCAACGAGTCCTATACCATCCTGGACAACGTGACCAAGGTCATCGGCAAGCACACCTTGCGTACGGGCTTCATCTACCGCCTGTCGCACGTGGCCATGTTCCAGAGCGCGCCGACCAACTTGAATTTCTCCGGAATAGGAACCGAGGATCCCAATACCAACCTGGGCGGGGGGTCGGGCTTGGCGCAGTTCGAGTTGGGAGACATCATGAGTAATGGGGGCCTCAAATCGGGCGCCAGCTCCTACGCCACCTCCGCCTGGGACCCTTACGCTCGCTATCGCTACTGGGGATTTTACCTTCAGGATGACTTCCGCGTGACCTCCAACTTCACCCTGAATCTCGGCCTCCGGTATGACATCTTCGGGTCGTATCAAATCCGCCAGTATGGCGGCAGCGTTCCCGATGCCAAATTCTGCTACACCTGCCCCAATGCGTATACCGGGATGCCCGGTATCGATATTTTCACGGGCAGTCCCGGTTGGCCCACGAACAGCGACTACGTCTCTCCCAACTGGGGAGATTTTGCGCCCCGGATTAACTTCTCCTGGTCGCCATTTGCGGACCGCAAAACCGTGATCCGCGGTACCAGTTGATGAACTCCGCACAAAACATCGAAAACCAAGATGGCTATGCCGAGGACTTCATCTGGGACGACAGCAACAATCCCACCCAATGCGGCGCCGATCAAGGCGAGTGCGTGGCGTGGAACCTCAATAGTCCGGGCGCCAAGGGACCTTTGACCACGCCCGTCTTTACCTCTTCCTACCCCTCCGAGTCGAAGCAACAGATCTACGGGGAAGTTCCTTTGGGCACGCTGAAACCCGCGCATGACCCCTGGGTGCAGTCCTGGACGCTGGAGGTCCAACGCGAGTTGCCCGGTAACATGCTGCTGACCGTCGGCTACGTCGGGCAACACGGGACGCACCTGCCCGGGTTTTACGTTCGCAGCGAAGACTATGTGAGTACTGCGAATAAGCTCAAATACGAAAACTCCATCAACGCCTCGGTACCCATCACCAGCGTCTATTCGGGCCAGGCGGCCACCGCCCTCCAGCAGATTTGGGGGTCAGCGGACTTGCCGCTCTCCCTTCTATTGCGGCCCTATCCTGCCTATAGTGGGATTACGCCGGTGGCAAGCTTTGATGGAAATAACATTTACCATGCTTTGGACGTCCGGCTCCAGAAGCACTATTCCAATGGTCTGAATTTCACGGCGGCTTACACCTGGTCGAAGAACATCGTCAACCCTCTCGTCGGTCAAATCGTCGGATCGGTGATCGACCCCATTCACTTTGCCAAGAGCGGCTATGTGGGGGGCCTAACGGGATCCTTATCGGCCGTCGGTGGCGGCGGCTATCAGAACTTTGATAACATCGATGCCGACAGGGCGCTGGCCGTCAACGACATGCCACAGATGCTGAATATCACCGGCGCCTACGAGCTGCCCATCGGGGCCGGGAAAGCTTTCTTGAACCAGAAAGGGCCCGTCAATGTCCTGTTGGGCGGTTGGCGTTTGATTGGCACTTTTAACGCTGAGAGCGGTGTGCCCCTCAGCATTTCCGGTCCCTGCGATGGGATCACGTGCCGGCCCAACCTGGTCGGCAACCCGCGCGCGGTACCGGGTGGCCAAAATGAAAACAATTGGATCAACGCCGCGGCTTTCACCCCGCCGTTTGGCACCAACCAAAACTTCTGGGCTAATCCTGACCCCACGGCGAGCAACTGGTGGCAATTTGGGGATGCCGGTAACCGGCTATCGGGGATACGTTCGCCAGGGTTCTGGGGCCTCGATGCTTCCCTGGGAAAGCAGTTTCACGTTACCGAAAGCAAGTACTTTGACTTCCGCTGGGAAGTGTTCAACGCCCTGAACCATCAGAACCTCGGATTCCCCAACACGGGTTACTGTCTGCCGCCGGGCGCCGACGGGGAAGTAAACCTGGTCCAACAAGCCGGCTGCTCGTTTGGGCGAATCACCAACGTCCAAACCGATCCGCGGGCAATGGAATTCGCTTTGAAGTTCGTTTTCTAGGCGGTCCACTTTCAGGGCGGGGATGAAAGTCCCCGCCCTCCTTCTCTCCATCAAGATGGTTGAGGTGCAACGAAGCAAGAAGGCCCGACTTTCTTCTGGGCTGCGCAAGCAGGAGCGGCGCCAGATTCAGCCCTGCACTCAATTTTTCAACGCGTTCCACCACGCAAGTTTCAAGAATCCGGGAGCGGCACCGGAAGACGCCCACCGGCAGCGTGAGGGACCGGTCTTGAGTTCATGACCCGGGTGCCCTCACCCGGCGTGACGGTTCACGCCAATAGCCACGTGCCGACGACGAACTTCTACAGGCGGTGTGAAAGTGAATCGACGTGACTTCTTAGGTGGTTGTGCAACCGTAGCCCTCTTGGAGCAGCGATGGAGCAAGGAGGCGTTCAGCCTCGGTAACGCTCCACGGACCTTGGGTGGGGGGCTCGATGAGACTCTGGTGGGCAAGCCTTCCAACCTAGCCCTGTTTGGAGAAATACAGTCGTGGCTCAGCCCGGAGGCCACCCCCGCCCTGGTGAAACATATCCCTCCGAGCGAAGCGGGCCCTCTGCGGCTAGCCGACGTACCGTGGAAGGACTCAGAGTTTGACCTGGGCGTGGAATGGGCGGAATTTCGCACCGTAAATACGCTGGCCGTCCGCTTCGCGGCCGAAGACAAGGCGCCTCGACGGGGAAATCTGTTAATTGACTATTGGGAGGGCATCACTTCCCGGCAAGGTCAATGGAGGACCCTGGAGGAGAACACGATTCTGGGGATTCCTCTGGAAATAAGCGGCCGAACCCGGACCTACGTCTTCCCGCAACGGCGAACTTGCCGGCTGAGGGTGCGTTTTCAAGACGCCCAGCAGGTGGAAATTGAAAGCTTGGAGATTCTGGGGCCCTCGAAATGGAAGGTAGGGGAAGTCGCAATCGAGTGGGGTTACCTCGAGACCGACAAAGCCTATGACGGCTCCCTGAGCATCTACAACGGGGCAATTCTGGAAGTCCGACCCTTCGGCGGCGCCCAGGTGCAGGGCCACTTGGCCTGGACTTCCGCCGCGGGCAACGGAAAAACCGCAGGGGTTGTTGCCAAGGTGTTATACACGTCCGGATTGGATGTGGACCGCACCATCGCGACGGTGCGCACTCAAGCTTGCGATTTCTCGTTTTTACCGGGTGAGGCCCTGGAGCATGAACCGATCGATATCCCGGATTTCGGCGTGTACATTCGCAATTCATCCCTTAGCCTGGACCGTGAGGCCTATCGGCAGAAATACGCGAAGGGGTCCCGAATTATCGAGGCGGTCGCAAAGCATTCGGAGCAAACCCTTGAAAACGCTTACCGGGCAATTCGCGTGGGGCGCACGACGCTCTCCTTCGTCGGCATGGACTCGAATAATCATAAATTCGGCATTGCCCCGGACGGCCATTGGGTGATTGGGAACAACGAGCCCAGTGGCGGCCAGCAGATGACCCCACGGTTCGCGGTCTATTTTGCCAGCACCGAGGAATCGACTTGGTTTCAAGAACCCGCGAACCCGGAAGATCTCTTCGGGAAAGAGGAGGAGAAGCGGCAGGAACTGGAAGAAGGCTGGATGCCCATCCTGACCAGCCATTGGAGTAGAAACGACGTTCACTTTGAGCGTCTCGACTTTGCAACCCTCTGGCCGGCACCCGACCCGCTGGATGAATCCCAATTAATGGGCAACGAACCCGCCGTGCTGATCTCCCGGTTGGCGATTCGGAATGATTCTCCTCTCCCCAAGACGGTCCGTTACTGCATAAAGCCCTGGAAGCCAGTAACGGGTGAGGTGCATTACGGCCCACTACCGGCAGGGGTTAAGAATGCCTGGGAGGCTACGCTGGAGGGGAACTGCCTCGTGGTGCGGGAGGGTGATAGCGAATATGCCCTTTGCACTGTGGACACTCACGGGCGTGGTTCCCTGAGGCTGGGCTCCAGCATCGGCGCTTTGCAGTTTGCTCTGAAGCTGGAACCCGGTGAGGAATATACCCTTCATACGGTCATGCCGGGTTGGCTCCTCGCCAAGGCCGAACAAGACAAATTGACCGGTATTCCCTGCGATCATCTTCATGAATCGGTCGTGCAGTATTGGAAAGGCCGATTGCAGGAAGGCATGCAAGTTCAAATTCCGGATGAGCGCTTACAGAACATCTATAACGCCACGCTTCAGCACTTTCTACTCGCGATGACCAAAGACGGTAAAAGACAGGAGCACTACCCCAACGTCGCGATGCTCTATTACGGAAGCATAGGAAGCGAGAGCAGTCCCATCATCCAAAGCCTGGACATGCGGGGTTTGCATCAGCGCTCAGAGAGTTGCCTGAATGCCTGGCTATCCTCGCAAGGAGACTCGATGCCGGCGGGAGATTACTCTTCCAAGGAAGGGGGGTTCTACCATTTCTGGCCGAATTACACCAGCGACCAGGGAGGTGTTCTGTGGGCGTTGGCGGAGCATTACCTCTACACGCGGGACAAGGGTTGGCTCCGAAAGGTTGCTCCCCAAATTATCGCCGGGTGTGATTTCCTCATTCGGGAGCGAAAGCGCACCATGAAGGAGCTCTCCGGCGGCCGCAAGCCCCTCTATGCCGGGCTGGCTCCCGCCGGCTGTGTTGCGGATATGCGCGACTGGGAATACAGCTTCACCCTCAATGCTTATTTCTATCTTGCTCTCAAGAAATCGGCCCGGGTACTGCGGGATGAGAATCAGGAACAGGCTCAACGAATCGCCGCGGAAGCCGAGGACTATCTGCAAACGATTCGCAAGATTTTGAAAGAATGCATCGCGATTTCTCCCGTGACCCGCCTTCGGGACGGCACCTCCGTCCCCTCGGTGCCATCCTATGTGGGTCTACGCGGGTTCAGCACGGATGCAAAGGATTCGGTGGACCCTGATCTTCGGCATGGCTACGCTTATGATTCGAATATCGGACCGAGTCACATGGTGAAGGGCGAGGTTCTAGCCCCCACGGATCCCGAGGTAACCTGGATGCTGAATTATCTCGAGGACCGTTTTTTCATGTACACCCCTCTGCCGTCCCGGGTACGTTTGGATGAGCTGAGCACCGACTGGTTCAATTTGGGGGGCTTCGAGAAGCAGCAGCCTTACTATGTTCATTACCAGGATGCTTACCTGCAACGTGACCAGATCCCTAATTTCCTTCGGGGTTTCTTTAACACCCTGGCCGCAATCTCAGATCCAATGACGCTGACCTTCCAGGAGGAACTTGACGACGACGGAGGCCAGCCAAACAAGACTCACGAGGAAGCCTGGTTCTTCCATCAACTCCGGCACATGTTGGTCCTAGAGGACGGGAATGACCTTTATCTGGCCAAGGGGACACCCCGCGCTTGGCTGGAACCGGGGAAGAAGATCGCGGTGGCTCAGGCCGCGACCTATTTTGGCCCCCTGAGTTTCCACGTGGAGTCCTTTACGGACCAGGGCCGCATCCAGGCGAGGCTCAATCCTCCGACAAGGCAGCGGCCGGAGAATCTCTATCTGCGACTGAGACACCCCAGCTACGCTCCGATGATCCGTGTCAGCATCAATGGCCGCCCCTCGAAAGACTTCGACGCTGCTAAGGAGTGGATCAAGCTGGCCGCCCCGGCCGGAGAGTTGCAGATTGTCGCTTACTATTCATGAGGGCGCTGGCCCGGATCTCTTGGCGCGGACGAAAAAATGCAGCCCCAGGCCCGCCACTGACGGCCACCCAACAAGGAGGAACGATGACTCTTACGAATTACCAACGGAGCAGCGAAGGGTATCGGCTAATTTTTTCTCTGCTTGTTTGGGTGTTGTGGGTGGGTGCTTGCCAATGCGTTTTGGGCGCTGACGCTCCACCCATCGAATTAGTCGTTGACACCTCGCAGTCCCAAGGAAGTATCGATCTCACCCGTTACGCTCTCGGTCAGGGAGGCTTTTCCTACGAACCGATGATCGATGGGGTGATCCCGCAAATTACCCAACTGCACCCCCAAACCATTCGCCTCTTCGTCATGGAGTTCTTCAACATCTACCCGCGCCGCAATGAGTATTACTACGTTAGTTTTGACAAAGCGGTGAAAGCGATTCGGGCTACGGGGGCGAAGCCCATCCTGTGCATCTGTCTCAAACCCAAGGTGCTCTTTCCCAAGGTGGATCAGAAGGTTGTTTTCCCCTCTTCCTGGGAAGAGTGGGAATCCCTGATCGAGCATCTCGTCACGCACTGCGCGGCTAGCCACCTCGATATCGGCTATTGGGAAGTGGGAAATGAAGTCAATATTGGGGAGCCGGGCGGCGGGCCGTATCTGTTCCAACCTCAGGACTACCTCATTTATTATACCCACACGGTCAATGCCATTCGGCGGGCCGACCCCCTCGCCAAGGTAGGTGGGCCTACCCTCGCCACCTGGGACCACGGGCCCCTGTTGGGAGAAGATAACCCCATCCTCGAGGCGCTGATTGACCATTGTGGAAAAGGGAACGCCCCGCTGGATTTCATCTCTTGGCACCTCTATGACAGCCATCCTGAACTTTTTCGCAAAGAGATCAGAGAAGTGCGGGCGATGCTGGCGAAGTACGACTCGCTCAAGAACGTCGAGACAATTCTCGATGAGTGGAACATGTCGCTCGGTAACCCGGTAATGGATCCGTACTTTCAACCCGCCTTTGTGCTGGAAACCACCTACGGCTTTTTCGAGGAGGGCCTGAGCCGATCGGGTTACTACCATATCCGGGACTGGTTTTTTGATCCCAAGCTGTTCACCTTCCTCTCCCAAAAGGGAATCGACTCCAACGACCACTTCTTTAACGTGCTACCCACTTACCTGGGGCTCTTCGACACGGAAGGTCGAATGCGCCCAGCCTACTATGCGCTGAAAATGCTCAGCCTTATGAAAGGTGAGAAGCTGGCGATTGGAGGGACAGGAACCGAAGTGAAAGGGTTTGCCGCTCGCAGCCAAGCATGGGTGCACGTGGTTTTCTGGAACTACCCGCAGGGTGAGGGACAGACGTATGAAGCCACTGTCAGCTTCCCCCACGAAAAGACCGGAAGCTTTCAGCTCATTCGGCTTGATCCTGAAAGTCCCATCAACAATCTGAAGATCATCAGGAGCGAAAGCGTCAAGCGCTTGGACCAGGCGCCGCTGCACGTAACCTTGCACCCTTATGAGATTTACTGGGTTGAGGTTGGCGAGTAGGGAGTCAGAGAACTGCAGACCGGGCTGCGTTAATTATGGGGTTGATTGTGCCGTTTCTTTTGACTCCATTCTTCGACCGCAGTAACATGGAATTTACCAGCGCGACATGTGGCGCTTACTTGCTTGGGGTATTCCTCTGGCGAGGCGATGCCGCGAATAATCGATGGCTGAGAAAGGAACTTATTGCGGTCGCGTCTGGGAGCAAAAGGAACTCCCGGCGGCCGATCGTCTATACCTTGCTGTCCTGTCTGCCCATGGCCCTGACCCGAGGGGCTGCTTTCGTCTATGCGGAAATCTGACCTCTTCAATTTGCTTGGACCGATATATGCCCAGGGCGCTCTTTCGCGTTCGGACCTCGCCGAGATGACGAACATAGCGCCTAGTCATGTGGGCGTCTTGACCCGCAACGCCCTGAACTATGGGTATCTCATCGAGGATGGATATGCACCCTCGAATGGCGGTCGACGCAGGGTTTTCCTGAAACCTAATCCGAATTTTGCCAAGCTGGTCGGGGTTGACATCGGCCGGGCCCACATCCGAATCGTGGTCACCGACTTTGTAGGCAAGGTTTTGAATTACAAGTGGCTTCCGACGGAGACCCATAAGGGCAAGGATCACGTGCTCCGCGTCGTTCGCGACGAATTGAAAGCCCAGCTTGCCATGTTCTCGGGTGCTGCGGCGATTGGTATTACGCACTCGGGCGTCATTGATCCCCAGGCTGGGAAGGTGATCTTCTGGCCCATGATTCAGGGTTGGGAGAACACTCCTCTGCGGCAAATTATCGAGGACGACCATGGGTTGCCCACCTATGTCGTGGGCGACAGCGTCCGTGCTGCGGCGATCACGGAAAAGCGCTTCGGACATGGGAAGGGGTTACACAACTTCGTGCTGGTCGCGGTGGGATGGGGAATCGGAGCGGCCATGTGCGTCGACGGCCATATGCACGTCGGCCGCGATGGGTTGGCAGGTGAACTCGGACACACCACCGTCGCTGAAGACGGCGATATCTGCAGTTGCGGTAACAAGGGCTGCTTAGAACTCTATTCTTCTGCCGCGGCCATCGTGCGCCGAGTCCGGTCCGAACTCGATCGAGGGGTCTTTTCCAGCCTGACCCAAGATGAGGGAGGGGCTCTGGAAAAGCTTTCTATGGAGGTCATTGTCGCCGCCGCCAAATCTCATGACCGGTTGTCGGAAAGAATCCTCTCGGAAGCCGGCAAGCACCTGGGGATCGCCTTGGCCAGCATGGTCAACTTGCTGAATCCTGAAAAAGTCATCTTGACAGGGAGGGTTCCCCAGGTGGCGGGTGAGGTTCTCCTCGGTCCGCTCCTATACAACCTGCGGCAGCGGGGGTTGCCACGGGCGGTGAAAGACCTGCCGGTGGTTGTCTCCGAATTTGGCGAAGAAGCGGCTGCCGTGGGGATGGCGCTCGTCTCCGGAGAGGGCGTGTTCAAGTCCTGCTGCCGGGATATGCAAGGCAATGACTCTCCGCCCGGGGGCAGTCCGAAACTTGGGAACAGCGCATCGCCCAACCCCGGCCAAAGCGCGGCGTAGGGACCCATCGGTCGAGCCGCAAGAAATTCCCTCGCAAGGTCACCAAGATCATTGGGCTCTAAATCCTCTGAGACCTGTGGGGGTGTGGGCATGAATAGGCGAAACTTCCTATATGGCTATGCAACCACCGTGAGTTCGGAGAGAAGAGTTAGATTCACGGGGAAGCTGGTAATCTTGGCTCACCCAGGAGCTTGCCCACGAATCTGGGAGTGGGTCAATCAGCCCGGCCAGGGTTTCCTTTGCAAACTTGACGACTTCGGGATTGATATAATCCTACGCGGGTGCCTGCCATGACCCGAATGGGTTCCTTGGTGTCTGTTTGGTGTCTATTTGTATAGGGCACGCGGAAGACGTGTTGAGAATATAGAGAACTAATAGAATGGTACTAGGTCTTTGACCGCATAAACAGATTCCTTTTATAGCCGAACTTTGCGCGTGCCCTCTTACGGGTGAACTGCCAGTTGATCTTGACCCGATGCCGATTGACCTGACGGTTCCAGGCGCGG
>JBEKQO010000302.1:0-8731 GCA_049519635.1 Terriglobia bacterium | reverse complement strand
GCTGCGCCAAAAACAGGGCATCGACCGGCCCAATCGTCGCACCTTGACGTTCGCCCAGCAGGCGTGCCAGTTCGTCCCCGCTATCCTTGCCGATTGCAGAGAGGCCGCGGACCACATCCCATTCAAGCAGCGGGGGAAGCTTGCGGCCTTGCTTGAGAGTTTCGATGATGAAATGCGCTGTGCTAGCCGGATCGGCCGTGCGTACCGCCACGAGCGGCGTCGAGACACACCGCGCGGCATGGAACGCCGACCGAAACTCCTCCATTGACCGAATCATGTCGGGGCTCCTTTCGGGAAAGACTTTCAAAATGGGAAAGTAACGAGGAAAGCCGAGGGGGGTCTACCAGGGAAGGCCAAGGATCGGGAATCCCGTGACTTCCGCCCGACCGCCTTCGTGAATGCTGACCTCAATCAGCTCTTCACTGAAATCGGTTGGGGTATAACGGTCGCTGAACAGCCGCAGAACCTGGTTGCGGCTTGTGCGCAGCGGTAAACTGCTTGGCTGAGCCGGATTGAAACGCCCGAGGATGGCGAAGTCGAGGCACGCATGGATTTCTTGCCAGAGACGTTTCCGGCGCGGTTCAGAAGAACCATCGCCCCAGACCCAATACTGGCCTTTGGCGAGTTCGTGTTCCGCATATCCGCTGAACATACCGAAACTTAGCTTTGGGGCTTGCTGGCGCAGGCCTTGAATCAATCGCAACAAGCTGTCCGCCTGCTGCATGGGCTCGCCACCGGAGAAGGTGACACCTTCTAATGTATGTTCTTGGTGCGCCCGCAGCACTTCCTGAACTGCGGCATCAACCGTTGTGACTTGAAGCATAAAGTGGCAGCGTTTTGAACCATAAACTGTCAGTCCCTTTCCCCTAACTCCTTTTAAATCAGTTTGGCCACTCCGGGCCGCCAACGCTCGTTTGAACCATAAGATGGCAGTAAGTGCCAAATGGAAGGATAAAGTGGCAGTAAGTACATTTCGGCTCTGGGCGATTGAAAAGATCCCCAAGGCGCTCCGCAATAGCTTCTCTTCCGCCTTCCAATAAAAGACCTTGCATCGTCTTCGTACGTGTGTTATATAACGCCTATACGATCATGAAGCAAGAACTGCCCGAAGATGTCCTGCGATGGTTCGTGAAGGCTACCAAAAGGTTGTGGCCGATTGCGCTGGGATCTATCTCTTTGCGGAAGAGCCCCTGCATTCGAAAGAACTGCTCAGCTTGTGCATCTGGCAAGGGTCACCTTAGTTACGCGTTGTCCGGCTATCGAGGCAACCGGCGGTTCTCAATCTATGTGCCGGACGAACTGGCGCCGGAAGTACAGATAGCAACCGAGAATGGCCGGCAATTGCAGAACCTGATGAAGGAAGCCGGCCTACGCTACGTAAAGGCACGTAAGCGGGAGAGGCAATCGAAAGAGAAAAAGTAACGGGGATGACGGGGGGACCATCACCCGGGGCCCCAAGGTCCGCATCAGGAGTCCAACCAAGCTGCTGAATGGCACATCGCCGGCAGAGAGGAGCGGTTGCGGTGCTTGATCATGATGGTTTGGAATTGTGGTTTCACCAAAACCATATCCCGGAGAACGCGCGCGCGTTGATCAACACGATTCGCTCTTCAGGGCCTTCACGTCACGTTGGAGGAGGCTCCTCGAACGTCTGCGGCCGTTATCCCAGTAAGAAAATGGGGGTCACCATTCAATTCGAAAGCCACCGGGTTGAACTGGCGGGAATCTACGAGATGGAGCACGACGCTTCCGTGCTCGAGTATTTTGATCAGCCTCCGCCGATCAAACTGACTTATAACAGTCCGACAGGAAGAAGAATGGGAGTATTGCATACTCCCGATTTCTTTGTCCTTCGTGATCATGGCGCTGGCTGGGAAGAGTGGAAGACCGAGGAAGAACTGTACGACCTGAAAGGCAGAAATCCGAACCGCTATTTTCCCAAAGACCATGGTGGCTGGGATTGTCCACCTGGTGCAGCTTACGCAGAGCCGCTGGGGCTTTGTTACCGTGTTCGATCTTCGGCAGAAATCAATTGGACATTCCAACGGAATATTCAGTTCTTGGATGACTACCTGCGGGTTGATCCATCCACTCTCTCCGAAACTGCCCGCGAAACGGTGCGCGCGTATGTTTCTGCCGTGCCGGGTCTCGCCCTCGACAAACTCTTGCAACTTACCAAGGAGATTGTGTCGGCGGACGCAATCTTCGGCTTGATTGCGGCGAATATTCTGCATGTGAATCTCCACGCGACTGCCCTTGCCGAACCCTCACGGGTTGAAGTCTACTCTTCCCCCGAAGCTGCTTCAGGCGCCAAGCCTTGTGGCGCCGGGAGACCGCAGCTCTTATCTCCCGCTATGCTTCAATGTGGAAACACCCTCATATGGGATTCGCGCGCCTGGAAAGTGATTAACGCCGGAAAGACTTCAATAGGCCTGCTCTCCGAAGATCAGAAGTTGACCGAGCTACCGATGGCGGCGTTTGAAAGCTTGGTTCATCAGAAGAGGATTGAGCTGGCCCCGGATGATCTCAAAAAAGCCTCCGAATCGAAGATCCTTGAGCGATTATCCAAAGCCAATGAAAATGACCTGCGAATTGCAAATCATCGTTCTGGGTTCATAGTCCGCTATCTGCACGAGCGATCTCTGCCGCCGACCACCGATGTGTCTAATCGCACATTTTATCGATGGCTTGTTCAGTACCGGGAGTCAGAAGCGAGCTGTGGTACCGGATATTTGGGTCTATTGCCTCGACACGGTGCGCGGGGCAACTTCACCTCCAAGTTACCCGAGGCATCGCTGCAGGAAACGAAGACGGTCATTGAGCAGGATTACGAAAAAAACAAGCAGAAGACAATGTATGCGTCCTGGATCAAGCTAAAGCTTTCCTGCGATGAAAAAGGGATACCGGCGCCAACTTATAAGACCTTCACAATTGCGGTGCGACGGCGAGACCCCTACCGCCAGAAGCTGAAACGAGAGGGGCGACGGAGCGCCTACCCGCTCGAGCCCTTCTATTTGGAACTTGACCTGACGACGCCACGGCACGGAGACCGCCCCTTTGAAATCGGACATATGGACCACACCGAGTTGGATGTGGAAGTCGTTTGCTCCCGCACCGGGCGCGTGCTGGGTCGCCCTTGGATGACTCTCTTGATCGACGCTTACAGCCGCCGGGTACTGGCCGTGTATCTTACGTTTGACTCGCCGAGTTACCGCTCCTGCATGATGGTTCTGCGTGAGGGTGTGCGCCGCTACAACCTTATCCCTCAGATCGTGGTGGTCGACGGAGGGCGGGAATTCGAAAGCACCTACTTCGAAACCATGCTTGCCGGCTACCAATCTACCAAGAAAGAACGACCCAAGGCGAAGGCACGGTTTGGATCCCTGGTCGAACGCTTCCTGGGTGCGAACAACACCCAATTCGTGCATAACTTGCAGGGAAATACCCAGATTATGCGGAACGTCAGGCAGGTTACCAAGTCCGTGAACCCTAAATGCCTGGCGACTTGGCCGCTCGCCGAACTCTACGACCGGCTCTGCGAATACTTGTATGAGGTTTATGATACCGCAGACCATCCCGCGCTCGGGCAGAGCCCAAGGGAGGCCTTTCTCAGCCGGCTGTCCGATACGGGCGAGCGCCAGCACCGGATGATCCCTTACGATGAAGAATTCTTGATTTTCACTCTACCCACGACCGCGAAGGGAAGTGCAAGAGTCACGCCAGGGAATGGAGTAAAAATTCATCACGTGTACTACTGGTGCGAAGCCTTTCGCGATCCGAAGATCCAGGGGCAGCAAGTTGCTATCCGGTACGACCCGTTTGATGTTGGGGCTGCTTACGCCTTTGTGCACAAGCAGTGGGTTCCATGTCACTCCGAGCACTATGCCGTTTTGAAGGGCCGCTCGGAGCGAGAGATAAAGTTGGCCACGGAGGAGTTGCGTCAGCGCCATCGGAATCATTCGACCAAGTTTATCGTCACCGCCAGACGACTCGCTGAATTCCTCCAGTCCGTCGAGGCAGAGGAGAGCCTGCTGATTCAACGGAAGTGCGATCTGGAAAGCAGGGTGATCCGTCAGGTTGTCGCAGGGGGTCTTGATGGCGAAAATCATCCCTTGTTTCCCGGCGAATCGCACGTTGCGACGGCAGAAACGGTGACGATCGAAGAACCTGCTGTCGACGAAGTCTACGGAGTATTCTAGTGGAGACTGAACCATCTTGCTTCCCACGCGATCTTCTGGCCCAGGTACCGAAGGCGAGACTTAACTATTTTCAGACTTACATCATGGCCCATCCACGCTTGGTGGCAGCGAAAGACAGTGTGGTCGACGCGATTGAAGCCAGGGCGCCCAACTCCTTAGTCCTGTTGGTGGGCCCCACGGGCGTAGGCAAGACCGCTCTCCGTCAAAAGGTTGAGCAGGTACTGACCTCCAGCATGCTGCCGGATCTCCAAAGCGATCGAGCGCGCATTCCCGTTGTGAGTTTGGAATGCAAGGCCTCCGAGTCGGGCTCCTTCAAATGGCGAGATCACTTCCGAAGGTTGCTCCTGGAAATGCAGGAGCCATTAGTCGATTACAAACTGAGCCCCAAGGCTCGCGCTCACTTTTCTGAACGGGAGAAATTTATCCCTGCAGCCAGGGCAGCGGGATATGAGTATCATCACGCCGTGGAGTGCGCCCTCCGTTTTCGGCGCCCGGCGGCCGTCCTGCTTGACGAAGCCCAGCACTTGGCGCGAATGGCATCGGGGCGACGACTTTCAGACCAACTGGACGTCATCAAATCTCTCGCTAATTGCACACAAACCGTTCACGTGCTGCTTGGAACTTACGAACTTCTGGCGTTTCGGAACCTGAGTGGCCAGCTCAGCCGCCGCAGCATCGTGATCGACTTTCCCCGTTATCGAGCCGATGATCCCCAGGACCGGAAGGTGTTCCAAACCATCCTCCGGTCATTTGAACGGCAGCTTCCTGTCCCAGAGCCTCCCGACCTGATGAGTCATTGGGAATACTTGTATGAGCGCAGCATTGGTTGCGTGGGAATTTTGAAAGACTGGCTGATGAGGGCGCTGGCCGTCGCGGTCAAACAGAATCGCGCAACTTTGACGGTTAGAGACCTGCACGCCCAGGAGCTGAGTGCAATTCAATGCGACAAAATACTGTCCGAAGCCCTGGAAGGAGAGATGGCATTGAATGAGGAACCCGCGGCTCGCACTCGTTTGAGAACCCGGCTCGGCCTGAGTTGCCGTGAAGACGGCCAGCCCATAAGGCCAAAAGCTGAAACCACGCCGATGCGGAAAGGACGAATAAAGCCGGGTCAACGGCACCCCACGCGCGATCCCGTTGGCCAGCCTTTAGCCATCCATGCAACCATCCAGGCTCTTTGATTCTTGGGATTGCGTGATACCGCCTCTGCCATGCCGGAGCCGATTACTCCCGCTGGCGCCCATTGGCATAGGAACATCCCGGGTTGAAAGTCTTACCGGCTATATTGGACGGCTGGCGGAGAGTCACGCTGTCTCGGTTGGAGACTTGGTGGGCCGGGAGCTTTCCACGCTTGCCCTGACCCCGCTGGTGCCTTCCTCCCCCGAACAAATCCAGTCGGATTCTCATGGTTTCGTGGCGCGCTCGTACGCAATCAACGGCTTCGGAGAAGCTTCGAAACGATGGGTCGGGGCTCTGCAAGCGGGAACCAAGCGTACGGATCTTCGTTTCCTCACTTTGCTGCTCCTGGAAGGCGGGGTCTGGCCCCATGCCATTTTCCGCCGCCGCCGCGCTTGGTGCGCCGCCTGTTATGAAGACCGTCGGGGCGCTGGGGACATCATCTACGAACCTTTGCTTTGGACTCTGAAGGCGGTCACATTTTGCCCACAACATCGCCGATTCTTGGACGAGGTATGCCCGCACTGCTCCCGGCAGAGTAAAGCTTTTGCGGTTTTCTCTCGTCCGGGATATTGCTCCAATTGCACGAAGTGGTTAGGCAACTCCAATCCCCAGCCCTGCCCGCCGGCTTCCAACGGCAACGATAGCGAGGCGGCGCTCCGGTACGCCGAAGAGGCCGGCAAATTGCTGGGCGCTCTCCCTGGTTTAGACTCCTCCTCTCTGCGGAGCACCTTTACGGCTAATTTCCGAGCTTGCGTAGAGGTGGTCGCAGAGGGAAACAAAAGTGCCTTTGCCGACGCCGCAAAGATAACTCAAGCAACCGTAACACTTCTAATGACTCAAAGGGCGTTGCCCTCGATCGGCATGCTCTTGCGGATTTCCTGCCGGCTAAAGATTCCAGTTATGTCCTTCTTGCAGGGTGACCCAGTCTCCGCCATATCCCACTGGCAGGATGCCAGAGCAAGAATTGAAATTCATAGACTTCCTTCGGCACGCGCCCCTGAGAACATCCGCGCGGCGCTCGTACGGGCAGTTTCCGAGCAACCGCCGCCCCGATTGTCCGATGTCGCCCGTCGGCTCAACTATATGAAGTTAGATCGACTCCTTCGGCTGGATCGGAACCTCTGCAGACAGATCGCCTCCAACTACCAGAAGTCAATCCGCGAGTGCTGGCGAAAGCCGTCGGATAAAAGATTCTGTTCGCGGTCCCAAATAAAGCGTTTACTGGAACAATCTCTGGCCCAGGAACGGCCGACTGCTCTCGATCACATCGCCCTCAGCATGGGATATGCCAGCGGTGGTATAAGCTTGCAAAGAAAGTTTCCCGACCTCTGTCGCGCGATTCAAGAGAAAATCGCAGCGCATAAAGCGCTGGCCATTGCCTCCATGGAACGTACTCTCAAGCTTGCACTCCGTGAGGATCCCCCGCCAAGCCTGAGGCAATTATGCGAGCGACTGGACTGTTGTAGATCGGTGGTACTTCGCAGGCAGTTCTCATCTCTTTGTGACCGGCTTCTGCAGCGTCGCCGTGCATATCGAGCCCGTCAGATTGTGAATTTGAAGAAGACGCTTCAGGCACTGGTTAAAGAATCGCCACCGTTGTCTCTGGAAAAGGTTTGCAAGCGAGTCGGTTGGTCAAGGCAGCACCTCATAAGGCTTTGCCCCCAAGGATCTGCCGCGATTGTCACACGCTACCGGCGGAGCCTTAGAGAAAAGACTCAGCGCCGGATGCAGGAGCTTTACCGACAAGCCCGCCGAATTGTTAAAAGGCTACACAATGCCGGTATACGTCCGTCTTATAAACGTGTGAGCGCCCTCCTAGCAAAGTTAGGATACAAGGACGGGAGAGGTGCCTACAACGCGATTAAAGCGGCGCGAGGAGAACGGAACATCGGTTCTCCGACTTCCGGATAATTCCAATCTGTTCTCACCCGTCCAGTGGGGGGAATCCGGTGATCGTCGCTAATGTCCCCTCGCTACTGATATTCACTTCGTAGCCCTGTGGCTCTAAGTCTCTTTGTGAATAGCGATTCGTGAAGAACACCACTTCCTGATTACGTGAACCACAGAGTGGCTTGTCACGACAGGCCATGCTTTCCCGGAAGCGGCCAAGGACACCGAAATCCAGGAACTGCCGGATCTGGTCAAAAAGGTTAGCATCCCCTTTTACCCACGAGTGAGTCTCCAGCGACTTCCAAAGCCATTTTCCGTGAGCCAGTTCATGTGCCGTGTAGCCGCTGAACACGCCCATCGACAGATTCGGTCGTCTCAACTTGAGATACTGACAGAGAAGGCGGAGCTCCGGAGCTTGTTGAAAGGGCTCGCCACCTGAAAAGGTCACGCCCTCCACATCTGGACAGGAGAGAATCCATTCCCCAACTTCCTCCACGGGCCTGGCACGGGCACTGTCAAACCTATGGGTGGACCTATTCCAACAGCCGGGACAATGCAAAGCACAGCCTTGAAGCCACACAACTGCCCGCTCTCCGGGGCCGTTCACGGCACTTCGAGGGAGCATCGAGTGAATTAACATTAGCTCTCTCCTTGGCCAATTTGCGTCAAATGCCGACTTTCAAGCGGGAAAGGATCCATCTGTCACTTAAAGCATGAGTTGGCCGTTTTTAAAGCATAAGTTGGCCGGGCATTGTGTCACTGGAAGGATAATTTTGCCAATTAGGAAGCATAACTTTGCCAAAGGAACTGTCCCCTAAGGCATACGTTGACCGCGGATGCATTTGGGCACCGGTTCGAAAAGGCTGGACTACAGCAGTGCAAAGATGTGGACAGTATTTGCGCGGGATCTATTCGCTGCGGGTCTGGTGAGCCCTCTGTCGGCGGACTTCTCGCAGGGCTGTACGTCCCTCTTCGAGGTTGAGGTAATCGGTGCTGGTCAATAGTGGGCGTAGATTGCGACGTGTGAGGCTTATCCCTTTGGCCTGAAGCTCGCACGCCACCCTTCTCACCTCTTCGCCAGCCTGGACCTTCCTTGCGATGGCGCGCCTCACCCGGTATTCCGCGTAGTGCCGCGCGATCTGACGGCAGAGTTCTGGAAAGTGCCGGTAGATGGTTGGGCCGCTATAACTGAAACGCTTGATTACTTGATCCATGGAGGGCGGCGGGCTTTCGCGGAGTGCTGCGTGGAGTATCCGCGAGACCTCCACGCGACGGATACGTCGACCGTGGGCCCTTCTTCGCGTTTGGCTGCGAACGTTCACCTCTACTGGCGCGTGGCGAACAAATCCCGCCGAAGCTAAGGGAGTTGGGCAGCCGAGCAGCAAGTCCCGCAGCGAGGTGCCGAGGCGATAGGACATACTCAAAAGGAGGATTAATTCCGGGATGGTTTTTTCTCTTTGCCA
>JBEKQO010000301.1:0-8747 GCA_049519635.1 Terriglobia bacterium | reverse complement strand
GACGTTGCCAACTCGGTGGGAGCAGCCCCACCAAAATTTTCCAGTCTTCATCCAGGGCATTCATGCCCACAGAGTACGAGAATTACGCTATGACGTCAAATCTTATCTTAGCGCTTATGGGGCGACGCCCCCGGCTATTAACTTGTGCCCTTACAGGGCACGAAAACCCTACGGGTTTTTCCGCAGCCTGTTCAGCCCCGCCGAAATCGCGCCCCCGTCCTCAGTTCGTCCCGCGCCCCCCGAGCTTGCGGCTGCAAGCTGCGGGGGAAGCGTGGCAAGGGGATATTCACGAACCCCTCATAAAGGCCGGACTAAAGCCCCGCCTTTCCAAAACCGTGGCGAGAAATGCGGACTAGGTTCCCGGTCACTGCGGCGGCGGGGGCTCTTTTAATGCTTCATCACCGGCATATCATCGGGAAGTGGCGGCGGCAGAGGCACCTCTATATTGATCCCCGGACCGCCCCGCGGGTCGATTTCCCGAAAGAAGAAAGACTTCCTTTTTCCCTCATCAGCCGAATCCAGAGACTTCAGCTTCTTCCACTGGTCGACGGATAGCCAGCGGCGAATGTCGAGCATCATCATGGCATTTTCCTTCTCCAACCTCCCGCGAGCTTCGGTAATCAGGTCAATCTGTGCACCGACCTTGCTTTCGTCGGGCTGGTCTATATCCATGAGGGGTTGCAGGCGCAACTCGTGTTTTTCCAGATCTGCCTGGAGGTCGATGAGTTTTAATTTATGGTCCAAAAAAGTCTGACTGATCTTTTTAACTTGTTCCTCAGAAAGCTGCAACTTGGAGACAATCTCGGAGTTTTTCCACCACGCGCCACCGGGCCCGAACTCACCCCCCCCCAGGGGTTCGGACATGATCGGTCCCGGGCCGCCTACAATGCGCCTCTCTGTCCGGATCATGGGCCTTCCGGGCGGAGGCGGGGGGATCGTTTCGGATTGAGATTGCGCGATTATCGGTTCGGGTGGCGCTTCGCCGATATCCTGCGGCGCAGAATGGGGATTGTTTTGCGCCCGCAACACGAGGGGTGCAAGGAACAAAGATATGCCGAGAATGAATCTCAGGGCCTTCATGGTTGCCTCCTTATGGGCTATCGATTAGGGGTTTTTATGCGCTGCCTCGGCGCGGTAAATCTCCTGGGTCAGCAGAGCCGCGGGCCTAAGGGCCTGAGGTAGGTCGCTTCGAATGGACTGTCGTACGCTAAGCAAGAGCACATCATCGGGGTCAGTTTGCGCCGCCGTTTGCATGGGCGGCGCACTGTTGCGGGAAAGCAGAGTGGATGCCAGCACGATGAGCGTCACGGTCGCCGTCACCCAGACCCAACGCTTCCAAGGATGCGTAAAATCGCGGGCCCGCAGCCGAGCGCTGATGTCCTCGCGCTGCCGCTGCCAAAAGGCTTCCGGCTGCTCCAGCAGATGGCGCGTTTGCGTTCGGGCTGCGGCCGCCGCCGCCGCGAATGACCGCACCTCTTCGCGGCAGGCGGCGCACTCCGCCAAGTGGTTCGCCGCCGCTTCGTTGTTCTCGTTGAGATCAGCCGCTGCCCATTGTTCATCGTTCAGATGCCCGTTCATTTCTTCTCCTTCAGCTTATTCCTGACCGCACTTACAGCGCGGAACAAATGTGTCTTCACGGTCCCGACTTCCAATTGCATGGTTCCGGCGATTTCCTCCAAGGTCATTTCCTCGAAGAATCGAAGGGAGAAAGCCAAGCGTTGCTGGGGCGAACTTTTCTCCAGGGCGGATTCCACGGCTGCCAGTTGCTCGCGGGCCAGAAGAGCGCGCTCGGCCGAGGGACCGGGGTCGGGAATATCGATCTCCGCCGCTGCCTCCTCCGGCCGGGGAGGCCGCTCTAAGATATTCCGCCAAAATGCCAAGCGTCGATTGCGTAGGTGGTCGCGCGCCAGGTTGACGGCGATCCGGATGAGCCAGGTTTCTACGCTTGCCTCGCCGCGGAACGTCGTGCGCTTCTGGAAGGCACGCAGAAAACAATCCTGCGTCAAGTTATCGGCGAGGTCGTGGTCCCTGACCAGCGAAACCAACACCTGGAAGACCCGCCGTTGATGCGAGCGCACAATGTGGTCGAATTCCTCGGCGGCGATGCCGTCTGTACGCCCCCGGCTTGCGGCCATATCTATTGTGGTCGTTAGAGCGCTCTCCATGCTCTCCCTGCCGATGGTCCCCCATATAGACGGCGCGCAATTGGAAAGGTTTACAGGGGCGGGTTCTGGGGGCTGGATTTTGAGGCCTGGGTTAGAATAATGCCAACATTGCGAGAAAGCGTCAGATCCAGCCCTCTCCGAGGGGAGAGGGGGCCTGACGAAGGAGGGCGGGTGCGGGGTCTTTTCTCTTCCGGCTCGCCGAGTTGGAGTGCAGACGACAAAGTGACCCCTCACCTGTCCCGCGCCGGCTGGTGAAAACGCCCGTCGCGGTCCACCCTCTCCCCAGGGAGAGGGCTGAGAATTAAAATCTATCCCTCCACCCTTTCCTGGTTGAGCCCGCAGCAGGTCAGACACTCGAATACTTCTTGCACAGCAATTTGACCTTTTCCACCAGCTTGGGAACACCCGTTATGGCGTCTTCTTCCCCTGCGTACTCGACCGACATAAAACCCTGATAGCCGCCCTTGGCGAACATTTGCCACATGCGGTCGAGGTCAAGCGGTAGGCGTTGTTTCCCGTAATAATCGCGGATATGGGTGTGCGTGGCATAAGGAATCAACGACTCCACCTGCGAATAGGGGTCTTCCTGAAAGTTGCTGATGTCAAGGTTGCACCCGGCGTAAGGCGAATCGACACGACGGAGGATAGCGAGAATGTTGGCAGCTTTCGAGGTGATTCCGCCGTGACTCTCGATGCCCAGAGTTATGCCTTTTTGGGCGGCGTAATCACATGCCGGCTTCATGGTTTCCGCGGTCCACTCCACTCCCTGTGCGTCGGTGGCCCCGTCCGGGACCTTGCCTCCGAAGACCCGGACGTGCGACGCGCCCAACAAATCTGTGGCATCCACCCACTTTTTGATGTCGGCGATCTCCGCCGCACGCCGGTCCGGATCCGGCTGGCACATTTCCGTCTTGATGGCCGCGCCCGAAAAGGGCAGGCCGTGCTTGAATGCAAGGTGACGCAGACTGTGCAGATAAGCGGGGTCCGTGGATTTCAGCCAGTAGGTGGTGACGTCAACGCCATCGATCTCAAGTTCCACTGCCTTGAGAAAGAAGTCCTCCATCGTCATCTTGCCGGATTCCAAATATTTTCTGTAGGAGTACGCACAGCAGCCGGTCAGAAGCCGGGGGCGCGTGCTGGCGGTCCCCTCTGGCCGGCGGGCGGCGGCCAGAGGGCTGGTAGCCAGGGAACCGGCGGCGGTATTTCCCGCGGCTTGCAAAAAGCTCCGGCGCGGCAAATCGTTTTTCATATCGCCTCCATCAGAAACAATCATGTTCGTAATCGCTCGCCGAGACGGATAGACAGTGATTTCTCGCGCTCAATCTCCGCGAGTCGAAGCCCTCTGGCGGCGGGGATGATAAGCCAGCCCGGGATGAATTCTCCGGGCGCCATCGGTGGTCGAACTATAGCTTCAGTGCAGCGGTTGAACTGCCACTTCACGGAAATAGACAACGGATTCGGCATTGTGGTTTTGCAGACCCATATATCCGAAGTTCGGCCGCACGCCACTGGCGGGGTCCCCCTCGTGCCGGTTGGGTGGATCCGGTTGGCCTTGCACGTAGTCGGTGGTCTTCACCCCGTTAAGGTAGACGATTGTGCGCTGGCCATCCAATGTAATTTCCATCGTGTTCCATTCACCCACGGCCTTGTAGGGCCGCGCCAGTGCCTTGCTAAATGAGTAAATGACGCCCGTACAGTGGTAGTCGTCCCCCGTGTTGTAAATCTGGACTTCGTTCCCCTTGTTGACGGGCATCCAGGGTTCGGTAGGCTTTTCGGGAATTCGGACGTAGACCCCGGAGTTGGTCTCCTTTTGCATGAGCCTATAAACCACTCGAATTCTCACGTTGCCAAACTTTTCTCCTGTGTACCAGAGCAGTCCCATCCCGCCCTCGCTCTTAAGCATTCCATTCTCGATGACGAAGCCTCCGGGCCCCACGTGTTCCCAGCCCGTCATGTCCTTGCCATTGAAAAGTTGTTTCCACTCGGCAGCCAGGATGTGGTTGGGGCAAAGTGTAAGCGTCAAGAAGAAAGCAGCCAGAATGATGCGTCGATACATTGGTGACCTCCTCGGTTTGATGATCGTTGCCATGAAACCTGCCATTGTACACAGGCGAGGCGGCGAATTGAAGGTTTAATCCTTTCGACCTGATTGGAGAACACCCCAGCAGGTTGCCGTCTTTGGGACTTGGGAAATCCGCGATAGTGTCGTAGGATAGCGGGTTTGCGTTTATAACTTTTCTGGGAGGTGGCCACGTGCCTAAGGATTTATCCGCAGCTTGGAAGATTCGGCATCAACGCTGGCTGCGTTTTGTGCAAGCGAACATCAAGGCGATGGAAGGCGGGAAAGCGATTCCCCTCGGACCCTCTGCCAAGCCACTGCTGGCGCCCGTTGCGGAGGCGGGCACTGGTCCGATTATCAAAGTGGTCATGTGTTCGCCGCATCCCGATGATGAGGCGCTCATCGGATCTCTGCCGCTTCGGCTGCGCCGGGAATGTGGCGTGAGCGTCACCAATTGTGCGATCACCCTGGGAAGCAACCAAGATCAGCGCGAGCGCCGTCTGCGCGAACTTAAAGCGGCGTGCGCGGCGCTGAGCTTCGATCTCACCGTTGCCAGCCCTCCCGGGGGTTTCGACCACGTCAATCTCGATAACCGTACGAATCACCCGGAGGATTGGGCCGCCATGGTGCGCGTGCTCAGCGCAGTGCTGGAACGGGAGAGACCTGACGCGGTGTTTGCTCCCCACGCGGTGGATTTCAATACGACGCATATTGGAACTCATTATCTCGTGGTGGATGCCCTGGGCGACTACCTGGAGCGGACGGGGCGCGGGCCCTTGCCGTTTTTCGAGACCGAATTCTGGCATCAGAACCCTCGCCCGAATTTGATGGTGGGGATTTCCCCTGAGGATGAAGCGATTCTGATCATGGCGACCGCCGAGCATGGCGAGGAGGTCCGGCGAAATCCGTACCACTTGCGGCACCCCGGCCGGATGATCGAGAACGTTCGCTTAGGGGCTGAGGTCGTTGGCGGCCAGGGTGGGGCCGCGCCGGATTTCCCCTTTGCGGAGCTTTACCATTTGGCATTTATGGCCGGAAAAAATTTGGTGGCGCCGCGCCCCGGCGGCCGAGTAATTGGACCGGCTGAGAAAATCGATTGGCAGGATCTGATCAAGAGTTTTTGGCCCGAAGCTTTGGGAGATGCGGCCCCTATCTGAGCTGGAAGTAGGGGCGGTTCGCGAACCGCCCCTACTGGCCCGTTTACCCACAGCTCGCGCCATAAAACTTATCGCCCGTTGCACGGGCTTTTCGGTGACCAAGGAGGCCGAGAATGGCGAAGAAATCGATGGGTGCAAAGGTGTGGCTCATTGCCGACAGCTATTTGCCGGATCAAAGTACTGGCGGTCTGAAGAGTCATGAATCGGTGTGCGTTCTGAATCTCAATCGCCGTCCAGCGAAGCTGAAGATCACGGTCTATTTCGAAGACCGCGAGCCGCTTACGGGGCTGGAAGCGGAGTGTCCTGCCCAGCGGACGGTGCATGTGCGTATGGAACAAATAAAAAATCGCGGCGGTGAAATGATCCCCATCGCTAAGCCGATGGCCTTGATGGTGGAGAGTAATGTGGAGGTGGTGGTCCAGCACACGCGGCTCGACACCACGCAACCGGCTCTGGCGTTGATGACCACCATGGGCTTTCCGCTATAGTGACGCGTTGCGGGGTGGGTGGGGGACGTTAATTTGAACTCACTACCTTCGTCCCTTGGGTGAGGGGGCGGCGGGGGGTGACTTCCAAAGGCACTTCACGCTTCGCTGACGATTTTGATGGCCAGCATCACCTTGTCGTCCATGTGCGTGCCCCCTCGGGAAAACTCGGTCACATCGTCGCACACCTTGAAGACGATCTCTTTGGCCTTGCGTTCGTGTACCTGGCTGACGCTTGCGATAAGCCGCTCCAGGCCAAATTCTTCGCTTTGTGCGTCCATGGCTTCAGTAATGCCATCCGTGCATAGGAGCAGGATATCGCCGGTTTGGAAGTTAACGTGGCCGCGCTCGAACTGGACGTTTTCAAAGAGGCCGATCACCATACCGCCCTCGGTGAGTTGGATGGGTTCACTGCCGGGCCGCACAATGACGGGTGGAACGTGCCCACAGTTAATGTAGTGAATCGCTTTTCGGCGAGTGTCAATGAGCCCCATGAACATGGTCATGTATTTCTCGCCACGCGTGTCGTGCAGGATCATTTTGTTTACGGATTCGGCGATGTCATTGAGTGAGTGCAGGTGCAGGACCAGCGCCCGCAAGGTGGCTTGGAGATTTGACATCACCATGGCAGAACTGATGCCCTTACCCTCGACGTCGGCGATGACCACCAGCAAGGTGTTGGGTCCCAGGCTCAGGAAATCGTAGTAGTCGCCGCCCACCTCAAAGCAGGGTTCGTTCAGTACCGCCAGATCGAAGCCTGGGATGACGGGGGCGGTCTCAGGCAGTAGGCTGCGCTGAATGCCGCGGGCCAAGGCCATTTCGCGTTCCAAGCGCTCTTTTTCCAAAAGATCATGGTGAAGCTGGGCGTTTTCCAGACTCATGGCCATCTGTCCCGTCAGCGTCAGGAGGCCGTCCGTGTCATCGCCGGTAAAGCTGCCGGTGGCCTTGTTCAGTAGTTGCAGGGCGGCGACGATTTTGGCGGCCTTGTTGCGGATGGGCAGAGTCAGGATATTGCGCGTGCGGAATCCCGTGCGCTTGTCGATCTCCGGATCGAAACGGTCGTCGGCATAAGCATCGGGAATGTTGACGATTTCACCCGTCACTGCGACATGCCCGGCGATCCCTCGCCCACGGGGAAGGCGAATTTCCTGCTTCTCCATCCCCTGAGCGATCAGCGACCATATCTCGTCGGTCTTTTCATCCACCAGGAATAAGGTTCCGCGCTCGGCTTTGGTGAGGGTCTTGGCCACATCCAGAATCTTGCCTAAGAGTTCCGAGATGTCCAGCGTGGAGTTGAACACCTTGCCGGCCTCAAGCATGGACTGGAGCCGGTCCAAATTGTGCTGCACGCCCGCGAACAATTCCGCGTCGCGCAAGGCAATGGAAGCCAGCCGCGCGTGCAAACGGAAGAGCGCCAACAGCGACTCGTCGGGCGTTTGCGTGGCGGCCAGCACCAGCACACCGAAGGTCTTGGACTCACTCGCGAGAGGGTAGGCGCTCAAAAAGCGGAACTGGTTTTGTTCCGCCCAGTGCGCCAATTCGTCTCCCTCCTCCGCCGATCCTTGATAGACCTGTGGCAATTTCTCTTGCGCCGACCTTCCCAGAAGGTAATGGCTGGCGGAGATCTCGCGCAGCGAGGCTGGAAACGCTGGGCCGCCGGCGGAGGCCGCAAGCGAAAGGGCCGATTGGCTCGCGTTCAAGCGCCAGATGCCGGCAGCGGCCATCGCATAACGGTTTACAAGACGCGTGATGAGCGTCTCCATTACCCCTTGGGGTTCGAGGGGTGTGCAGAAATCACAACTCAGTTCGTCAATTTCCCTGATCAGGTTCATGTGTGATCTCGCCGCCGTGCTTCTTGAAATGCGGTCCCTCCCGCGAATATGCGAGACTCGACTTCACCCAAGTGGGAATGTGGCCAAACGCAGGGAAAGGAAGTATATAGCCTCTCCAAGCTTGGTGTAAACCGATTTTAACCGAGCGCCCGAGTTCTCAACGCCGCACCCATCAATACCGGAAGGAAGAATTTTATTGAAAATAGGAAGGAGGAAGTGGATAATTCCGGAATCCCAGGACCATCCACTTCCCCAGGTAGTCAATAGAATAGAATTACCGTATTAGACGTCGGCAGCGCTCTAAAGGTTGCATAAAATCCTCGCTGGATTCATGCTCGGAGATAGCTGGAAATCATGGGGGGCGCCGTCCGGGAATTGTATGTGCATGGAAGCGGGTTTATAATGTGGGGTTTACCGACGCACGGTTCCAACTCCGGTCGCTGGGATATATCACATTATGAGCTATATTGTCACGCCTTTTGAAGTCACTTCGCGAGCACTTGCCGAAACCGTGAAGGTTCGATTTGTGCATCTTTTCCCTGCCATCGCCACCCGGCACAGCGATACAATCGATTGCGTTTTTCTCGTCGATGGGCAGCACGCTACGGTCTCCATTGCTTGTCCCGCCCTCACCGAACTGCGGGATAAGGAAAACAAGTATTTAAGTGATCAGCACCTTGCCGAAATTGCCGCCCTCTATTTACGCCGCACCCTGGAAAACGGCTACGACGCAACGCAAGCAGAACTCTTCATTGGCGGTGCCCAGCTCCGCGCCTTGGGAAAAGAATTGGGGTACCTCTGACCCAATTTTTCGCCGCGTTTGGACTGTCTTGACGGGGCTTCTGGAAGGGCGGGTTTTACAGGGTGCGGAAAAACCCTTCAATGCTGTCATCCAGAGCGGAGCGAAGGATCTCGCTCTGAGTATTTTCAAGGCAATGCGAGATTCTTCCTTCGCAAGGCTCAGGACCGCCTGCGGCTCCTCAGAATGACAGTGCCAACGAATTTTTCCGCAGACTGTTCAGCCCCGCCCTTTCAGAACCGAGGTGAGA
>JBEKQO010000300.1:0-8761 GCA_049519635.1 Terriglobia bacterium | reverse complement strand
AGGAGAAATCAATGCGGGTTGTCCCACCCACTTCAAGCAGAAGGCTGGTCCGCTCATATCGCTTGAAGTTTGCCTTCTGAGCCGACAGTCGGTAAGTGCCAGCCTCCAGGAGCGGAGCGGAGTAGATACCGCTCTCATTGGTTGACGCTTTATTTACGACGCCGGTCTCAACGCTGGTGATGGTGATGGCCGCGCCGGGAACTGCCGCGCCACTTGGGTCGGTCACGATGCCGGTGATCGTTCCTCGGCTCACTTGGGCCCAGGCTGCACTTGCCGGCAACAGCAGTACCAATAGCACAGCAGCGGACTGCAGCCGTGGAGGCATCTCGCTACCCTCTTTCAATTTTCAGTTGGGCCCTGGATTACGACGTGAAGAAACAGCAGATTACCATAAGACCCAACAAAAACAAGCAAGTGATATTTGGTTTATTAAGGTGAGGGGTGCTGGGGGAACACGGATCGCATCAAGAATCGAACATTAGTCTTCGACGTTTTCTACGAATTTCTATCGAGAACCTGCCGTGGCGCTGAGCTTCGCCATCCTTAAATCTTAGCGAGCCTTCTCCTAGCTTTTTTCACCTTAGGCCCCAAACATCAACAAACTGCTTGGGGCACCTAAGCGAAAACAATCCAGAAATATCTGTAAATATATGATTATAAATGACATGGTGGAGGCGGGGGGAGTCGAACCCCCGTCCGAAGAGACTTACGGTTAGGAGCCTACATGCTTATCCCAGTTCGCTTCTAGCTTTCGCCGCCGGCCCTCAGGAACGGGCAATAACGAACCGCCAGCTAGCCCCTTGCCCCGCGAAGGGCTCTCGCTCAGAATCCCGAGGCGTCTGATCCCAAGCTATCCCGCCAAGCGACGCTTCACATCCCTCATGCGGGCCTGAAGGAGGAAACGGCCACCTAATTAATTAGGCAGCATAGGCATACTGCGTGTTGGCAGTTGTCATTGTGCCACTCCGATTACGGGTGGTGTGGACCCCCGACATGCCTCCTAAGCGCAAGGGCTCCCGTCGAAACCGGTACGCCCCCACTGCTTCTAGGTTACGCCACCCGGTGGGGGGTGTCAAATCGGACGGCAGAAGGCAGTGGGCAGCAGGCAGTTGGCGGCGAGCATGGAGTTCTTCACCTCAAAATCCAACGGACGAGCAATCCGATTCCGGCGAGGAGCTTCACTCCGTCCAGTCCCGTGAACGACCCGTGCAGCGCCCAGAAGCGCGGCATGACCGGGGGCGGAGGATTGCGCGGAACAAAATCGATGCTTCGTCCGAGGGAGACGAGCAGCGGCGTGATCACCAGCGTCAAGATCACTGCCAGGGCCAGCATCGCTGCCACCACGCCAATGTCCACCGCATTGCGCGGAGTCTGCCGCCAGAGCAGCAGGAAAAGGATCGCTCCCAACCCGATTTGGAGCGCGCCATATCCCCAGAAAAGCGTGCGATTGAATTCCGACGCCATATAACGCAGCACCACGCGCGTAGGCCCTTCGCCCAAGGGTTTGGTGGCATCGACGAATTGCGGCTCGGCACGCTTGAGCACGTCCTCAACGGTGGCAAAGCTTCTTGTCGCCGCAAACCACATGCACAGCGTGGACGCGATCCACGCGGCCAGAATTGCTACGGCCAGCACTTGCATTCGTCCCATGTGATTGCCTCCACCCGGTAGTGGGTTAGTTTGAATTCTGCGAGTCTGGCGCTTGAACCCTTTCGGCACGCCGGCCCCCGAAGGCATGAATGGTTCGAGTACCGGCAACGGGCTCACCCCCATGCCAGACCCTCTTCGGAATGAAATACTCCTCACCGGCTCTGACGGGAATGCGCTGGCCATCGATAATCAGCGTATAGCAGCCCTGCACAACGATAAAGTATTCATCGTAGTCATGCAAATGCGGAGCTGAAACTGCCGATTCACGGCAGGTCCAGAACGCCATTTGACTTCCATCGGCGCCGGCAAAGACGTACCCTTCAACTCCAGGAGTGGCCTGGCTGCTGGTGGCAATCTTGTTTGCCGGATGCTTCATGAAATCCGGAAAATTGTCCATGGTTCTTCCTTCAACTTGAGCGTCAGTCAACTCAGTCGAGCATGGCAAAGCTGAAACTGACCCCCGACTCTTCGCCCGGAAGACTTGCTTCCGCCGCCTATGCTCGGATAAGCTTGCGCCCGCATTATAACGCAGACCTCTGCGCCTCCGCGCCTCTGCGGTGAAAGACCTCTCAGGTGTTCTATGTCCAATGAATACGATGTAGTCATCATCGGCGCCGGCCACAACGGCTTGGTGACCGCCGGATATCTGGCGCGCGGGGGCCTGCGCACGCTGGCGCTGGAGAGTCGTCAAATGGTGGGCGGCGCGTGCGTGACAGAAGAAATCTTTCCCGATTACAAATTCTCCACCACGTCTTATCTTTGCAGCCTATTGCAGGAGAAGGTGACGCGCGACCTTGAGCTGGAAAAGTTCGGCTTTACCGTTTATCCCAAAGATCCCGCATTCTTCAGCCCCTTTCCTGACGGCCGCTACCTGATCATGGGGTCCGACACCGCGCAGACCTGCCAAGAGATTGGCAAATTCTCCGCACGCGATGCTGAGCGCTACCCTCGCTATGAGGAGTATGTCGACCGCCTAGCGCGTTTCATTGAGCCGTTGCTGCTCGAGACCCCGCCGGACATCGCGCGGCGCGGCTTCGGTGACTGGCAAAAACTCGCGGGGCTGGGCCGCCGGGTAATGAAGATGTCCGCGGAAGAACTGGTGGGCCACCTGCACATCCTTTCCCAAAGCGTGAAAGATTTTCTTGACCCGTGGTTTGAGTCGGAGGCCCTCAAGGTGGCGCTGGCCACGGACGGCGTGATCGGCACCAAGGGCGGCCCTTATACGCCCGGCACGGCCTACGTGCTGCTGCATCACTGCATGGGCGGCGTGGGCGGCAAGCGCGGACTGTGGGGATTCGTGCGCGGAGGCATGGGCGGCGTCACCCAGGCGATGGCGGCGTCGGCGCGCTCCGTGGGGGTGGAGATTCGCACCGGCGCGCGCGTAGCGAAAATCCTGGCGAAGGACGGCCGCGCGTCCGGTGTAGCGCTGGCCAGTGGAGAAGAGATTCGCGCCCGCGTGGTGGTCTCGAACGCCGATCCCAAGGTCACTTTCTTGAAGCTCCTGGAAGCACGGGAGCTTCCCGCGGATTTCCTCTCCGCCATTCGCGCGTTCAAAATCGAAGGCGTTTCAATGAAGATCAACCTGGCGCTTGACGGCCTTCCGGACTTCACCTGCCTGCCCGGCTCCGCCCTCGCGCCCCATCACAAAACCACCATTCACATTTGCCCCACCCTGGAATACATCGAACGCGCCTACGACGATTCCAAGTACGGCCGGCCCAGCGCGCGGCCCATGCTGGAAATCACCATCCCGACCACGTACGACTCGACGCTCGCGCCCCCCGGCAAACACGTGATGAATATCTTCCTGCAATATACGCCTTACACGCTTTCTCCCGAGGTGGCCCCGAGCTGGCACGCCATTAAGGAAAGTTATGCCGACCGCGTGATGGACATGATCGAAGAATACGCGCCGGGCTTCCAAAGCCGCGTGCTGCATCGCCACGTCCTGTCGCCACTCGACTTGGAAGAAGAGTACGGAATGACGGGAGGCAACATCTTCCACGGCGAGATGAGCGTGGACCAACTTTTCTTTCTGCGGCCGGCGGCCGGCTGGGCCAAGTACCGCACGCCGATTCGCGGGCTTTACCTGTGCGGCTCCGGCGCTCACCCCGGCGGCGGCGTGATGGGCGCCCCCGGCCACAACGCCGCGCGCGAAATCCAAAAGGATTGGAAAAAGCTCAAGCGCGATTGAAGGCACCTCGAAAGACAGTAGCTGCAAGCCGCCGGGGTAGAATTTGTCACCCGGCCGAGCTGCCCTCACCGCGCGTGAGGCCCCGTCAGGTGTCGCGACTGAGGCACGGAGTACAGTTTGTAGCGATTTCATTAAAATGTAACCAAGTATTTTTGGCGTTTTGTGCTATAACGTATGAGTTTTGCAATTGAACTGGAGCACAGTTTTGCGCCGGAGGGCGAGTTGTGAGTAGCCTTTAACGCCGCTCTGCTGCGCCAATAACGTAACCAGGCAAACCATGGAGGGTTCTTATGGCGTCCGTGAAAGTAGGTTTTTATGGCCATGTTCGGCAATATCATAATTTGAAGAACGAGATTGACAGCGCGATCCATGAAGTTCTGGAGAGCGGCAGTTATGTGATGGGCCCCAAGTTGAAGCAATTCGAAAAGGAACTGGCGGCATACTGCAACACGCAGGAAGCCGTGGGAGTGAACTCCGGCACGGACGCGCTCTGGTTGGTGTTCATGGCGCTGGGAATAGGGCCCGGCGATGAGATCATCACCACGTCGAATACCTTCTTTGCCACGGCGGAGGCCATCTGGATTGCCGGAGGGACGGCGGTGTTCGTGGATTGCGACCCCAAGACTAGCAACATTGATGTGAACTTGATTGAGGCGGCTATCACGCCCAAGACCAAGGCTATCGTGCCGGTGCACCTCTACGGCCACCCCGCCGAAATGCGCGCGGTGGCGGAAATCGCCAAGAAGCACAAGCTTTTTGTGATCGAAGACAACGCCCAGTCGATGGGGGCGCGCGGCCCGGACTTCACCTTGGGCGAGCTTTCCGACGCCATGGCAATCAGCTTCATCATCCAGAAAAATCTAGGCTGCTTCGGCGACGGCGGCGCCGTGGTGACCAATCGCCCTGAAATCGCCGAGAGCGTCCGCAAGCTGCGCAATCACGGCTCGCCCAAGCGCTCCGTGCACAGCATGGGATTCAACAGCCGCTTGGATGACTTGCATGCCGCCGTTCTGAGCGTCAAATTGAAACAGCTCGACAAGTGGAACGACCTCCGCCGCGGCTTCGCGAAGCAGTACGACGAGGGATTGAAGGGCACGTCTCTGAAGCTGCCCACCGCCCTGCCTGGCTATCGGCCCATCTATCATCTTTACATTGTCGAAACCGATGGACGCGACAGCCTTCAGGAATACCTGAAGGAGCGCGACATCACCGCGCTTACCCATTACCCCATTGCCATTCACCAGCAGGAAGGATTCCCCTGGGGCAAGGGCGCGCGCATTGTGGGCTCGCTGAAGAATGCGGAAGCCTCGGCGGCGCGGGTGCTCTCTCTGCCCATGTTCCCGGAGCTGACTGGCGAAGAAGTGCAGGCGGTTATCGACGCCACCGTGGCCTGGGACAAGGCGCAGGCCGGGAAATTTAAGGCCGCGAGCTAGGAATCGGGAGATCCGGTGATCCGACGATCGGGTGAACAAAGAGCCAACTCGATGCCGGGTTGTTTCTTGCCCACCCGATCTCCCGATTATCGGATCTCCCGATCTATTCGCCCGATCACCCGATTCCAGGAGTTCATCCATGAGTTCAAATGAACAATACACCGTCGTCGTCGCCGGCATGGGCAAGCGTGGTACGCATCATGCCGACGCTTTTCAGAAGAACGGCCGCTTCAAGCTGGTGGGCCTGTGCGATATTGACGCCGGGCGTTTGGAGACCGCGGCCAGGAAATTCGGCGTCTCCGAAACCGGTGCTGACGCCGCCGCGCTGGTGGAGAAAACCCGCCCGGATATTTTCTGCTTCTGCACGCTGCCCGATCTGCGTCTGCCCTTGATCCGCGCCGGCGTGGAGGCGGGCGTGAAGCTGATTGCCTATGAAAAACCCACGGCGCTTTCCACCAACGAAGCGCTGGAGATGATGAAGCTCACGCGCACGGCGGGCGTGAAGACCGTGGTCAGCCACCAGCATCGTTATGGCGAGCACTACAAAAAGGTGAAGGAGATCATCGCCAGCGGCGCCATCGGCCGCGTGCACACCGTTTACGGCACCGCTACCGGCTGGATGATGCACATGCTGACGCACCTTATTGACTACACCCGCTGGTACAACGATTACGCCGAGGCCGAGTGGGTGGTCGGGCAAGCGGACGGGAAATCGAAGTTCGCCGATAACCACCCTTCGCCCGACTACATCGGCGGGCTGATTCAGTTTGCGAATGGCGTGCGCGGCATCGTCGAGAGCGGCGATGGCGCTCCCGACGTGCCGGAAGTGGAGTATTGGTGGCGCAAGTGCCGCGTCGGCGCGCAGGGCAGCGAAGGATTTGCGGAAGTTCTGACGGGCGGCGGCTGGCGCGCCGTCACGCCCCATGGGCTAAGCTCCGGGCCCGGCAGCATGGACTACGAGCACGATATGGGTCCGTATGTTCAGGAAATGGCGGACTGGCTCGACGATGAGAAAAAGATTCACCCCTGCAACGGCGAAAGCGCCTACAAGGATTTCGAAATCATGATGGCCCTCTGCCGCTCCGTGGTCCAGCGCGGCAAAGTGAAACTGCCCCTAGGCCCCGGCGAACCGGAACTCGATGCACTGAAGAGAGTGCTGCCGGATTAGCCTCTCTTCGTCATCGGTCTGCGGGGCTTAGAGGCGGCGCGAGTCGCTGAAGTGTAAGTAGAGCTGCCGATCCGCTCCATTGACTCCTACTGTTGCGGTTGGTCAAAGTAATAGGCGGCCACGGCTTCCTTCACATTCCGGCGCAACTCTTCCCAATTGTTGGCCTGCGTGAAAATGGCTTCCGTCAGGCATTCAGCGACGAACCCGCCATCGGACTCCTGATTCACTTCGAAAACAATTTCATTCGATAGATGTAGCTTATTCCCACATGGATCTAGAAATAAGGCGGCGATGCGCCAAATCCACACCGGCGCCCGGCGTCGCATCTGGCCGAAGCTGCCTTCCGTGTCCTCAGAGGTCTTTCAGAACAGGCTGAGTTTCCCCCATAAAATGGCGAGGCACACGATGGCGAGCGCCGCACCCGTGGGATCATGGCGTCCAAAAGCCAGAGCCATCTGGCGGGCCTTTTCCATCTCCGGATCGGTCTGTGGGTCCGCAGTTCCCGCCACCAGGGCGATCTGAATTTGCGTTTGGGGATGCTGCGGATGCGAATCTCGGGAGTGTCCGCCACTAGCCTATACTTCCGGTACTCGCGGAATCCCTTCAGGAAGGTGTGGATACCCCCTCTGAAGCCGAGAATGGAAGCGATTAGAAATCGCCCGTCGTCTTGCGCCATGGTGTTTTGCCCGAGGTGGCTACAATATCAGCATAGACCTGGGAAGAGGTCTCATGGAGCTTTCTGCCGTAGCGCTTCAGGCGTCAAAGAGACTTCGGGATTCCATGGCGAACTTCGACCGGCGCCCCCCACCCGAGGGAACCGTGCAACGGGCCGGAACTTTGGCTCCGACATTACCGGGCCGCGCACCGTCAGAGGCTCTAAGCCCCTGGAGCCTGAGGGCCGAAACGTCCCGGTTGAGGTCTTGGCGATTGTCGGATGTTATGGTCCGCCCCCCTTGCTACAATTCACTCCGCCAAACTCGGACCACCCCGACCCCGGCGTTCTGTCAAAGTCGCGGGCGTCGCCTACCTCCACGGCCATGATTGCATCACCCGCGAGGAAACCCCTTCCCCCCCGCCTTGCGGTCCGCCCTCTCGCCAAGGGATTGGACCCGAGGGACGAGGGCGGGTGAGGGGTCCCTTTCAACCCCATTAGACTTTGACGGTGCCCCGACCCCGGTAGGCTTGCAAGTGCGGCATCGTATGCTATGATGGCTGGAGAAAAGTGGCTAAAAAGCTGAGCGAAGGTTCCTTCTCGTGGCATTGATGGAGGGAGTTTCCCCAGAGCGAACAGTACGGCGACGCAGTTCGCGCATCGTCATGCGGGTGCCGCTCTATGTCAGTCCGGCGGATGCGCCCTCAACCGCCGAATGGGAACCCGTAGAGACGCTGGTGATCAGCCTGCACGGTGGGATGATCCGCAGCCGCCAGCGATATCCCATCGGCACCAAGCTGGATATTCGCATGCGCAACAAACAACGATTCGCGCGCGGCCGGGTGGTGTCGACGACCGCGGGGGCAAAGGAGCGCGTTTTCGAAATCGGCTTCGAAATCCTTGAGCCGCCGGGGTTTTGGGAGATCAAATTCTTGGCGGACAAGCGGGTCGAGGGGAACATTCCTCTTTCCACCAGAGCCGAATGGGGGGCCGTCTTTTCCGCCTTGCCGAAGAATAGCCCTAAATTGGTGCGTGACATCATGACCACCGACCTCACCACCCTGCGCGAGGATGAGATGCTGTTGGACGCCATTCTCATCTTTGCTCGTGCTGGAGTCCGTCATATTCCGATTTTGGATGGCAAGCACCTGGTGGGCATTGTCACCGAAAGAGACTTGAAACGAGGCGCGCCAGCGATCCTCCCGGGGACTCCTCCTGAGGAGCACAACCGGCTGATGGAAACTACGCCCCTTTCGAAGATCATGACTCGTGAACTGGCCACCATCGAGCCCAGCAAAACCGTCTACGAAGCCGCCAAAGTGCTTTACGACCGCCGCATCGGGTGCCTGCCGGTGGTCGAAAAGGATGAACTGATAGGCATGGTCACCACAACGGATATGCTGAATTTGCTCCTCAAATTACTGAGTGAAAAAGGCCTCGTCCCGCCGGGGATGGCAACCTGAGACGGCCCGGAGCGCAGGTGTCCCTCGGGACCGCAACCTCCCGGTGACGATTCGCGACAGTCATTATCCTTTGCCATGAGCTAGGTCTTTGACCGCATGAAAAGATTCTATAATATATTGTTTATGGAGAATCTTTGGGCCTATACTGGGGCATGTCACGACGCCCCCTTGAGGTGAAAGTATCAGCTGAAGATCTGAAGC
>JBEKQO010000299.1:0-8765 GCA_049519635.1 Terriglobia bacterium | reverse complement strand
AATTCCCACGAGGAATCGAAATCATCGGTCGCCGTCCAACTCGAGCCCTTTCCCAAGGAAGCTCTCGCGCATTTTCATATCAGCGCTGATAGTCGCCGGGTTATCGAGACTTTGGGTAAGCTGGCCAATCTCAACGTGGTTTTCTCCGCGGACTTCCGGCCGAGTCCCATCAGCATTGATCTCACCAACGTCAAGATCGAAGACGCACTCAGAATTGTGGCGCAACAAACCAAAAGCTTTTGGAAAGTGGAGACCCCCAACACCCTTCTGATCATTCCTGACAATCCTAATAACCGCCGGGATTATGAGGAGGAAGTTGTGAAGACGATTTACCTCTCCAATCCCCAGGCGGCGGCTGACCGGACGGCCATCACCACCGCACTTAAACAAGTGTTGGGTTTGCAGAGAATTATGGATAATCCCGATTCCAACTGCATCATCATTCGAGATACTCCGGCGAAAGTCGCGGCGGCGGAGCAGCTCGTGCGCGATCTGGATCGAGGCAAGGCGGAAATCCTGATTCAAATTGAAATCGTGGAAGCCGACCGCGACCGCATTCGTGACTTGGGCCTGACGCCCGCCACGATTGATTCGAGCGGGAATGTTACGCCGGGATTGTCGGCAGCGGGAGTTTTCTCGCCTTCCACGGCCAACTCCTCGTCGTCGTCGACTGCCACCTCCGTGCAGCTTGGCTCCTTGAGTTATCGTGACTACGCCGTAGTCCTGCCCAGTGTCTACGCCACGGCCGTCTTGAACGATTCCAAGACTCATATTCTGCAAAGCCCGCAGGTGCGAGTGACGGACGGCCAAACCGCAAAATTGAAGATCGGGAGCCGTGTTCCCTACGCCACCGGCAGCTTCCTTCCTTCGCTCACAAGTACCAGCTCGACCTCTTCAAGTAGCTTGTTGGCCAGCACGCAGTTTCAGTACCAGGACGTTGGCGTAAACCTGGAATTGACGCCCCACCTTTTGGCGTCCGGGGAGGTCGCACTTCACGCCAAGATCGAAATTTCCTCATTGGGCGCCGATGTAACCGTTGGGGGCGTGAGTGAGCCCACCTTCGGCCAGCGAGTGATTGAACACGATATCCGATTGCGAGAAGGCGAGGTAAACCTTCTGGGTGGGCTGCTCCAGAGCACCGAAACGGCCCAGGTGCAGGGAGTCCCTGGCCTGGGCAGTCTTCCCATCCTGCACTACTTTTTTTCGGAGGACCATAAGGAGGTCAGCGACGTCGAAGTGCTGGTAATGCTGACACCGCGGATCATTCGGCTGCCCGACAGTTCCCCGGAAAACCCCGCGGAGCCCTTTGCCGCCCACGACGACTCCAGTCCCGGGGCTTTCGAGATGAGATCGATACCAGAATCTCCCGAGCTAAGGGCAGTCCCCCAAGAAGGTATCGTCCCAGGCCAACCGCCTCATTAGAGAAAGAAGGACTTTGCACTGGCATGGGGGAGTCGAGAGGATCGGAGGTTTTCGAAGTGTCAGATTCACGGAGTTGGTTTCGCCATTCGATTATTGCCGCCCTGGCGCTGCTTCTGATGGCAATGTGGGGGTTGGCACAGTCGGATTTGGGAAACGTGCAGGGCCTGGTCACCGACTCATCTGGAGCGGTGATACCGGCGATAACCGTAGCGGCTGTTGAGGCGAACGGCACCTCGCATGAAACCCAAACCAATGAAGAGGGCCGCTACGCTTTCCAACATCTCACGCCTGGCACCTACGCCATTCGGGTGCAGCTCAAGGGCTTTACCAATTTCGAAAAAACGGGCGTCGTTGTCAGCTCGGGCCAGCTTCAGACGCTGAACGTGAAACTGCAGGTGACTCTTGAGAAGCAGCAGGTCACCGTGGAAGAAAATAGCGTACATCTCAGCGTTCGAGCGGAAAACAACGCCAGTGCCCTGGTGCTGAAAGGGAAAGACCTCGATGCGCTTTCTGATGACCCTGACGAGTTGGCGTCGCAGCTCCAGGCGCTGGCAGGCCCTGCCGCCGGGCCGAACGGCGGGGAAATCTACATCGACGGATTCACGGGCGGCCAACTTCCCACGAAATCCTCGATCCGGGAAATTCGCATAAATCAGAATCCCTTCTCGGTGCAGTATGACAAGTTGGGATACGGGCGCATCGAGATTTTCACCAAGCCGGGCACAGACAAGTGGCACGGGCAAGGAATGGGCATGTTTAATGACTCCGCTCTCAATTCGCGCAACCCTTTTGCAAGCACGGAGCCGGGCTACCATCGAGAATTCATGGACGGGAGCCTCGGCGGACCCCTCAGCAAAAAGGCCTCGATCTTCATCGATGGCGGGCGCCGGGATATGGCGGGAGATTCGGTGGTTAGCGCGGTGGTCTTGGATTCCGATCTTCAGCAAACGGCGTTCAGCCAAGCGGTGCCCAATCCCAACAACAATACGAACCTGAGCTCCCGGCTGGATTATCAACTGATCTCGAACAACACCCTGACCGCGCGCTATCAATTCTTCGACACCAACAGCAAGAATAACGGCATCGGCCAATTCGCCTTGGCCACGCAGGGTTACAACACCGAACAAAAGGAACACAACATCGAGGTTAGCGACTCGCAGGTCTTGAGCGCGCGCGCCGTCAATGATGTGCGACTGGAGTTTGCCCACGACACGAACAATCAAACTTCCCTGAACTCGGACGCCACCTTGCTGGTTCAGGGAGCATTCACCGGAGGAGGGAATACCCAGGGAAAGGCCTTGGACACGCAGAATCACGTCGAAATCCAGAACCTCACCTCCATTACCAGCGGCAAACATTATATTTCGTTCGGCGGAAGGGTGCGGGATGTGAATGAGAGGAATAGCTCGACCGGAAATTTCAATGGGACTTTCACCTTTGAATCGCTCGCGGCTTATCAATCCGCCGAAACCGCCCTCTTGGCCTGTCAGCAGGCCGGGGAAAGCAATTGCCAGGCCAGCGGTGCGAGTCAATTCACGCTCACGGCCGGAAATCCCGTCGCGACGGTCAATTGGGTGGATTTGGGGCTTTACGCCGAGGACCAATGGCGCCTTCGCTCCAATATGTCACTCAATATCGGTCTCCGCTACGAGACGCAGAATTCCATCCACGATCGCACGGATTTCGCCCCGCGCGTGGGCTTCGCCTGGGCACTTGGCCATGGCAGCAGCCCGAAGACCGTGCTCCGCACCGGGTTCGGCATTTTCTACGACCGGTTTCAGGAAACTCAGGTTCTTCAGGCCAAGCGTTTGAATGGCGTCAACCAAACGCAATACATCGTTACCGATCCCGACTTTTTCCCCAGCTTTCCGCCCGCGAGCGAGCTCGCGCAGATGTCCGCCGCCGCGACAGCGAACACCACCTATCAGATCGATCCCCATCTGCGGGCGCCCTACACCATTCAGAGCGCTGTCGCTGCGGAGCGGCAGCTTACAAGGAACGCCACGGTTTCCGTCACCTACCTCAACTCGCACGGCGTTCACCAGCTCATGACTAGAAACATCAACGCGCCGCTTCCCGGCACCTACGTATCATGCGCCACCGGCGATACCACTTGCACGCCGTCCGCCGGCACACGACCCTACGGGGATGTCGGAAACCTTTACCAATATGAGTCGGATGGCCTCTTCAATCAGAACCAGATCATCACGAACCTAAATCTCCATCTAGGCATGAAGGTTGCCCTGTTCGGCTTTTACTCTCTGAATTTTGCCAATGGCAACACCTCGGGCGTCAGTTCCTTCCCATCCAACCAATATGACATCGCCCAGGATTACGGCCGGGCGGCGTTTGACGTCCGGCATCGCTTGTTCCTGGGAGGATCCTTTTCGTTGCCCAAAGGGCTCCGGCTCAGTCCGTTCATGCTCGCCAACTCGGGTTCGCCTTTCAATATCACGACCGGCCAAGACAATAACGGTGATTCCATCTTCAACGACCGCCCCACCTACGCTCCGGCCGGAGCTACGGGAACAAATATCGTGAAGACCAAGTGGGGAACATTCAATACAAATCCTCAACAGGGCGAGGGCGTCATTCCCATCAACCTTGGGACAGGGCCGGGGCAGTTTTCCCTGAATCTCCGATTGAGCAAGACGATCGGTCTTGGGAGGAAGACCGAGAGCAGAACTCTCGGAGGTCCAATGGGGCCGCCACCGGGCGGGGGGCGTGGTGGGGCCCCGCCCGGCGGAGGCGGTGGCCCAGGAGGAGGTCTTGGTCCCGGTGGGTTGAGCAGCAGCGGCGGACGAGGCGGCCCTCCAGGTCAGAAGGTAAGTTATCGCTACAACCTGACTTTGGGGATCGGCGCAATGAATGCCTTCAACATTGTGAATCTGGGTGCGCCCGTGGGCCAACTGAGTTCACCAATTTTCGGCAAGTCGAATTCGCTGGCCGGAGGCTTCGGCCCCCCGGGTGGCGGAAACCGCCAAATCGACTTCCAAGTAATGTTCAGCTTTTAGTCCCCGGTCGGATGGAAGAGGGCAGGCTGGACGCACAGGTCGAATCGGACGAATAGCCCTCAATCACAGATCCCCCGTAACGCCGAGCCGGAAAGTGGGACGACTGCGCTATGAAAGCGAGCCGGACTCCCATTGGTCTTGGCATCGGTAATGAGTAGTCGCCAAGGGTTTACTAATATCGGTCGACAGCCCTTCCCACCAAAGATCAGCCACGAGGTCCCCAACGGTGGCTCAGGTCCTCAGGGGACTTCGGGGGAGTCAGGAGTTGCACTTCTACGATTAGGTCAAATTAACCGGCCAATCTTTTAAATCACACCCCTAAGCGCTGTGGCTGAGAAGCGTTATTCTTCTCGAGTTGGGATTTTTCTCTTCAGGGGGGGCCCCTTCCGGCTCCGATCCTGGCGGTCCCACTCCGGGGCAGGACCCCTATGAACCACGATTCTTTTTATTCCACTTTCTGCCCTGCCGCACAAGCTCGAAACCGATTGAGCTCGTGATGGCGAGAAGGTCCTGCTGCGGCGATGCCCGATTTGCGAACGCGATTCCACGGTTGCACCCTGTGCAGTCGATGGGAAGTGAAGAGCGGAGGATGGATTGGAATTTTCGGGCCCAGGAGTATTGAGTCGCAAGCCCTGTCCTGCATTGTAAAGGCGTTGTTTCCCACGTCTCACGCTGTCCCGCCACAGCCGATGGTAAATTCGTTGTCTGGAGGTCATAAAAAGCGTACGATGCGAAAGCTAGAGGTCTAAATCAGAAATTCCGACTAGATGAGGTCGGCATGAAATCAGGGGTCTTCTTGGCCTCCATTTGCCTGCTCCTTGCCGCCGGTGGACTCAACTCTGTCAATGTCTCTGCGGCCGACGACGGATGGACGCCACTCTTCAACGGGAAGAATTTCGACGGCTGGTACACCTATTCGGGGTCCAGAGGAAAGAACCACGATCCCAACGGGGTCTTTAAAATCGAGAACGGCGCGATTCATATCTTAGATGTTCCCGCTGACAAGGGTGAAGACGGATATCTTGCCACCACTCAGGAATTTTCCAACGTGCGCATCCACGTTGAGTACAAGTGGGGCGTCAAACGGTTTTCGGAGGGTAAGCGAGATAGCGGCTTGCTGTACCTGGCCGTGGGTCCCGATCGAGTCTATCCGCGGTCCCTCGAATGCCAAATTGAAGAGACCGACACGGGTGATCTCTGGATTGTCGACGGAGCTGCGGTGACCGCCTTCCTCATCAGCCCCACCCTTCCGATGTATGACGATGACATGGCTGTCGGCACTCGGGTCAACAGTTATCCCGGTAGCTCCATCCGTGTTCTAAAATCCGGTGACTTCGAGGACCGCGCCGGTTGGAACACAGTGGAAGTGATTCTCGACGGAGATCGCGCCCAGCACTTGGTGAATGGACGCGTCGTTAACACCGCCTGGGACATCAAGCAACCCGACCCGCAGAATCCGTCGCACATGATTCCGCTTAAGATGGGACGCATTCTCCTAGAAGCCGAGGGCGCCGAAATCTGGTTCCGAGATGTGAAGATCAAGCCGCTCGCGCCGGTCGCAAAGCCCTAGACCATTTTGGGTACCCCCCTCCACAGAGGTCTGAATCGAAGAGCGACCGTGCGATAGGTGAGCACTCGTCCTTACGATTCCAGCACAAGGGCATCTGCTGCACATTACTCCTGGATAACGCGGCACTCGGACGCTAACCGCACTGCAAACGTCGCCGGATTTGGAACATAAAACGCCCTTCCCGCCAGCAATCATGCAGAGTCCCCAGATACGGGGTTCGGGTCCCCGAAGCCGACTTCCGGGGCGTTAGGAGCTGCAGTTCTACTGGCCGTTTCTCGTCAAAGTGCACGGCGTGGCGTGACGCTTGACGATTAGTAAACCTTGGCGACACAAGGCAGGACCGGTATCTTCCGTATGTTCTTGGGAGCCGACCGAGTCCTTGGTGATAAGAGCCGTCTTGGCCATTGATCACTGATCTGGGGGAAAAGCTACGGGTCATTTCCGTGACCGGCATTGATCACGATGTGTCCGATCTGAACTGCATCTCAACGTTCGATTAATATCTCTCCGCCCTCAGGGGCCCCGAAAGTTTTCCCTTGACATGTCTACTACTGTATAGTAGATTCGATCATCAGATAGTAGGAGCATATGACCCAACCAAAGCTGACCAAGCTCGAACTGCGAATTCTCGAAGCCCTTTGGGCGCAAGGAAAGGCATCCATCCGGGAGATTCAGGAGACGTTTCCGGAGCCCCGCCCCGCTTACACGACGATTCAGACCACGGTGTACCGGCTGGAAGGGAAGAAGGCCGTGCGGCGCGTCCGGAAGATCGGCAATGCCCATATTTTCGAGCCGACCATTCCACGCGACACCGCGCGGCTCCGCCTTCTGGACGAAATCCTGAGTTTCTTCGGAGGGCGGGCGCTCCCCATGATGTCGCAACTTGCCGAAGCGGGGAAGCTTTCCCTGGACGACGTTCGCGAGCTGGAGAAGACCATGAAGAAGCTCGAGGTGCAAAAGAGAGCAGAAAGGACGCGGACATCCAAATGATTGGCGAAGTGAGTAACCATCTCTGGCAATCGACCGTGTTCGCGATACTGGTGGGCCTTTTGACCCTCGCGTTCCGCAAGAACCGCGCCCAGGTGCGCTACTGGCTGTGGTTCAGCGCTTCGCTGAAATTCCTCATCCCATTCTCGTTGCTGCTTACTCTTGGCAATTATCTGGGCCGATCGCGTGCGGCGACCGGCAGCTTGGCCGTGCCGGCGATCACTTACACGGTCGTACAAATCGCCGAGCCGTTTCCCCAAAGTCCTCCGCCAGCGCCGCCGACGCGAAGCCACGGCGATTGGCTTCCCATCGCGGCCGTTGGCTTCTGGGCGTGCGGATTCGCGGGCATCGCGCTGATGCGGCTGCAAGCTTGGCTCCGCATCCGGGCGGCGTTGCGCTCCAGCCTCCCTCTGGACATTCCGTTCCCCGTTGAGGTTCGCTCTTCTCCACCCCTTCTGGAACCTGGGGTGGTTGGGTTTTTCCGTCCGATGTTGTTGCTCCCCACAGGGATCGTGGAGCGCCTTACGCCGAGCCAGTTGCAGGCGGTTCTTTGGCACGAGTTGTTCCACATCCGGCGTCGTGACAACCTGACCGCCGCAGTCCACATGATCGTCGAGGCGGCCTTCTGGTTTCATCCCTTGGCCTGGTGGATCAGCGCACGCCTGATGGAAGAGCGTGAACGCGCCTGCGACGAAGGGGTCTTGGAATTGGGCAGCGAACCGCAAGTCTATGCCGAAAGCATTCTGAAGACGTGCCAATTCTGCGTGGAATCGCCGCTGACTTGCGTGTCGGGAGTCACGGGCGCTGACTTGAAAAAGCGCGTTGTGCGCATCATGACCCAAGTGGGCAGAACTAAGCTCACCTTCAGCAGAAAGCTGCTGTTGGCGAGTTTCGCCTTGGCAGCCGTTCTCGGACCATTGGTCTTGGGCCTTAAAGTAACGCCGCAGGTCTGGGCGCAAAACAGCTAGCCTGGCGGTGCCCACCGGCCTGCATTTGAAGTGGCGTCGGTCAAACCCAATCCGGGTTGCCAGAACAAGCGGCCGCAGGGCGGGACCTTTACGCCCTCTCCGGACCGCATAGAGATCCCGTGTGTCAATCTGAAAAGACTGATTCTGATCGCGTACGGCACCTTCGCCGACGGCGTTACGATCGACCCGCAGGAACTGCACATGGAAGGAGGGCCTTCGTGGATGCAGTCCGAATGTTACAGCGTGTCCGCCAAGGCCGATGCTCCGCCGGCACATCCACAAATGATGCTCGGGCCGATGCTCCAGGCGCTTCTCGAAGACCGCTTTCGGTTGAAAACGCATCACGAGATGCGGGAGATGCCCGTGTACGCCATGACCCTGGGTAAACGAGGTCTCAAAGTACAGCCCTTGGCGGAGGTTGCGTGCACCCCCATTGAACTGGTGCACCCGCGGCCGCCGGCCAAACCAGGGGAATTACCAAACAACTGCGGCGTCCCGATGGTTGATCGCACCGGGACAGGCGACCTGAGGATTAAAGTGCTCGGGGCGACCATGACACAATTCGCGCAGGGGCTCTCGCGACTGGCGGGCCGTACCATCATCGAAAGGACCGGAGTTGCCGGGAGGTTCAATTTCCATTTGGAGTTCACGCCCGACCCCGGCATGCCCGCCATAGGCCCCCCTAGTATTACTATGTTAAGTTGTATCGTTACAAATTCGCTTGAACTTCGTTCCGCAGAAGGGACAGAGTCCGCTCCATCTCACCAGCCAGGGCTGGATCATGCGGAGAATCTGTTCCCACGT
>JBEKQO010000298.1:0-8953 GCA_049519635.1 Terriglobia bacterium | reverse complement strand
GTGAACATTCACATCGTCGAAAGCGACGCGCCGCCGGCAGGCGTGGGCGAACCCGGCCTGCCGCCGTTCGCTCCCGCCCTATGCAACGCGATCTTTGCGGCCACCGGCAATCGCGTGCGCGAGCTACCGTTGTCAAAAGGGAAACTGATGAGTTAGGGCGGAATTCCACCTACCTTGGCATGACTCCGAGGAGGTCGCGCAACTTTCCCATGCGCGCCCACTCGGGGCTTGTTGGCCTTCGATCTACTTAGCTAAACGCGGCCTGCGCATGCCTGCGGTCGGAAACTTTCCGAAGAGCCGGATGAGGGAAACCTTCACGTCCGGTTTGACGAGGGGAGAGTGGATCGCCCACTCATCGGGTCGTCCTCTCTCCTACTCTACCGGTTTTTCACAGCCGTCATTATTGGGGGTCATTCGCATGGCATCAAATCCGTGCGTATTGATCAGCGGTCAACAGAAGTTCGCGGCCCGCAGGCGGAGGGGTCATTTCCCGATTTCATATTCCGAAGAAGAGCCGCAAAGGAGGGCGAACCGTGCCCACCTCTGCCCTACCCGCTTCTTAACCCGCTCTCACTAGGCGTGCGTGGACGGCTTGGCATCGCGGGGTCGAAGATACCAATCGATGGCATCGTCATCGGAGAGTTTCTCGGGTTCTTGCTTAGCTTCGGGATGCGTTGAGCGGAAAACCGCCAGCATGTCGGAGGTCAACTTTTGCACGACAGCGGGATGCCGATCCGCCACGTTGTGGAACTCGCCCGGGTCCGCCTTGAGATCGTACAAACGGACGTAGCGGCCAGGGGTCGGGTTGTCAGTGATATACCCCTCGGTTCGGGCCCGTCGGCCGCTACAGTGGACAAATTTCCACCCCGTCGTGCGGACGCAAGCCTCCTCGTTCTCCAGATACTCGCTAAAGATCTGTTCCCTTGGCTTTTCCATGCGCTTGCCCTCGGCATAAGCACGGAGGCTTTGACCGTGATTGATTTCAAATCGTTCGGCCCCGAGGAGGTCGAGAATGGTCGGGCCGACATCAACGGATTCGGTGAAATCCGTCACCACCTTGCTGCGAGCAATTCTGCCGGGCCACCTCATGATTAAGGGCACCCGCAGCGCCGGATCATAGCAGCAGTGCTTTTCAAAGCGGCCGTGCTGGCCCAGGCTATAACCGTGATCGGCCATATAGATGACCAGCGTGTCTTGGTCCAATCCAAGCTCGTGGAGTTTGGCGAGGACCTTGCCGACATTGTGGTCCAGAAAAGCCACCGACGTGTAATACGCCGCGATGATGCCTTGCTTATCCGTCGCGTTGAGATCGCGGAAAATCAGCGGAATCTGGGCGGGATCTTCCGGGCCGACCTCGGGTACAGGGAAGCTCTGCGGATCGAACCGTTTCCGGTCCTCTATAGGGAAATGGAACGGCGAGTGCGGTTCCGTGAAGCTAACCCAAAGGGCGAAAGGATCGTTTCGATGTTCGGCCAAGAACTGGCAGGCGTGCTGTGCCGTCCATGTGCTCATCATGCCTGCCTCGAACCGCGGGAAAGGAAGTTTGTCCGCATTCAGCCAGACGCGCGCAGGATCCTTGAAGGGGCGCCACGGGGGCAAGGCGTGGATTCCCTCAGGACCCTGTTCGGGACCCACGTCCTGCGACCATTGTTTGTGGACAACATCTTCCGTGTAAGCGGTCTGGAAACCGTGTATGCCCGGAGCGCCGGGCCGGTTGAAGTGCATCTTCCCGAAGACTCCGGTGGCGTATCCCGACGCGTCGAGATTCTTCGCCAAGGTTGGCTTGCCTTCATCGAGAGGAGTGCTCAGGACGGTGACCCCTGCCGAGTGCGGCAACTGCCCGGTCAAAATCGACTGGCGGGAGGGCGTGCATACCGGGGAATTGCAGTAATTCGCGGCAAATCGCGTTCCGTGCCACGCCAGCCGGTCAAGATTCGGCGTATAGGCCCTCATATTTCCATCGGAGTGAAAAACATAGCCCGCATGGTCGTCGGCGAACAGATAAAGCAGGTTGGGCTTGCGGTCGGCCGGCCGCGCCACCGTGCCGCGAGTGCTTCGGGGCAGCAACCCGGAGGCAGCGCCGGCAAGTCCAGTCAGAAAGGTTCTTCGTGTGTGCATCGGTAAAAATCCTCCCACTTTCAGAATGGCATTTCCCTAACCTGCATTTTCCCACCGTCTTGGAAGGGCGGGGCTTCACAGGCTGCGGAAAAACCCATTGCGCTGTCATCTTGAGGAGGCAAAGCCGGTCCTGAGCATAGCGAAGGAAGGACCTCTGTATTTGCTTGAAAATTCAAATACAGGGGTCCTTCGCTGCGCTCAGGATGACAGCCTTTAGGCGTTTTTCCGCAGCGTGTAAATCCCCTCCCTTCCGGCGCCACCCCAAAACCGTCCATGCGTGGTGAGGAATGCTGGCTAAAATCGTTCAAATTTCACGGCGTCGGCAATGATCGCGCCATCTGCCGCGTTGGTCACCTTGACGTAATAAGGATTGGTGGTGGTCCCCAGCAATTTCCATTCACCCGCATCGTGATTGAAATCGACTGGCACGGTTTTTGATCCGCCCTCGGAAACAATCGTGAAGGGAGCATTGGAAGCCAAATGCCCAATGGCCGGGTGGCCGTAATAGACGGAAATCCGGTAGTTGCCGATCAACGGATTGTCGCTTCGCCACACGGCGGTCCTTGAACCATCGCCACCCTCGGTCCAGAAGGCGCCTACTTCCCAATTGCCGCTTTCGGTGGCGACATTGTTGTGCCACCCGCCTCCGGTCAGCAGAAAGCGGCTTCCGATGGTCTGGTCGTCCACGGTAGTTTCCTTATCCGGCTGGGTGAAGATTTTCCATCGCTGAAGCTGAATATCTCTGGACGGCTGGTTTACATTCATCCACTGGCTCAGCCGCGCCGAGAGTTCTTCCAGGGCCTGCGGGTTGTTGTTGGCAACATCGGTCTGTTCATGGGGGTCGCGCTTCAGATCAAAAAGCTCGATTCTCCCGTCCCAAAGATATTTGATCAACCGGAAGTTCGCGGAGCGAACGGACCGGGCAGGAGCGCCCAAATCCTCTTCGGCATAGATGTATTGATTGGTTGCGGGCACGTCACCATGAATCAAGGGAACTAAACTGTGACCCTCTGCTCCGGCCAACGGCGGCAGGCCCGCCAGGTTGAGAAGAGTGGGCGCGGAATCAAGGTTTGAGGCAAGTCCGTCAACCACTTTGCCCTGCGGGACGCCCGGGCCGGCAACGATAAAAGGAATGTGCAGATTCTCGTCGTACAGCGAGCGATGATCGGCGGTCAGGAAATCCTTGGGGTGGGAAAACATCAATTCTCCGTGATCGGAGGTAAGTGCGATCACGGTGTTTCCTTCCAGCCCGAGATCGTGCACGTGATCCAGCAGTTTGCCAATGTATCTATCGACATAGTGAATCTTTCCGTCGTAAAGCTGATACAAGCGCTCGATGGCCTTCTGATCGCCCAGCATCGCCAGGCGCTTCAGCGGCCCATGGGCCACGTCGTAACCGGTGTCCGAGATGTAGGGGTACGCATCAGACTTGAAGATGTCATCTTCCGCGGGCGGATCGTAAGGCGAATGGGGCTCCCAGAAATGCACGTAGAGGAAAAATCGCTGCGCACGGTGGTGGTCAAGCCAGGGGATCACCCGGTCCAGCGTGGCCGGAGCCTTGTACAGAGCGTTTGCGGCCAGTCCCACCCTTTCCGTCACGTCCAGGGCGACCGCGGCCCCCTCGTAATACTCATCGAATCCCCGCCCGGTTAAGGTCTGCCCTGCCAGGCTGTTATTGACCACGGCGGTGGTGTAATAGCCGTGGTCCTTGAAGACTTCGGTCATCACCGGAACGTCTTTGTTCAGCACGGGCATGCCCGGCCGCCAAAGGAGCGTCACCCCGCTGCGGGAAGGGAACAAGGACGTGTGGAGCGTGGCAAAGGAGGGCGCGGTCCACGAACCGACCGTGAAGTAATTCGCGAAGCGCACACCTCTTTCCGCCAGCCGATCGATATTGGGGGTCGTTAGCCGAGGGTTGCCGTAAGCATGAATCCGGTCGGCCTGAAGTTGATCGGAAACGATAAGGATAACATTCGGGCCTTGCTGGTCCTGGGGAGGCGCGGCCAAAAAAAGCGGGCCGGCACTAAGAACCAGCAAGGTCGCGATCCATAGTCCTAAACGACAAGAAAATCTGGCCTGTGTGTTCAATTGGAAAGGTCTCCGATGAATGTGTGATTACCGAGCTTTGCGTCTAGAAAATGCGTTTACCGTAGGGCCACCGTTTAGCCGGGATTTCTCACCACGACTCTGGAAGGGCGGGGCTTTAGCCCCGCCGTTGCAAGGCCGCCCTGATTATTTCCAAGTCCCGCGCCCCGCGCAGCTTGCGGCCGCAAGCTGCGCGGGGCGCGGGACGTACAGAGGGCGGGAGCCGCGATTTCGGCGGGGCTGAAGCCCCGCCCTTCCAGCATCGTCCAAACGTGGTGAGAAATCCGGGTTAGAACGGCGCTTGCCGGGCTAAAGAGGTTGCGGAAGAACTCCTGGGAACTGTCATTCTGAGGAGCCAGCAGGCGACGAAGAATCTGTAGTTGCCGGAAAATTCAAATGCAAATCCTTCGCTGCTGCTCAGGATGACAGCTTGGACGAGTTTTTCCGCAGCCTCTAAAGCCCGGCGCTACGATGGCCGGCACATGGGTAAATGGGCCGCTAGGGGCACACTGTTCACTTAAAGAGGTTGGAGGAAATTATCCATCCATCTGTTTCCGAGAGAGCTCCTCACCCCCACGACTTGCAAAACGTGGGTGAGGGGACCGGTCAGGCGAAATTGAGAACTGATTGCTTGAAACCCACTAAGTGAACAGTATTGCCGCTAGGGGCGGTTCGCCTACCGCCCCCCGGCGGCCCGGTTTTCAGAACTGGTAGCGTAAAGCGAATTCGAAAACGCGCGGATCGCGGGCAGACGTCAATTCGCCATAAGTCCCCGAGCCGAAGCTCGTCCCAACGGCATTGAAGTTTGTGTGGTTGAAAACGTTAAAAGCCTCCGCACGAAACTCGACCTTGTGCCGCTCGTTAATGCTAAAGTCCTTGTAAATAGCCATGTCAAAGTCCACCAATCCGGGTCCATAGATACTACCCGGAGCAGCGCTTCCGAAATAGCCTGCGGCAGGGGCGGCGAAGGCCCCCGTGTTAAACCATTCCTTAACGGTTTTGGGACCCACCACCGAGCCGCTGACGCGATTGGGACGATTCGATAATCCCGGATGGGCGACGCTCAGGCCCGGGTTTTGCGAGAATCCGCTCTCAATCGTGCTCAAGCCGGAATACCTCCAGCCGCCGAGCGCCTGCTTCCGCCATCCCTTCGCGTTATGGTACCACGGTAGGTTATAAATGTAGCCAAAGGAGAGGCTCTGCGGCACATTCGTGGCGGCATTTCCATAATCCAGGGACGGATTATAAACGTCAACAGGTCCGGTCTCGTTATCAAAAAGCGAGTTGCCCCTGATTTCGGAGAGAGCGTGCTGCCACGTGTAAGCGATGGTAAGCGATACATTGTGTCCCACCGGGTGGCGCACGCCGACTTCCAACCCGTACCAATTCGCATTCAGAGCCGGTTCAATTTGGCTGATACCTGCGAAGCCTTGGAACGGGCTGTAGAGGTAGTTGAAAGTCGTCCCCGCGTTGATCACCGGATTAAAATCATAGGGCGCATCGGGGAGAGGCTGGTTGATATTCCATAGCGATGTCAGGTGCCGGCCGAGATCGCCGGCCCCGGTTATGGAAGTGAACCAGGAGCCCCCAAACTGGTGCTCCAAGCTCAGACTAAAAGTTTGTATTTGTCCCGACCGATCATTGCGATCCTCGCTGTTCAAGCTCGGAGCCGCGGATGGTTTGACGGTCGCCCCAATCGGGTTGGGAAAGCTCGGCGTAACCAAGTTGATCGTTTGGATGAGCGGCGGATTGACTGCGCACTGGTTCGCGCAAAACGATTGATAGGGCTGATTATTGTACGAAATCCCGTAACCGCCGCGGAGCGCGGTCTTGCCATCTCCAAAGATGTCCCAAGCGAAGCCTGCGGAGGGTGATAAATAGGACCAGTGCTCGGTCGTAAAATTCAACGGGACGCCATTGACTCCGTTAAACATCAGGCCGTTGGTGGGACTGTAGCTGGCCGTGGGAGTTATGGTGCCATTGGTGTGTACGATCGGGGTGGCCGCAGGATTGTACAGGGAAGGATTAAAAATCGCCTCCAGGCCGGGCTGAAGGTTTGTACCAGGCATCGCCATCCATCGCAGGCCCGCGGTAAGGGTGAGGCGGCGCGTGGCCTTCCATTGGTCCTGGAAGTAAGGAGAGAGCATATAGTTGTGAGCATAGAAACGGGGCTGGGAGCTGGCTTGCGTAAACGTGGCGCCATCTCCAATCAGGTAATCCGCCACCCCACTCCCTGTAAACTGGCCGCTGAAGGACCACGACCCGTTGGAGGGGGCAAAAGAGTTCTGCCGTTTGGTCCCTTTGTGGTACATAACACCGGCCTGAAGATAGTGGTGGCCGCGCAGATAGCTCCAGTCATCCGACAACTCGTTGTTCATCGTCGAAGCATGATAGAGAGGGTATTGGGAGGGGCCCCCAAACGACGCCCACCCTCCCGTTATGGCGACGGTGGGAAGGAACTGTTGATTGTAACCGCCTTTATACGGCAAGTTCTCGCTGAAAGCCGGCACCTGGTTTTGCTGCACGATCCCATTGAAGTCAATGGTCGCAACCAGTTGGGCCGTCGAGATGCTGGCGGTGTTTACCATGGAGGGGGTGAGGGTGGTGGTGAGCGTCAAATGTCCTGTCTGGCATTCGCTCGGTTCCACACTGTAGCTCGTCGGAAACGGATTGTTGATAATGGTGTTGTAAGAGGAGCGGTAAAGCTGGCGGCTCTCGATATATTCGCCCATCAAACGCGTCCGCGAGCCGAAGTTGTGATCAACTTTAATTTCGTCGTCACGGGTCCTCGTATAAATCGGATTGACGTTAATGTAGTTCGTGATCCCTCCCGCGGGTGATACGTAGTTCGGCAGCGGTTCCGTCGCGTTCATGAGGGCTAGAGAGTTCGCGTTGAGCATTCCCGAGGGAATTTGGTAAACCCCGCCCGCATTGGGGAACGGCTGCCCGGTAACGGGATCGGTGATTTTGCTGCTGAAGGTCCCCTGACGCATGGCGGCGGTCGGCGTCGCCCCGGTGATCGTATTGGCGTCGGAGAGGAGAGCCGCCTGGATGCTCGCAAAAAAGAATGTCTGGGGATTCTTGGGGCGATGGAAAGGGAAGAACAAGGGACCGCCGAGGGTGCCACCGAAGATATTCTGATGCATAATCAGCGAGCTTGGCGAAAAAAAGTTACGCGCATTGAAGTCGGTGTTGCGGAGATACTCGAAAGCCGTCAAGTGAAATTGGTCCGTTCCACTCTTCGTCTCCACCAGGACGGTACTGGAGCCTTGAAGGTTGTATTGCGTGCCGTAATTATTGGCGAGCACGCGCACTTCCTGAATGGCGTCCGGGGGAGGCTGGATGGTTGCCGTGGCGCCATTCATGTCAAACGCACCGTCCAGATAATATACGCTGCCGGCACTTCCCATCCCGTTAATGGACATGGCAACCGTACCTTGAAAATTGCCCTGACCAAGCGCACTGTCCGGGGTCAAGTTGATGACGCCCGGCATGAGGGCCCCCAGGGTTTGAAAGTTCCGCCCGTTCAAGGGAAGCGTGTACACCTCTTCGGTCGAAATCTGACTGGCGACCTCGGGCGTGCTGGTCTGCACCGTGGTGGCCGATGCTTGCACCGTGACGGTGGAGACCACACTTCCTGCCTGAAGGGTGGCCCTGACCGTGGCCGTCGTTGCCGGATGCAGCTCAATTCCGGTTTGCGAATAAGTGTTGAATCCGTTTTTGGTGACGCTCACCGTGTAAACAGCAACGGGAAGTTCCGGGACGACAAACGCGCCTTCGGCATTGCTCTTGGTGGTTGTCTTGATTCCGGTGTTCTGGTTCAGTATTTCGATTGCGGCATCGGGGACGACGGCTCCGCTCGCGTCAGTTACCGTTCCCACGATCGTTGCCATTGATGTCGCTTGAGCGCTGCAGGGTGGGGCCAGCAGGACGACGCCCAAAAGGCAAGATAAGCTAATCCCCAAGACCCTCACCAAGCTATCGCGGAACATAATTGTTCTCCTTTTCTGTAAAGTCATTCGATTGAAAAAAACCGTCCGAGTGTCCTGAAATCCATTTCCTTCGCCCTTTTCTTCTGGCGGTTTTCCGCGCCGCTAAACGGCGCAAATAACCGTCTGGCCTCAACCCCGGTCGAGCACATAGAGCGCGACCCTAAGGACGGAAATCCCGAGGCACGGTCAGCGACCCTGTGGCTACGGGCCGAATAAGGGCGAAGCGCCCAATTCTGTTTAGCAATAAGTGTCTGTGGGTCTAGTTACAACAGGAGTGAAGGATCTTACAGAACAGGCTTGCGGGCTGGCTTGTTTGGTGCATAGTAGCTCTCCGGCTAGGACAAAGAAACTTTCTCCGCTGTTTGCACGCGGCTGACGGTAAATCAGCTTCACCCGGGCGAAGCGAGACCACGACGGTTTCATCAACAAGCAGGTGCGCAAACCTATTTTGCTTGTGAAGTAAGGGAATTTAGCACACACCCGATGACCTGTCAAGCGCGGTAGCGCCGATTGTCGGTAGCCCCGATCATTCGATCCGCCGGATCGTTGGGATAAGCTGCTGGATGGATGGGGACCGTAGAGGTTTTTGTCCCGGAGTGTTGGCGTAATGTTGCCGAATGTTGATGTACAAATGTTGATGGGCGCACGTCAGGTTTGTGGGACGAAGTCATGCGGCTACTTTCATTTGATCTGAGCGCCGCTCCCAGAAATCCTCGAAGCGTCCACTCAGTTTACTGCAGCGGAGGGCGATGATCGAG
>JBEKQO010000297.1:0-10014 GCA_049519635.1 Terriglobia bacterium | reverse complement strand
CGAGAGAGGTTGGATTTCGCGGCTAACCGGATGCAGTTCTTTCGGCACTGCAATAAAATATTCCCGCCAGCCATAGTTGGAGGTGACGGCATCACCCGGCTTGAATTCCTCGGCGCAGGACTCGACCACCTCGCCGACTGCGCCGCCATTGAGCGCTTTGCCTAACTCGAATGGCGGAACATAGGATTTTCCGGCGTTCATGCGACCGCGCATGTAGGGGTCCACCGACATGAAGAGATTGCGAACCAGCACTTGCTGGTCTTCGAGCGGCTCCAGTTTGGTTCGCTCCAAGGTAAAGTTAGCTGCAGTTGGAATACCGCTGGGGCGGGAGGCCAGCCGAATCTCGCGACTCATCAGATTGGTCACAGTTGTCTCCCCATTTCAAAACGCTCATGGCATAAATGCTACGAAAGAGTGCCGAGAGCCTCTTTGCTAAAACCGGTCAGTTCAGAGGAACGCCCTTCGTGGATTTTCCGCGACCACCCTGCGTCGGCAAGCAGGGGGCGGCCCACCGCCACCAAATCGAAATCTCCGCGGTCGAAACGCCGGAGGAGTTCATCCAACGAGCTCTCCTGAAAGCCCGACGGAGCCCACCGTGATGGTGGATTTACCCGTGAGCTTCTTGGCCCATCCGGCAAAGTTCAAATCCGAGCCGGTGAACTCGGGGTCCCAGAACCGCCGTTGCGAGCAATGGAAGAGGTCAACCCCTGCTTCCGCCAGGGGGAGCAGCCACGCCGCCATCTCCTGGGGTGTGGTGGCAAGCTTCGCGGCGTAATCCTGAAGCTTCCATTGCGAGATCCGAAGGCTGATGGGAAAGTTCGGGCCGACGGCCTTGCGAACGGCGCGAATAATTTCCACGGCGAATCGGGCGCGCTCAGCCAAGGTTTGACCTCCGTACCCGTCGGTGCGCTGATTCGTGGGATGCCAAAAGAACTGGTCAATCAAATAGCCATGTGCTCCATGAATCTCCACGGCGTTAAACCCCAGGGTTTTTGAATCTGCCGCCGCTTGCGCGAATGCCCGGATGGTTTCGGAGATATCGTCTTCCGTCATTGCCACGCCGCCGATCTTCCCGGGCGCGACGCAGCCCGAAGGCCCTTCAAACGGTGCGCGCGGCAGCCAGCCCGAGGGCTTGGGAGCCACCACGCCCATGTGCCAGAGTTGCGGGGCCATGACGCCACCGATGCCATGCACCTTATCAATGACGGCCTTCCACCCAGCAAGTGCCTTCTGGCCATAAAAATGGGGAATGTTCGGATCGTTGGAAGACGCAGGCCGGTTGACCACGGTGCCCTCCGACACGATCAGCCCGACTTCTCCTTCCGCGCGGCGAGCATAGTAGTCTGCCACCTTCGGAGGCGGCACTCCTTCGGGAGAAAACGAACGCGTCATGGGAGCCATGACGATCCGGTTCTTAAGTTCAAGCGACTTTAGGCGGAAGGGCTGAAAGAGTTGTTGAGCGGCCATTGGTTTTTCTATTCTCAAATCGCGGGGTTCTAAAAACAAGCTTACACGTGGAGCCCTGAGGCATCTGGTCAAAAAGGAACACGGGGCCAACATTATTTTTGAAAGGATCTATCTGAGCCTCGCGCTCGACCGCGCTCAGGGCACGAGAACTGCCGCGCCTTCAAACCGCCCGGCGCGGAGATCGGCGAGGGCTTGATTGGCTTGGTTAAGCGGATAGGTCGTAGTATGGGTGACGATGCCGATCTCCGGAGCGAGGCGCAGGAAATCCAATCCATCCTGCCGCTGGAGATTGGCCACCGAGACGATCTGCCGCTCCTCCCAGAGCAGCCGATAGGGAAAGCTGGGGATGTCGCACATATGGATGCCCGCGCAAACGACGCGACCACCCTTGCGGACTGCTTTCAGCGCCAGGGGCACGAGGTCGCCCACGACAGCAAAGTTGATCGCGGCGTCGAGCGGCTCCGGCGGCGCCTCGTCTGATCCGCCCGCCCAAGCAGCGCCAACGCGCAGGGCGAAGGCCTGTGTGGAAAGATCTCCCGGCCGCGTGAACGCAAACACCGATCGCCCCTGCCACTTCGCGACCTGAGCAATGATATGGGCGGCGGCGCCAAAGCCGTAGAGCCCCAGTTTCTTGCCAACACCGGCGATCACGAGCGATCGCCAGCCGATCAGGCCCGCGCAGAGCAAGGGAGCCAGCGCCACGTCATCGCCAGCTTCGCCGAGCGGGAACGCATAGCGGGCACCGGCGATGGTTGCCGTCGCGAAGCCGCCGTCGCGGGTATACCCGGTGAAGAGCGGGCGATCGCAAAGGTTTTCCTGGTTACCCCGGCAACAGGGACAGATGCCACAGGTGTGGCCGAGCCACGGAATGCCGACGCGCTCACCCACGTGCAACCCTTCGACAGCCGCCCCGATCACATCGATTCGGCCGACGATCTCGTGGCCAGGGATGATCGGCACTTGCGGATTAGGCCGTTCGCCATCGACAACATGCAGGTCCGTACGGCAGACGCCGCAGGCGGAAACCTTGACGCGAATCTCACCCGGCCCCGGCTGCCGATCGGCAAAATCGGTCCATTCCAACCGTCCCCCCAGCTTGTTCAGCACCATCGCTTTCATAGCGTTCTCCGGGTCCCGATGCTTTCTTGATTCGTCTTGTGCCCTTGACCCGGTTTACCGAGGTCCAGCGCACGCCATCCCGGCGCGGTATAAAGGTTTCCAGAAGAGCAATAATCTCCGCTGGTCCCAAAGGCCCCTCAAGATAATCCAAGGCTCCCGACTGCATTGCTTGCAGAAAGCAGCCCTGGTCATAAGATCGCGCCAGTACCAACACCCGCAGCTCCACGTCGACTTCCATGGCCTGTGTGAGCACCTCCTGCCCTTCGAACCCACCGCTCCCTTGGTCCAGAAGGATCAAGTCAAACGGCTCGCGCGCAAGGCATTGGCCTCCCTCAGCGAAGGACGAACTGGTTCGCACCTGGCATCCCAGCTTTTGAAGAATGGCTCGGTAGTGTGAGAGATCCTGTGGATCCTTGTTGACTACAAGGATTCTGACCGGGTCTCCCGAGGGTAGTTCGTCCGTCAACCCGCGGCGTGAAGTTAATGATTCCATTCTTGGTTCTCTTCCTTCACGATGCGCCGGCGGAGATTTCGCCCTGCCCTGGCTTGCAATGCGTCGTGACCAGGCGTTCGAACTCCGCTGGTGCCAAAGGCTTTTCGAGATAATCCGCTACGCCCAATTGCATGGCCTCGAGAGAGCACTTCATCTCCAGGCAACGTGTCAGCACCATCACGGGTTTGTGCCGGTCGCGGGCCAAAGTGAGCTGCACGAGATCGCGCGTTTCAAATGCCGGGCTACCCTGCCTCACGACGACGAAGTCGAAGTGCTCGTGTTCCAGGCACCCCTCCGCCTCCCGGTAATTCAGAAAAGCTCGGACCGAGTAACCCATTCGCCCCAACAGCGTGGTGAAATGCTTCAAGTCTTTTTCATCCTCATCAACCAGCAGAATTCTTCCACGGGGAAGCGTGGACTATATTGGATGGAGGGATGACTGGTTATTTCCTGGCACCATCGGATACTTCCATTCTTGCCTATGCGGCGTTGTCTCGGGCGGCAGAGCAAATCGCTTTTTCGTGCCGCGCGAGAAAATAGATATTGACCGGGCGAGGCCTGCTCGGCCGATCACCGCGAGTCGGAAAACGGGCCTACTCGCGTGTCCTCTGCGTCAACAGGAGAGAGTCCTTCTCCTGGAGCGCAACTGTTGTTGAGATGGGTAGTGGAGAGGAGCGGCAACAAAAACCAGCATTGGCGTCATTGTCCTGGCTTTTTCTAATGACATGGCGTTTCCTTCCGTCTCAGTGGCCGGTGCGCATTAAGAATGACGCTTCAGAGGGGGTACCTTAACAAGTCCGGCTCTGGTCTGTCTGTTCAAAAATGCACAGCTATTTGCTCCAAACCGCTCATCTCAGTTAATGGCGGAAAATTACAGGGCGGGCATGGCGGGGACTTGCCGAAGATTTGCCATGAACGGGGAGTTCATTCCGAAACTAGGGCGGACAGTGCGGCGCATCGCCTTCTGAGCTTAAGCGAGGGGTCGCAATTGGAGGGCACGCCATGAAACAACATGCATTCCCCCCTGCATCGCTCAGCATGGCAATCCAGTCGCTCCGTTAATGCGGATGCCGGTTGCAGGATGCTGGCTGCTATTCGCTCAGGATCACGCTCAAGAGGCCATTGTTAACTGTCAATTCGCCATTTCCCGCGTAATCGATAAAGCCCAGCGTGCGGAACTTGTTCATGAAATGACTGACTCGTGACCGAGTGGTGCCGACCATTTGGGCCAGGTGTTCCTGATTGATTCCGGGGTGGACAGCTTCGGTCCTGCTTTCCTTGCCAAAATGCGCCAGCAGTAAGAGAATGCGAGCCAAGCGCTTCTCGCTGGAATTGAAAAGCTGGTCGACCAGATCTTCCTCAAAGCGAGTGTTGCGGGTAAGCAGGTGCGTGATGAACAACTCCGCGACACCGTGCTGCTCGTGGAGCATACGCACCATCACCGCCTTCTCGATCCTGTAAAGAGTGCAATCGCTGACGGCGGTAGCCGTCGAGATGCGCAATGGCTGGCCGGCCAGGCATCCCTCGCCGAAGAACTCGTTGTCGCCCAGAACGCTGACAATCGCTTCCTTGCCTTGTCGGGATGTCACCGCGAGCTTCACCTCGCCCTACTTCAGATACCAAACAGAATCCGCAGGGTCTCCTTGCACGAAGATTGTGCGGGTGGCGCCGTATTCCATGACGGTTTTGCCTCGCGAGATTCCGGCGAGGAATGCTGCCCAATCCATAGGGAATGTCTTTTCTTGTGCAGTTGCAAGGGCGAGTTTGCTTTTGCCGTCGGGCCTGACAACCTTAGCCAGGCTCTTTTGCGGGGTCATAACAACCTCCTTTTGGCGTTGACCCCTGGCCTGACTGAAACATGCAGTTAAGCCAGAATGTATATTTTGATTCCTTTCTGGGCAATATTATACACCTACCTTGACATAGCACGCCCCTACTCGTTTTTCAGTGCAGGCTGCATCCAGTGGCCGGCCCGAGGTCACGCTTCTGCATTCCGCGCGTCCAAAAGCCCCCTCATACTGACTGTTACCGGCCGCAGGGCGTCTCACGCGGTGGGTCTTGGGGTCAGTGGTGAAAAGAATTGCGGCCCTCCTGGTCTCCACGGACAGCCGAAGCTCGCCGGCAGCAGAGAATATGTTTACGGGCAAGTTAAGGGGAGAGGTGCGTGATGCCTCGCCTTCATCAGAGGGGGGGCCGGAGCAGGTGGTGATTTGTATTGACCGGGTCAGTGAGCAAATTAGCACAGACAGTGGCAAGAAAGACGGGCAGAATCTCACCGATGTTGGCTCGGCGGCCGTTCTTTCGGGCGGGATTTGTTTTTAAGTGGTTTTCTGTCACGCGCTGGTCGTGGGCTTGTTTTTGGACTCGTCTGGGGCCTCCGAATGGCCATGGAGACGGTCGCATCCGTGGAGTCGCTCGTGGTCGTCACGCAACCATGAGTGGGGATCGGGTTTGTCGCCCTCGCTCTGCTCTCAATTCCGTCTCACATCGCACGTTCTCCCGTCAGATTGTCCTGAAATCGGTACCTTCACCGGGAGGAATGGGCGGAGGAACGGACTAGAGCGGTTTTCACCAAAGTGTTATGAGGGACAAACCATGGACTCCAGTTATCCAAGCCCGGCGACCGATGCACAGAACGCACCCGCCCCAGTCGCTGAATCTCCATCGGCTGACCTAGCCATACTCCAGAAAGAGTTGGCCGCACAGAAGGACGATTACCTGCGCCTCGCCGCCGATTTCGACAACTTCAAAAAGCGCACCCGGCGCGATTCCGAGCGACAAGCCGCGGCCGAAAAGGAATCATTCATCAGCGACCTGCTGCCCGTTCTCGACAATCTCGAACGCGCCCTGGCCTCCGAGCAGTCCGTTTCCTCCGAACAACTACATCAAGGCGTGGAAATAACGATGCAAGAATTGGGCCGGTTACTCCACTGCCACGGCATCGAGGCCGTCGAGGACGTTGGTCAGCCCTTCGATCCTCACCGGCACGAGGCAGTTTCAGTGCGGCATGACCGTAGCCAACCCGATCATATCGTCCTCGCAGTCATCCAGCATGGCTACAGCCGTGGTGACAAAGTGTTTCGTCCGGCTAAGGTCATTGTGAATGATCTGGGCCATTCCCGAGGGCCAAGCCGGGTTCGTTGAAATCTGGAATCATCAAGAAGGGCGTCCCCTCCATCAGATTCGGGAATCATGATCCTGCCCGAGTCGGAGCGGTTGCAGCAGTTCGGAGAATAAGCTGAAATATTCCTCTAGGTTTAGCGGTTCCTTCCCTGTGAAACGGAGAACTGCGCCGCTCACATGGTCTAACTCCCTGGCCGCAATCGCCTCAAACCACCCGGCAGATAGATCGACGCGCCACGAGGCCGGTTCTACTTTGCTCAACCGGTCTCGTGCGGACTTCGTGGACTCGGGCTGGTAGCGAAGATCGCGGCCGGTCATGGCAGAAAGACGACGGGCCACGTCGGCAAGGCTCACAGCTTCGGGTCCGGTTACATCGTGTGTGCCGCCAGATGGATCCGCCAGCACGGCGGCGGAGGTTTGAGCGACGTCCTCGCGGGAAACGAAGGCGCCGCGAGTCTCGTTCGCCGGACCGCGCATCACTCCGTCGGCATCGAACTTTTCCAGAAACATATCCAGATAAAAGGCATTGCGAAGCACGGTGTAAGGGATACCAATTGCCGCAAGGTACTGCTCGCTCAGAAAGTGATCGCGAGAAAAGGGGTACCTCGAACTTGGAGAGGCGTCCTGGAGCGACAAATAAACGACGTGCCGAACCCGCGCCCGTGCCGCTGCATCGAACGCATTCTGGTGCAATCGCGCGCGTTCCCCCGGTTTCCCCGAACCCGAGACCACCAGCGCGTTGGACACGCCCGCGAATGCGTCATCCAGCGTTGCCGGCTCTGCGAAGTCACCCCGAACAACCTCTGCTCCCTCCAGCTTCGGCGCTTGTTGTGGAGTACGGGTCATGAGGCGCAAACCGAATCCTCTTTGCGCCAGCAGTTCAGCAGCCCGTCGTGCGACCCGTCCGGAAGCGCCCGTGATCAGGAACATGTTCGGCCCGATGATACGAATTAGAAGCAAACAGCTTCCCTAAGCGCGTGCATGTACGTCGTGCAACGTCAGGAAGGCCTTTAAGAGAACGCGCGGATCATATCTCCCTTTGTACAACGGCGGTGGCGCGAGGCTCAGCCCCAGCAAGGAGTAGACGGCAGTTTGCGCGGAGCGGATCGAATATTCCACGGTGAACACCACGTCTTCCGGCAGCTCGCAGAATTGCCCGACGAAGGCGAGGTTTTTCGAGTGCTCCGGCACAACCTGGGGACGGTCGCCCTTGTCCCGGCGCAAAAACTGGCTGGTGATGAAAGGCATCATGCACGGGATGCAGGTGCAGGTTTCCAGTATCTTGTCCGCATGGACCCCAATCTGTAGGTGGCCAATGATCTCCGTCATGATCTCCCGACCCGTGCACGCTGACATCGGTTTCGTCACAAAGTTGCCAGGCTTATCGATGGACAGGCCATAGCCCCAAAGCACCTGAACGTCCGCGGGTTGCCCGATGAAATGGGGCTGGTGCGGCAGGACGATGGAAGCTAACCAGCCGGATTCCGGAAAGGTAATGAGGCCGCCCTCTCCCGGGACGTTGCCCGTGAGATCCCGAACGAGCTGGAAGAAAGTGGGGTCATGGAGAGTGGTGGTAAAGGACACCCACTTCGACTCCTCAATATGGTCAGTGAAGTTGGCGGGGCGACCGAATTGCGGCCTGCTGGCAGCGATCTTCTCCCAAAGAGCCCAGGAGCCGCCGTCGGACTTGCCCTTCAGGACAGGCGCCGAGTCCATGGACCCAAGACTGGAGCCCTCGACCATCGATCCCAGGGTGACGATGACAAAGTCCTTCGCGTTCACATTGATCTCCTCCCTGCGGCCGCCACGTTCGCAGAGAATGCGCTCCACCGTGAGGTTCTCATCGTTGTGAGAGAAAGCAAGGTCCGTGACGCAGGTGTTCAGGGCAAACTTCACACCCCGCTCTTCCAGCCATTTTTGAAGCGGCCGCACCATCGAGTCATATTGGTTGTAGACGGTGCGCATAATCCCGGCGAGCGTGTTAAAGCCTGAGACCATATGAGTGAAGCGCACCAGATAGCGCTTAAACTCAACCGCGCTATGCCACGGTTGAAAGGCGAAAGTCGTACACCACATCAGCCAGAAGTCCGTTGCAAAGAACGTCGCATCGAACTGGTCCGCGATGGTACTTCTCCCGAGCATTCCCTCCGGCTCAAGCTCCAGGCGCTCGAGAGTAAGGATATGCTTTTCGCTAAGACCAAACTTGGGAGCGTCGACCCTGCGTCCATTACGGAAGAGCCGGGATTTGGAGGAAGTCTTCATCGTCTCGTTCCAATCCAGGATCTCCTGCGTAACCGTCTTGCTGTCGTCAAGAGCAGGAATGGATGAAAAGAGAGCAAAGGTGCAGAGATATTTGCTCTCGAACATTCGGCCGCCACGCATGACATAGCCATCTTGGGAAGTCCCGGCAGCGTCAAGACTACCGCCGATTTTTGCCGATTCCTCCAGGATCGTGATGTTGTGACCCGGGATGTCTCCATCGCGTATCAGGAATGCTGCAGCCGCGACCGAAGCGATTCCACCTCCGACCAAATAAACTGCTGCATCATCGTCAACACGTTTCTCAGACAGGGAATGACCCTTCTTCCTGCCTACTGCGAGTGGCAGGTGGCTCGTTTGTATTATTCTGGGCCGCAGGCTGAAGATACCCCACCTATAGCAGCGCTCTCCCTTTTGGGCACAACTCGTGCGCCGAGGGCTTCAAACTAATTTCCCGCGGCAACAAATCAGAACCTACGCCGCATCAGAACAGTAGCGGGTGTGATTATTACTCGGCAGCGTGCTTGTTACTGTATCGAATTGCACAGCGCTTCAAGTTGCTGTGTGTGAAGCCCTAGACCAGTCGTAGGCGGGGCCGGGCACCAAACGATCACCTTTATAAACAGGGGTTTAATCAATGGGCTTATATATTCGCACTAGCAGGTCAGCGCCACTCTGCAGCACGGGTCAGGATTTCACTTTCACCGCTTCGTCCGGGCCTGTGCGCATAGCACGGGAACGCCCGTCGGAACCGCTACACTGACGGTAACTGGCGGAGCAGGTTAGGGCATTTCGCCATAGTGTGATGTTCACGCTGATCGTAAGGTAATGGAAGCAGGACTAGGGGCTTTGCGCGAACGGCATCCGAGGAGATATCTCCTCGGTAGTCGCCGAGGTTGTTGATTCAGGATGGCGAGGCGGGCGGCGTGGTGGAGTTTCCACTGGTCGGGGAGCCAGGCGTCGAGATCGCGCACGGGCCAGGAGGGCAGGTTCATGAGCAGTTGGGTGAGGTAGAGTTGCGGATCGACCTGGTGCCGGCGGCAGGTGGAAGTGAGACTGGCCAAGATGGCGGCGGTGCGGCCGCCGCGCGGGTTGCTGACGAAAAGGGAATTCTTGCGATTGAGCACCACGCGCTTCATTTCCCTTTCCGACACGTTGTTGTCGATGGGCACGGCGCCATCGGAACAGAAGACGTTGAGTGCGTTCCACTGGCCGAGCGTGTAGTTCACGGCTTCCGCCATGGGATGCTTGGGCAAGAGTTGTTCTTTCCAGCGCAGCAGCTTGTGGCGCAGTTCGATCAACAGCGGCGCCGATTGCGCCTGGCGCAAGGTTAGACGGTCCGGCACGGAAAATTCTTTCCCCTGCTTTTCCACCGCGAAAAGGGCGCGCAATAAAGCCACCGCCTGGCGGGCGATCTCCGGCGCCGTCTTCTCCGCCTCGATGAATTTCCTGCGTGCATGCGACCAGCAGCCCGCACGCGTGATGGCGTTGCCCGCCACCACCCCGTTGTCGCCGCCATAGGCGTCGGCCAGCAGAACCTGCTTGTACTCTTT
>JBEKQO010000296.1:0-11125 GCA_049519635.1 Terriglobia bacterium | reverse complement strand
ACTCGATCATCGCCCTCCGCTGCAGTAAACTGAGTGGACGCTTCGAGGATTTCTGGGAGCGGCGCTCAGATCAAATGAAAGTAGCCGCATGACTTCGTCCCACAAACCTGACGTGCGCCCCGGGATGAATCGATGTTCCCGACAAGGCATATCCTGTCACCATACTTCTTTTTGACCGTGGCGAGGTCCATGCCGGCGGTGCGCTGGATTGGATGGTAGGCATCAATGCCGATTTCCACCAGATCATCGAGGTAGTCATAGACTCGCCCGCAGCAGTGTAGGAACACCGGCAGATGGTTTGCCTTGATGCAATCGATGATCTTCTTGAGCCCAGGCTTGTAGATAGCCTTGAACTGCTGGGGTCGGAGGAGCCCTTGAGCGCTGTAACCTGCCTGATGCAAGGTCACGATTTTGAGTTGTAGGCGTTCACTTGGCGGTCCTGCAATCTGGAAGCGCACGGTGATGCAGCCGAATGTTTCCCCTCGGGTGTTTCCAGAACCTGCTAAATTACCGCCTCGATCAGCCGGGGTCCACGCCCACGCATCGCGGCGGCGAATTCTTTCCGGAAGTCTTCCGCGGTTTCGGCGCGTGTGGCTTCTACGCCCATACCGTTCGCCAGCAGCACCCAATCCAACTCGGGCCGGTGCAGATCCATCAGTGCGTCGGCCTGAGGGCCAATGCTGCCGGACCCCGTGCGTATCATTTCGATCTCCAGAATCCTGTAACGCCGGTTCGCGAGCACCACGACCGTAACATCAAGCCGCTCCCGCGCCATGGTCCATAGTGACTGCGGCGTGTACATGGAACTGCCGTCGGCTTCGAGTGCAACCACCTTCCGGTCGGGACAGGCGAGCGCCGCTCCGACTGCGACGGGGAGTCCCTGGCCGATTGCGCCGCCCGCTACCGGAAGCCAGTCGTGCGGGGCGCCATGGCGTACGTGCCGCTCGATCACGGCGACGGACGACACCGCTTCCTCCGAGATGATCGCATTCTCCGGCAGCAGGGTCGCCATTAACCGCCCAATCGATTCCGGGGTCAGCGGTCCCTTCGAAGTTCCGTCATCCGGGAACGCAGCCGGCTCCATCGGGCGCGCACCGAACTCTCCGGCGAGAGCCCCGAGCGCCTCCGCGCCGTTCTCTTCCCGTCCCGCCAGAACGTGCAAGACGCAGTCTTCCGGCGCCAGTTCACTGCGGCGCCCGGGATAGCCGAAGAACGAAACCGGCGCTTCCGTTTCCACGAGCACCAGGTGCTTCAGCCCGGCAAGCGTCTTCTCCGCCTCTTCCGGGAAATAGGCGAGCCGCTCCAAAGGAAACCGGCCGCGGCCTCTCTCCATCCGCCCGGCGTACCGGTTCGCGACCATCCTTACCCCCGTACTCGCGGCGAGCCTCCCCGCCGCATCGAGACCGCGACCGAGCAGCGCCGTGCCGGCGAGGAAAAAGCCGACGGCGTCGCCTGAACGGAGCAGGCAGGCGATCTCCTTGATCCGCTCCGACGGTACGCGTGCTGGTTCCCGAATCGGCGCTACTCTACCCGGCTGCCCCGCCTCGCTCCATGAAAAATCCGCCGGCACGATCAGCGTGGCCACGGTGCCGGGCGGTCCGTAAGCCGCGGAGACTGCGCTCGAGGCAGCTTCCCCCATCTGGTCGGCGGCCTCCAGCATATGAACCCACCCGGAAACGGGGCGCGCAAACCCTTCGACGTCGTTTGCCAGCGGAGAATTGAACCGCCGGTGCCAGGTGGCGTGCTCACCCACGATGCTCACCACGGGCGAGTGGGCCTTCTGTGCATTGTGGAAATTTGAGAGGCCGTTGGCCAGCCCAGGCCCGAGGTGGAGCAGTGTGGCCGCCGGCTTCCGGAGCATCCGCGCGTAGCCATCCGCCGCCCCGGCGCAGACTCCCTCGAACAGGCAAAGGACGCTCCGCATCCCGGGCACGCGGTCCAGTGCGGCGACGAACTGCATCTCCGACGTGCCCGGGTTGGCGATACAGAGGCGCACCCCGTTCGCCACCAGAGTGCTGAGCAGAACTTCAGCTCCCAGCATGTGATTCACCGCTTTCTACGGGCGAACCCGTTCCCATCACCACGTCTTGCGAAGGCACCAGCGCGGAAAACTTACCTGTAAGCTTGCCAAGGTCCTTGTGCTCCCAACTGGGAAGTGGGTTTGGGAAGTCAACTTTGCTTCCTGACCGCTAACGATTTTATACTCAACTGCCATTTTGGGACCGCTTGGATTCTTATTCTCTTCCCGAGCGACTCCGGTGGCACGCGAGGCGCGAATCTCCGCCCCCTCCGACATGCGGAAGAAATCCACTTGCCCGCGTCGCGAACCCGGACCAGTGCTGAGGATCATCAAAGCTCCAGGTCGCGCAATGGCTCCCCTGATACGGGGTTCGGGTCCCCTCACCATGGTGAGAAGGAATGGCGCAAAGCTTTTGCCATCAAAGGAAGAACTCGCAGTCATAACGGCGCTGACTGTGGCCTCCCGCTTGACGGGTGATGCGCCAAGAAATTATTTTCAATTTGGCTCTATGGTTGTCCGCGTTCATAATGTGCACAGTTGGCAATGACCCACGCGGCCGTTAGGAGCCGGATGTCTGGTGTAACGCCCCGTTCCCTCCCGCGCAGCCGAAGAACCGGATGATGATGAAGCTTCCCCATCTAAGGTGGTTCATAGTGACGACGCTGCTTGTGGCGAGCGGGTTGAGCTTTTTCGACCGCCAGGTGCTCTCCGTGCTGGCGCCAATCATCACCCAGGATCTGCGGATGGACAACGTCGCCTATTCGTGGGTGGTTTTTGCCTTCATTCTTGCCTACAGTGTGATGTTCTCCGTCGGGGGCCGGATCATTGACCGGCTGGGCACGCGCCGTGGTCTGGGCATTTCCGTTGGGGTGTGGAGTTTGGCGAGCCTGTTGCACTCGGTCGCTCGTAGCCCTCTCCAACTCGGGTGCTTCCGCTTCCTGCTGGGATTGGGGGAAGGCGGTTGTTTTCCCGGCGCTGCCAAGGGAGTGATGGAATGGTTTCCGAAAAAAGAGCGAGCGACCGCCATGGGTATTGCCACCAGCGGGGGCTCCGCATTCGGGGCCGTGATCGCCCCTCCGGTGGTCGCTTGGGCGGCGCTACACGTCGGCTGGCGCGGCGCCTTTCTGATCACGGGATTCCTCGGGGCAGTGTGGTTGCTGGTGTGGGTTTCCACCTACTCACGCCCCCAGAATTCCCGCCTTCTTTCCGACGGCGAACGGCGCTACCTAGAACAAGCCGGCGAGGGATTACTCGCACCGGCGCGTTCGGAAGAAATAACGCCGCCGGTTCCTTGGAGGGCGTTGCTCAACCTGCGTGAAGTGCAAGGACTGGTTACCTCGCGATTCCTATTCGATTCGGTGTTCTATTTCTACATGTTTTGGATCCCCCAATATCTCAGCCAGGTTCGGGGCGCTTCCTTGGAGAAAATTGGCCAGTTGAGCTGGATTCCATTCATGACTCTGGGCGTCGCCTCGGTTCTCGGCGGCTGGGTTTCAGACCGGCTCGTCGAGCGCGGTTGGACCATCGACAAGGCCCGCAAAGGCATCCTGCGGGCATCGGCATTACTGACGCCGGTTTCCATTCTGGCGGTTTTTGTGCAGCGGACAGAAACCGCAATACTGCTCATGAGCGTGCTGATGTTCGCGCACGGTTTCTGGATTACGAATTACATGACGCTCATCGGAGATCTTTTTCCCAGCCGCATGATGGCCACCGTGGTGGGGATCACGGGGACGGCCGGAGGAATCGGTGGATTTATGACCAGCTTGGTGATTGGCAGGGTTGTTCAACACATCTCGTTCACACCGGTCTTCGTTGCCGCCGGCGTCACTTATCCGATTTGCCTTGTGATCCTGCTGCACGCCATCAAGGAAATCAAACCGATCGATTTTCAGTTCCCTGCAGAACCCGACAGCATTAGAGGTCCGGCATGAATCCAAGATGCCTTAACCCAGATTACGCGCCACGCTTGGGCGCTCTTTGGGACTGCCGGAAGGGCGGGGCTAAAGAGTGTGCGGAAAAACGCGTGGGTTTTTCGCGCGCTGCAAGAGCACAAGTTAATAGCGGGGGGCTTCCTGGGAGTCGGAACAGTAGAAAAATTCATTTTGTGGAGGTAGCACATGACCCCGTCCGTTGATTCAGGGAAGCGCCATACGTTCCCCCAACCTTTCGGGATCAAGCGGCGCAAGGGCCTGACGGCAAACGTTTGTCTCTTTGCCGTCGGCCACAAAGAATACTGGGCGCAATTCGAGGGGCTGCTCGACGAGCTGATGGGTTACCACCGGGAACTCGCGGAGAAAATCCAGGCCCACGGAGTCATGGTCACCGACTTGGGAATGGTGGACGACGCCGCAACGGCTTACCAGAAAATCAAGGAGATCCGCGCCGCCGATCCGGACTTGGTCTTCGTCAATATGGTCACCTACGCCACCAGCTCCACCTGGGGGCTCATGGCTCGCGAACTCACGGCGCCACCCGTCTTTCTGGCCTTGCAGCCGTTAAAGGCGATGCCTTACGACCGCGGCTCGACCTATTTGCAACTCTCGAACGACAATATCTGCGCCATTCCGGAATTTGTGAATACCTCAATTCGTATGGGCCGGAAGCCTCCGGCGATGGTGATTGGCCATCTGCGGGGCGACACGCGGGCCGATCAGGAACTGGGGGAGTGGTGCCAGATCGCCAAGGTGCTCCACGACGTCCAAGGTGCGCGGATCGGCCACTTCGGCCACCCCATTGAGGCGATGCTCGACATGCATTCTGACCAGACGGCATTCACCGCGCAGTTTGGCCTCCACATCGTCCAGACGGAGATTGACGACCTGCTGGAGGAGCAGAGCGCCGTACGCCCGGAGGAAATCGAACAGAAAAAGCGGCAGGTTCTCGATTTCTTCGATCTGCCGGATCCGCGGAGCGATCCGATCACCCGCAAAGTTACTGACGAAGACCTGTATCCTGCCGCCCGCGCTGCCGTCGCCCTGGAAAAGTTCATCGACCGTTACTCGCTGGACGGGTTGGCTTACTATTACGCGGGGCGGTCCGGCTCCGAGGGCCGGGAACTTGCCACCAACCTGATCGTGGGCAACTCATTGCTCACTGCCGCGGGATTTCCCATGTGCGGTGAGTCCGATCTCAAAACCTGCGTGGGAATGCTGATTATGGACCGCCTGGAAATCGGGGGATCGTTTGCCGAGTTCCATCCCATGGACTTCGAGGAAGATTTCATTCTGGTCGGGCACGATGGGCCGCACCACCTCAACATCGCCGAGGGGCGGCCGGTCTTGCGAAGCCTGCTGAAGTATCACGGCAAGCCGGGTTCAGGCGTGTCGGTGGAATTCAAGATCCGCGAAGGCCCCATCACCATGTTGGGCGTGACGCAAAAGTATGACGGTCGGTTCAAATTCGTGATCGCCGAGGGCGAATCGGTGCGCGGTCCTATTCCCGCCACGGGGAATACCAATACACGCGGCTATTTCAAGCCCGATGCGCGCACATTTTTCAAGGCGTGGGTCGCGGAAGGCCCCACGCATCACTTTGCTCTGGGCATCGGACACCATGCGGAGACTTTGAGGCGGATTGGGGAAGTCCTGGGAATCGAATCCGTCATCGTGAGGAAGTCGTCGGCTGGGTCTTAAGGGGGATAAGCCATGAAAGGAAAGCGTGGAATTAGCGAGATCATCTCGCGAAGGGACTGGTTGAAATCGACGGCGGGGGGCGCCGTGGCGCTCCCTCTTTTCGGCCAGGGTCACTACGAGGTGCAGCCGTTGCCGGCGAGCGCGCACGCGCTATGGACCGAACCCAGCGTGTTCAGGCGCGTGACGCTCGAATTGAGCCTGAAGCCCTTCCGCCGCGTTGACGGGCAGGCCATCCGGTCGGTTTGCGAGCATGTGTTCCGGCAGTGGGCGGCGCTGCTCCGGCGCGCCGACGCGTGTGCAGTGATGCTCTGGACGGCCGATGGGAGCGAGATCCTTGAGTACGGCGGGAGAATGAGTGACGAGATCGAGTGGGCACGCTACATCGGCAGCGCCAATCCCGAGAAACTCCCGCCCAAGGCCGATGCCTCTAAGATCAATATCCACGAACAGGCTCGGCTTTACATGGAAAACCCGCCTAAGATTACCTACGGCACACTGAAAGAGATTGTCCAAACCTTCAAGAGCGTAGGGCGATCGATGACGGGCAAGCCGGTGACGGTGGGTGCAACGTTTGACCCGGGGCCGGAGTTCGCGCGCTCACCGTTCAAATACGAGCGGCATCGGGAAATTCTCAAAGGCGAATGGGTGGATTGCAGTTCGATGTTGAACGGCGATGCGAAGGCTTACGCAGGCTTCCCCAGCGGCATCCCCGCGGGCACGCCGTTCGGAACATTCTACGGACGCCAGGCACAACATTTCCTCACCGACCTCGGCTTTGACTACCTCTGGTTTTCCAACGGCTTCGGATTCTCCGCCACGGCGTGGAGCGTGAAAGGTCCGCTCTTCGATGGCGAGGCCTTTCACCCTGAAAAGGCGGCGGAAATTCGCGAAAAGGTCCTTAACTTCTGGAAGAGGTTTCGCCAGGAGTGTCCCTTATTCCCAGTGGAATGCCGCGGCAGCAATCTTTCCACGGGCGCGGACCTGAGCGCGAGCGCCTCGCCGATTCGCGACATTTACGACGGTGGATTCAACATGGTCGCTCCGCCAAACTCGCCCTGGGCAGCCATTGACGGGGACTTTGGCTTGGAGGTCAGCGGGTACCTCTCGCACATCGCCCACCTGCCCCCGGGCGACGTGTTCCCATTCCGCTTCTACACGCATGACCCCTGGTGGCTGAATAGTCCTTGGTTCGATCGCTACGGGCATGAGCCCCACGACATTTATCTGCCCCTGGCGCTGGCGCGCCTGAACCATGAAGGCAAGGTCACGCCACCTTCGTTCCTGGAATTCCTGACGATTGATAGCTCCTACGGCGAACTGCCCGACCAGTGTCCGAACGAAGTGACACCGCACATTCTTCTGGCCATGGATCACTTTTCCGACCAGCCCGGCCTGCTCACCTGGGTGTACCCGTTCCGCGAGTTCCATGAGAGGGTGTTCGGCCGGTCGCCCGGTCCCGGCGAAGTGTTCTTCAGCGATTGGTTCATGCGCAACGCCGTGAATGCCGGCTTGCCCGTGAACACCGTCGTATCGACCGATAACTTCCTGGCCTCGCGCGGCGCGAATCCTGAGGTCTACGAAAACACGATTTTGCTGTCGCCCGTTCCCGAAGGGGACAGCCCGTTGGAGGGGGCGCTGCTGGAGCACCTTCAACGCGGACACTATCTTTTCCTTTACGGCTCGGTGACAAACGCCGGCAGGGCGCTCCTCGATTTGCTCCACTTGAAGCTGGCGTCACCCCTCGCGGGGGAACTGGAGATGCGGTCATTGCTGGAAGGCGACGAGGTCCGCCACGGCAAGCTGGCTACCCGCATTCTTCATCGCGACATCCTTTCGGACGGCGGCATAGACACGGTCATTAGCGAGCCGGTGATTGCGAGGTTCGAGGCATGCGCCACGGTTACTGACGGATCGAACGAGCGCGTCTTTGCCGTTGCGCGGACGGTCGGCTCCGGCCGGCTGGCGTGGGTACGTGGGAGTCTTTCGTCTTCGATCACGAATGCATACCTGCCCCAACCCGACGATCCCCAGCAGCATTTTCAGGCGGAGTACCTGATGCGCTACATGCTGGCGAAATTCGGATATGACCTGCGGGTGGAGAGACCTACCGTCGCCAGCCGCAATCCGCTTGTGCTTGTGGCTCGCGGTAATAACGGGTTCTTCTTCTCGGGGTACTGCCCTTCGACGGCTGTGACCCTCCGTCTGCGGTTTCCGCACGGGGCTCCCATCCTGCACGGATATGAAACCTGGCTGGAGAATGGTCATTCGACCTACAGCATGCCGCGCGCCTGGCATCGCGAGTGCCGCTGCTTCGTCGAACAAGCGGAGGAAGGGGAAATCTCCTGCGTCGAAAGGATCTCTGAGGAGATCGGCATCCGGCGGCGCATCATGTTGACGGGCCTGAAAAACGCGACGATCCATTTTTACCCCGAGATTCGACCCGCCGGCCCACCCGTCCGGATGGAGAGCGGGCGGATACGCGCTACCTTCTTTGACAGCGAAAAGCGCATCGAGTACTCACCCGAGGAGTCAGGAAGGCGCCTGATCGTGCGCGAGGTTACGGGCGATTTGCTCATCTCTTGGTGAAACAAGCAGGAGCCAGGCCGGGATCCTCGACGCGCGTTGAGGGACCGTACCCGAGGCCATCCCTGCTTTCCGGTCAGCCCGCCGCGCGTATTGCGCGTCGATTCCAGGATCGCTTTGAGGTACGAAGGGTGTTTCACACATACAGTTGGCAACCCTGCCTTAGAACAGCCTCGTGTGAACATTTGGGGGCGTGCCAAAGGGCTCGTTGACGAGTAGTCCCCAAAGTGATTTTTAGGCTTTTATGGCGATTTCGTCGGAGTGATGGCGTACTCCGAGGAATCCATGTGCCTGATACGGCTTATCCGTGCAAGTGCCATGCAACCACCCGGAATCGCAGTAGATGAGCCTGCCCTCGACGATTAACCGCGATAAACGGCGTTGTGTTTACCGAGTGCCGGTGGTGGGTCAGTTTGAATCCCCACCCAGGCGTTCGTAGGTAGAGGGTCAGTGTGAATTTTAGGCTTGAAGTATTGGCGGGCTGGCGCAGGGCGAGCGCAGCCCTGCGATTCTGGTGCGATAAGATGACGTGAATCGCAGAGCCGGGCGCGCTCTGCGCCAGCCCGACCTAACCGTTCTTTGGCTCGTCGTCGCTAAACGCCAGGCCACAAGAACGGTTTGGTAAAATTGAAAATCGGCGGGTTGGCCGGTTAATTCGGCCATAACCGGTCCAATCTGTGCACGCACCTGCAAACGGCACATTCTGCTAAAGTTAACTCGAAGCGGGCATCATGATTGGCCGGTTATGGCGACTATACGTCCAGGTGACCAATATTAGCGGGGTGGTAGCCACGGACAGTGCTTTCCTGTCCGTGGGTTTTTCCCTGGATGTCGAACGACTGTTGAATTATTGTCGCGACGGCGCATATAACAATGATCGGCGTAATGGCGTGAGAAAAGCCCACGGTCAAAAAAAACGTTGACCGTGGCTACCCGCTTATGCGTCGCGGAACCAGTAATAGCCTTCATTGTCGTGTAGGAGTTTGACGATTTCGGAGTTACCTTGCTGTTCCGCAGCCTGTACGAATTTATTGTAACCCTTCTTAGTCAGCACGTAGCCACCGCCAGGAACGGGGGTCGCTTCTTTCTCCGGTACCATCTGATCTAGATCGAATGGCATGATTCCCTCTAAAATCTTTACTAGATTTCCGTCCCATTTAGGTAGTCCCGTACCGTTCCCATTTGCTTGGCGCATTTCCCAGAGAAGATCATTTTGGTTATTTCTCATATTTCCTCCACAGTGCACTACGTGATGAACAATGCAATATCACGATTGCAGAATTTCCCAGGCAGCGGCTCTTCTTCCGTCCATGGATTTCTACGTTTAGATGTTAATATCATGGTTTATGTTCCGATGTTAAGAACCGCGAAGTGGGGCTGAAAGGCGCACAACTCGCTACCCGCTCCTCGGCTGCGGTTAACCCTTGAGCGCGAAAGGTCGCAATGGGAGGCCCAGGACGCAGACCTGAAACCCGATGTCTGATGCGCCAGCCGCGAGTCTAATCTAGATTGCAAAAACGTTTGTCCCCATAGGCAGCCAGACCGTGATATTGAAACCGATCTGACCAAGGGGGAACGATATCTGCTATCTTCATCTGTTTTCCGCAAGAACTGCAAACGAAGAAATAGTTCATTTTGTCGGCTAAGCTGACTTCGAACCGGACTTTGCAACGCGAGCAGTTAACCTCGGGAAAATCTTCAAGCAGGATGTATTCTGCTTTTCCGCATTCGATGCAATCACGGGAGACAAACCCGCCTTCCCGGCTCCGAACTATCGGACATCGTGCACCGTGGCACTTAGATAGTCGCCTCGCATACAAGATAAGCGGAAGATTCTCTTTTGTGGGAACACGTGGACTGTTCAGTGAGGTGCGCCTTGCGACGGCAGCTATCTGCGAAGGCGGCGGAGACATTTGGACGCGTGTCGACGAATGCTGAGCATTCCGACTCGGGCATTGGGTTTTCTGATGGCTGGCGAAGTCTTGGCTAGCGATTTTCTGGCCGCAATCAGGACAATGTGGCCACAATTTTGCGCACCTCTTTGCCAGGTGCGCTGCAATGCGATCCACCCTGACCGAGTCGCCACAGGCGCTGCATTTTTCCTTTGGTTTGTCGGCCGTTATTTTGGAGAGGCATGTAAGGGCGAGGCAGATTCGGCTTCATGCGTGTGTTTTTCTCTCGCGATGCACGATAATTTACGATGGCGCGGTAACCTATCTTCTCGGACCTCATCGGAGCAGTCCGGGCACCTGATCAGCGGGGGTGCTAACGCAGGTCGAAGCGCCGACTGAGAAGACTGGTCGCCCTGGCTGGACGATTTCTCGCGACGTGACATTTTGATGCTCTTGGCTGGCTCTGCTTCTCTAAAAACCAGCCTAGAATAACTTAAAGCTAGAACAATTGCCAGGGGGCTCTGCGATTTTAATTTTTCGCCATTTCAGAGATCGCTACGAGCGGGTAGCCACGGACAGTGCTTTCCTGTCCGTGGGTTCTTCTCCTGCGCGATACCCCAGCGGCAATCGCACGTAGTCAATCTGAATAGGGCACGCCGCTTCCGTTGCCTTATCGAGCGCGAAATTGTTGTAACTCGACCACCCGCGAAAGAACCCACGGACAGGACGGCACTGTCCGTGACTACCACTTTTGCATCCTGCAACCGCTTGACGATAAGTCAAACCGTAGAATTGCCTCGCGCAGTCAAACTCCCGAGATACGGGGTTCTGGGATGTCTCGATCTGCGTTCTTCTTCATTTGGCCGTGTAACGGCCATAACTGGCCAATCATGATGCCCGCTTTGGACTTAACTCCAGCAAAATATTGAGGTTACAAGCGCGTACACAGATTGGACCAGTTATGGCGAAATTAACCGGCCAAACTGCTTGATTAT
>JBEKQO010000295.1:0-9030 GCA_049519635.1 Terriglobia bacterium | reverse complement strand
CACGTAAGAATTGACAATAGGCGAGACCCCCTCACCCGGCCCGCCCCGGCTGGCGATTACGCCGGATGCGCGCCACCCTCTCCCCCAAAGGGGCGAGGGTAATAAAATCCATCCTCCCCTCGGTGGCCGTGGCGACCGAGGGGCCCGGGGGTGAGGGGGTCCTTGCAACATGCCATTGTCAAATCTTATCCGGGACACCACACTAGGTTTTCAGGAAAGCTTGCAAACACTCAAGTTGCGTGGCCCAATAAGTTTTCATGTTTGCCGCCGCCTTGGCGCTGGGCAGCTTGCTATGCTGAACCGCCGCGCGACTCTTACTTTTGCCTTGGGAGGAGAAATCGGCCACCACCTGCGTATTGCCATCCACCCAGGTAAAGCGAAGAGATTTGCCGGGGGTGGCCTTGCGAATCTCGAATCCCGGATCCTTCAGCCAGAGGCAGCGCTTTTGCTGGTTTTCCCAGGCATCATAAAGAGCAGCAAGCGGCACGGCAAAAGTTTTGGTCTTGGCGATCTCATACCCTTCGGGCTTCTCGTGCGGCTTGCGCAAGCCACGTGCCTGTTCGTAACTCACCGCCACCATCTGTTTCCACCATGGCCCAAGGCCGTACTCGTGGTGAAGGAGCGCGACAATGGCCTTGTGGTCAAGCTTCTTAGCGGCCGCCTTGTCGAGGAGGGCAAACCACTCTGCCCACGGCCTGCCGGTCTTGGCCTTCACCGCAGCGTCACTCATTCGCGGGGTAACATGGGGTTTCACCATAGGGGCGTCTCCTCCACTGATAATTTGGAATGAAGATCTAAGTACTAGGCTAATCACCCAAACCTGGCCAAGGAAATTGTTTCCTGTCCGACCCTGGAACCCCCTCACCCGCCGGGCCTCTCTTCCCAAAGGGGCGAAGGGGGCATTAATTTGAATTCATTACCCTTGCCCCCTTGGAGGCGAGGGGGAACCGCAAGGCGGAGGGGCCTGACGTTTTGCAAGTAGTGGGGGTGAGGGGGTCAAATTGGGAACCGTCACCTTAAGTGAACAGCATTGGAGCGTTCTGCGACTATTTCATTTCCGCCGGCACAGGAATCGTCACCTGTCCCGTGGCCGCCCATTCCGTGCCGCGCGCGAGCGTCAGGCGGAAGCCGGTGCTGTCCATAGCCTTCACATCGTGGCCGAGTGCGGTTTGGAACACTCGTCCCGATCCGTATTTGAGGGTCCAGATCAGGGGTTCGTCTTTTCCTGTGCCGCAACCCTGCTTGGGTTTCCAGCAGTTTTTCGGATCGTCCCAGGCCGTGGCCAGAATGTGAATACCCGGCTGGACGGAGAGTTGGTGGTAGAGTTCGTCATTCTCCGCGAAGCTCGCTGGCATGCCCTTGGTGATGACGTCTTCCGGGTCCACGATTTTGACCGTGTAGGCGTGATAAGGGGCGTGGCCGGCGGTTTCACGCCAGGTGCCGCCCACCAGCTTGTCGAATTCGTCCCACCCCCAGAAAGCGTTGTTGGAAGCGTGGTAGCAAACCAGTCCCTTGCCGTTCCGCACGAAGTCGAGCATGCCCTGGCGCGCACGGTCGTCCCACCAGGGCCCGGCAGTTTGTTTATAGTCGTTGTAATTGAGGAGCAGCACGTCGTAAGGAGCAAAGGTTTCCGATCCATTGCCGCGCACTTCTTCGTTCACGCGGACTTCAAATCGCCCCGTCTGTTCCAGGATTTCGCGCAGCACCGGCGTGGTGGCGGCCCATTGGTGATTATTCACGCCGGTAAGAATTAGAACCTTCAGTTTGGGCGGAGCCTGCGCCAGCAGCAACCCCACGCTGAAAACGACGGCCAGAACCGTCGAGCAAAATCGCGATATCATTAAGATTCCTCCCACAAGTGCAAAGAATTGCCGGCGCCGTTTACGCCAGCGGGCTGTATCCTACCACTTTGCCTCAAATATGGTTGGATTTGTGAGGGGCGAAGCTTTGGAGTGTGGCTTGCTGCCGCTTTCCTCCCTGCGAGCTTGCCCGCGGGGAGTTGAACCGCTAGCGCAATGCCAGCCAACAAGCTGGCTGGCGGCAAAGCGGTAGCAATCTGCCGCACTCCAAAGCTTCGCATCCGCGCTTGCGTGCTTCCCCTTGCTTTGCCTCGCCAATTTCCGGGATACTGGCTACCCGTCGCTGGCGCGACCCGCGAAAAGCTGCGGGCCACCCACTGAGAGGGGCCGTCTGTCAATCGGGAGGACACTGTGAGCCGTCGTGTTGCTTTTCTCTGCCTTACCCTTGTCTGCCTATTCCTAACCGTGCCTCGCGCGCGCAGCCAACAAGCCAATCTGGATGGGCTGCTTGACCGTGAAATGCCATCGCTTCTTTCCACATACAAATCACTGCACGCTGCGCCCGAGCTTTCCCATCACGAAGAAAAAACCTCGGCTTTCGTGGCCGGCGAATTGCGCGCTCTGGGATACACGGTTACAGAGCATATCGGCAAATACGCCGGGCATCCGGAATGGGTGGGCTACGGCGTAATCGGCGAGCGAAAGAACGGCGATGGCCCCACGGTGTACATCCGCACCGAACTCGATGCGCTCCCCGTGGAAGAGATGACCGGACTGCCTTACGCGAGCAAAGTCCGGACGAAAGATGACGCCGGCCATGTGGTGGGGGTGATGCATGCCTGCGGGCACGACATTCACATTACCGCATTTCTGGGCACGGCGAAAATGCTGGTGGAACTGAAGGACCAATGGCGCGGGACGCTGGTGATGCTGGCGCAACCCGCGGAGGAAACCATCAACGGGGCCAAGGCGATGCTTGATGACGGCCTCTATACGCGCTTTCCGCGGCCGGATTACGTCCTGGCGCTGCACGACATCGCCTCGGTGGAAGCGGGTAAGGTCGGATACACGCCGGGTTACGCTTTGGCCAGCGGGACTTCCGTAGATGTCACCTTCCGAGGCATTGGCGGCCACGGCTCAGCGCCCGAACTGGCCAAAGACCCCATTGTGGAAGCTGCGCAGTTCATCATGGCGATACAGACCATTGTGAGCAGGGAGGATTCGCCATTTGATCCGGCGGTGGTCACGGTCGGTTCGATTCACGGGGGCACCCGGTACAACATTATTCCGGATGAGGTGCATTTGCAGCTTACCGTCCGGACTTACAAGGAAGAAGTGCGGCAGCACATTCTGGCGGCGCTTGCGCGCATGGCTCAGGGTATAGCCATTGCGGACGGCGTTCCGGCGTCACTCGCCCCAATTGTCGTCGCCAGCGATAGCGAATACACCCCGGCGACCTACAATGACCCGCAACTGACGCAGCGCTTGGCCCAGGTTTTCAAAAAGGCACTGGGGCCGGAAAATGTGGTTGAAATTGCGCCGGTCATGGGCAGTGAGGATTTCTGCCGTTTCGGCTTGGAGAATCACCAAATCCCGGTTTGCCTGTTCAGAGTAGGCGCAGTCGATCCGGCGAAGCTGGCGGAGAGCCAGCGCACCGGCGTGCCGCTGCCCGGACTGCACTCGAGCTTGTGGGCGCCGGTCGCCGAACCAACGCTTCGCACCGGGGTGAAGTCCATGACCAGCGCCGTGCTGGACTTGATGAAGAAGTAGAGCGCTTAGGATTGAGGGGGCGGCGCCCCGGAGGCAGGCTCAACCTGGGAATATGAATTGACCGCAGCCTCCACGCTGTCGTAAACGTCGAAGACAGTGACCAGCTTGGTGATGGTCAAAGCATCGCGTAATTTCTTGGTCAGATTGGCCAGTTTCATTCCGGCGCCGCGGTTGGCGGCGGAAGTGCGTGCGGCGATCAGGGCGCCGAGGCCGGCGCTATCGACAAAACTCAGGTTAGCCAAGTCGAGCACGATGCGGGTGTTCCATCCCCACTTTTCCTTGATCCAGTCGCTCTTATCGAGCACTTCTTTGACTTTGGCGCGGAAGTCCATGCTCTCCTGCCCAAGCATCAAGCGGCCCGACGGCTCCAGGATGATGATCCCGCGCAACTCCTTTTCATTGATTTCAAGCGCCATGGTTCTCTCCTCGGGGCATGGGGGGATCGAAAAAGTTGTGCGGGGGCAAGTCAGCCCTAGCTATATTTATCATGATCGCGAGAACGTTAAGGAGTTGTTACGACAATGTGAAGCTTGTAGCGCGAGGGGCCGCCACAGAGCTGTTTACTTAAGAGGTTCGGAAGAAATGGTACATCAAATTGTTTCCAAGCGACCCCCTGTCGCCCGCCATCGAGATCGGTGGACTTCACGCCTGCGTGCCGGGCTTGTACGGAACCGAGGCACTTTGCTGCGCTGAACCGCCGATGATGTCGCCCAGGACGACCGCATTGCGGATTTGTTCAAAGAAGTCAACCATGCCGCCGGGGCTATGGGGCATCATGATGGTGTTGGAGTGGGATGACGCGCCGATCTCTTTGAGGGTATCGAAGTACTGCGTCAACAGAACCAGCATCATGACGTCCTTCGCTGACGTGCCCTCAACCCCCGCCTTGAACGTCTCAACCGATTCCCGCAGGCCGTCGATGATGGCTTTACGTTGGTTGGCGATACCCTGTCCTTGCAGCTGCTTGCTCAGCGCCTCGGCTTCCGCCTGCTTCACCTTCAGGATTTTCTCCGCTTCGCCCCGGGCGTTGGCGGCTTCCTGCTCGCGGCGCGCGGCGTTGATGTCGTTCATGGCGGCCTTGACCTTGGGATCGGGAATGATATCGGTCACCAGCGCTTTAACGATTCCATAACCAAAGCCCGCCATGACGCCATCCAACTCCTGCTTGACTGCCGTGGCAATGGCATTTTGTTGTTCGAAGGCCTCGTCGAGAATCATCTTCGGCACGTGCCCAAGGATCACGTTGAAGACGAATGAGCCAATCTGCTCTTTCGGGTCGGAAAGCTTATAGTAGGCCTCGTAAACGCGGTCCGGCAGGACGTGGTATTGAACCGAGACGGGAATGCTGACAAAGACGTTGTCCTTGGTTTTGGTTTCCATCTTTACGTCAAGTTGCTGAACGCGCAGGTCGACTTTGGCCACCACCTGCTCAATCCAGGGGAGCTTGAAGTTCAACCCCGCTCCCGCCACGCGCACAAACCTGCCGAACCGTTGCACCACCGCAGCCTTGGCCGTCGCCACTGTAAACAGTCCGGAAAAAACCGTGCCGATTCCGAAGAGGATAATCAACACGAAGAGAAAAGTCATAAACCCTGCCATGGATGCCCTCCTGGCGGTTCCGCCTTCATGCTCGGCGGTCACCGTTGTCCCCCTGGGGAGTTGCGGCGATGGGCCGGGCTTCGCCGCCGTAGAGTTTGGTTTCCCCACCTCGTATACGCTGCTGGCCCACCAGCCGCCGCACTTTTCGCTCGGATTGCCGGAACAGCCCAGGTTGCAGCTTGATTCCGGAAGCCGCCCGTACCTGCCATAGCTGTTGCCGCAGAAGCACTGCGAGCCCCACTGGGTGGCTGCGAAGAGGAACCCCCTGGCGCCGCAATACGCTTGGCAGGCTGCGTTATCGGGGCCCGAGGCCGCCGCAACCTGAAGGTCACGCACCTGTTTGTCCAGGTAACAACCGAGGTATTTTGCCGGGGCCTTGCTTCCGCTGGCCGCGTTGCCCGAAGAGTCTGAAGGTGGCGACGCCCTTAACTGCGCCGCAACACCCGAGGCTGCGAAGGCAAAAGCGAACGCCCAACCTACGACCCAAAACCTAAAATATCGCGTCGCCATTTTAGCCTCCTTCCTCGAGTGTCGGGCCCGCCTCCAGGCGGCGCGTGCCGGGCTGAAGAGTCTGGGTGAAAACTGTCTCTGTTGCGGGGGTCTATGACCGGGCGCCTTTCATTTTAACCAGAATTTCTATTCTGGCGTCTTGGGCCGCAACAGTATACACCCCGCCGGCTCGTATGCGACCGCAATTTTGCCCTCCCAATCTTCGCCCGCGCGCACAAGCTGAGGTGGAACGCGGCGCGGGAAGTGGTGTCGTTTGCTGTGGCACGGCTATCTTGGCCGTGACCGTCCACGGGCGGCACGCCCGTGCCACTTCCAAATGACACCACTACCTTGGCGCGGCGGTTTTTTGGCTGAAGCAGTGAGGGCGCTCTATAATGGGGGGCGCATTCCCGCTGCCTCCTCGCGCGGGAGAATTGCTGCAGGGGTTGAAAGGATGGTTTTGTGGACTTGCTCTTATCGGACCTGGAAGTGCGCGTGCTGGGGGCGCTGATCGAGAAAGAGATCACCACCCCGGATTATTATCCGCTCTCGCTCAACGCGCTGGTTAACGCGTGCAATCAGAAGTCGAACCGCCATCCGGTGATGGCGGTGGATGAGGGGGCGGTGCGCGAAGCTCTCGACTCCTTGAGCCAGAAGTGGTTGGCGGGACCTATTTCCACCGCGGAAAGCCGCGTGACCAAGTTCGGGCACCGCGCGCAGGAGGTCTTTAACTTTGACCGGCGCATGACTGCCCTGCTCTGCGAGCTCATGCTTCGCGGTCCCCAGACGCTGGGCGAACTGCGCTCGCACGCTGAGAGGATGTATCGTTTCGACGACCTCGAGACTCTTGAAGGCGCACTCCAGAAGCTCAGCGAACGCCAGCCGCCTCTGGTGAAAAAGCTAGCCCGCCTGCCCGGCACCAAGGAACCACGCTACGCGCAATTGTTGGCGGGTGACAATCCGGAATGGACTGCCGCCGTGGAGCCGGTGGCGGCTGCCGTTGCGCACCCGTCTGACGACCGCATCGCGCGCCTCGAAGCCGAGGTGGCGCAACTGAAGCAGCAACTCGACGACCTTAGCGACCAGTTTGCCCAATTCAAAAAGCAATTCGAGTGACGCAGCGCTACTGCAGGGGAATTGCCGTTGGCAATGCTCGCCGCTGAAACGTAGGGGCGCTTCGCGTAGCGCCCCCACCGAAACGCGCGCGATGGGTCCCGATGGCGCTTTGCCAACCGCCCCCGCGCCGAAGTGGTTGGGTTCCGTTGCTGCACCCCCCGTGATACCATGCCCTCACATGGGCGGAGGAAAAAACATGAAAAAGTTGTGCTTACTTGTGGGTTTGATGATGGTGCTCGCGGGATGCGCTTGGGCGGGCGAAGAATACCCCATGACCCCGGACTCCGAGCGCCAACCGGGCGTGCCCCAGGGCGTGGTGACGAAGTACAGTTGGACCAGCAGGATTTTCCCCGGCACGGTGCGCGATTACTGGGTTTACGTGCCCGCCCAGTATGTGCCGGAAAAGCCTGCCTGCGTGATGGTGTTCGAGGATGGCAAGGGTTATGTGAGTGAAGACGGCCGGGCGCGTATCCCGATTGTGTTTGACAATCTCATCGCCAAGCACGACATGCCCGTGACCATCGCGATCCTGATTGATCCGGGCGTCCTGAAGGCGCTTGCGCCGGGCCAGCAAGACCGGGTGAACCGAAGCTATGAGTATGACGGTTTGAGTGACCGCTATGCGCGTTTCTTGCTCGACGAAATTCTTCCTGAGGTGGCGAAACACTACAACCTTTCCACCAATCCCAACGACCGGGCGATTTCCGGCGGGAGTTCCGGCGGAATCTGCTCCTTTACGGTCGCCTGGACGCATCCTGAAGCCTTTCGCCGCGTGCTGAGCTTTATCGGCAGCTTCACCGACTTGCGCGGCGGCGACATCTATCCGGCGCTCATCCGTAAGACCGAGCCGAAACCGCTGCGCGTTTTTCTTCAAGACGGCAACCACGACCTCAACAACTTCGCGGGCGACTGGTGGATGGCCAACCAATCCATGGCCTCCGCCCTCACCTTCGCCGGATATGACGTCAAATTTGTGACCGGCGACAAGGATCACGACATGATTCAGGGCGGAGCGATCATGCCGGACGCGCTGCGCTGGCTCTGGCGCGATTATCCCCAGCCCATCGCCAAGCCTGCCATGAGAGCCCACGGCGACGCGAAAACGGGCTTTCAGGGCGTGGATTCGGAATGGGAGTTGATGATTGACCAAGGCAAGGTTCCACACATCAATGCGCCAAATACCATCACCCTGTTTGCCGGGCCTATTGGCTCGCCCCTTAGAGCAGCTTCGGGTATCGCGGTGGACCGCCAGGGTGCCGTCTATTCCAGCGATCCCTCAGGAAAGGCCATTTATAGGATTGATACGGGTGGACACGTCTCAACCTTCGCTGAGGACGCAGAGGGCGCAGGCGGCCTGGCATTCGGGCCCGACGGACTGCTCTACGTTTGCGAGAGCAAGGGCATTGTCAGCTATACGGCGGACGGAAGGAAGAGCGTGCGCGCGGAAGGTGTGGGTTGTTCGGATCTGACGGCTGCCCACGATGGAGGATTCTATTTTACCAATCCGCATAAATCCTCTGCCAGTGTGGGGCACGTTCCTCCCGGGGGAACCAGGGCTGAGGTTGATACGGCAACCCATGCACCCGCATACGAGGAAATCCAATCGCCCAACGGAATCCGCCTGTCGCCCGATGAGGCATTGCTCTATGTCAGTGAGCGTACCGGAAAACGAGTCTGGTCCTTCCAAGTAATGCCCGACGGCTCGCTGGCGAATGCGGAGCCGTTTTTCCGCTTAGAGATGCCCGATGAAGCCTGGGCCATGGGCGCGTCTGGCATGACGACGGATAGCCAGGGTATTCTCTACGTGGCAACACTTTTGGGGATTCAGGTTTGCGATCAGCAGGGAAGAGTGGTGGCAATCCTCAATCGGCCAGAACTGGCCGACCCGTCCTACGGCCCAGTTTCCGGAGTCGCCTTCGGCGGCGCGGACCATGAATACCTGTACGCTGTGGTTGGAAACAAGGTCTTCCGCAGGCATTTAGTGCGTCGGGGCGGACCGTGAACGAATTCGTAGGGGCGCTTTGCGAAGCGCCCCTACACCAACTTGCGACAAGCCGACCGCAAATGGGGCGGTTCACAAACAAACCCATTTGCGGTTGATTTGCCATATGCGCGTTGGTAGGGGCGGTTCGCGAACCGCCCCCCACGTTGGAAAATGAACTACGACCCTGCAATCCACCATCGCCGCTCGATCCGCTTGCGAGGATACGATTATTCCCAGCCCGGAAGCTATCATGTAACTCTGTGCACGGAAGGC
>JBEKQO010000294.1:0-9068 GCA_049519635.1 Terriglobia bacterium | reverse complement strand
AAGGGGCGAGGGCAATAAAATCCATCCTCCCCTCGGTGGCCGTGGCGACCGAGGGGCCCGGGGGTGAGGGGGTCCTTGCAACATGCCATTGTCAAATCTTATCCGGGACACCACACTAGGACCCGCCGGACAGACGAAGAGTCACGCGCTACCTTACCTCGATCAGGCAAAGTGAACGGGGCTCCATCACGATATCCAGTACGCTGGGTAGATCGAGGTCCTGTTCCTTCCTTTGGTCCCCAGTATAAATGACCAGCCTTTTGCTCCCGCCACCTTCCAGTTCCACGCGGGGAGTTTCCGGCAAGTCAGCATAATTCGCCAACACCACTCCCACGCGTCCGTCCGGAGCTTGCCAGGTTGCGGATGGCACAAGAGGTTCTTTCCCTGAGCCGAAGTCCCTTGGCGTAACTCCGCTCACTTTCCAAGGCCGCAGCATGCGCCCGTAGACGAGATAATCGCGGGCGACTCCCGCGCGGAAGTGGCTGACCCTCTTGGCCCAGTCGAGAAAGGCCGCCTGGTCCGGCACGGCGCGGGTCCATGTCTGGTCCCAGTCGTATTCCACCAGTCCCTTGTCCCGTAAGGTAAAATTTATAAAATAGCCCGTGACCAGGGCCCTCGCCACCGAGGCTCGAAGCGCTTCGTCGTTGACACGATTGGTATAGAACCCCTGGAATCCGCTCGCATACTCGTGATATACAAACGAATAAAGCGGGCACATTCCGCCGCGGGCGTCCCAAACCTGAAAGTTCTGGAGTTGAGTTTCCGGCGGAGCGCCTTCACAGGACATCGCAACCGTAGGATTGACGGACCTCGCCGTGGCAACATCGGCCTTTATGAGTCCGTCGAAAGCCTCCGCCATCCACGGCCCGGGAACGGGAGGATGGCCATGATTGGCGGCATAGCAAGCCGTGGGGCCCGGTCCCTGGTCGAACTGTTGCACCACGTCGGGTCCCAACTCGGTCATGTGACGTGTCATATCCAGAATCATCTGGCGTCCTTTTTCCGTCCCCACGCAAGTCATGTAATTCTTTCTCCAACTGCCAAGGTCCATTTCAGGAATCGAGCCGTCCCATCGGCGAGTGACCACCGCGTCCCCGCCGTGGGAGTGAAAATAGGCCATGCCATCGTACTGGGTATTTATCTGCCGGGTCACCCAGCAGAGGCCGTCGCCGTAAATCATGGGATGCCAGCCCCGCGCTTTCGCCTTGGACATGAATTCGCGGAACGCCGCTTCACCTCCCACGGGCGGATAGGCCTCAGGCTGAACCCAGGGGCCGCCCTGCTCCCAATTAAAGACGATAGGCAACAGGGGCCCGTCGAGCGCCGCAGCCAGCTTGTCCAGGTAGGGCAGTGCGTTGGTCAAAGGCGTGTACTCGGGATTCTCCGCTGCCGGCGGATCCCAGTCGCCTTGGCCCCGCATCGGGAAGGCGATGGCTGGCGGTGAGTCGGCGAGCCACTTGGGGATATCGGTTCTCTGGGTCAATCTGGTGGCGCAGAAGGGCTGCCTGGACGCCCAGTTCCGATAGATTTCAGCCGCAGCGTACCAATCACCTTGGAACGTGCCGATCACCACATGATAGGGAAGCTTTGTTTCCCCTGGACCGCGCGTGCCGGGGTAGTGCCCAAGCCCCAGGGTGACCCCGTCCTGATCGAGCAAAGGGTCAATGAACTTGGGCAATCCCTTCGGATCGTCACACGCCACATAGAGGCCGCCCGCATCATTGTAATAGGCCATCAACTGGGTTGAAGTCCACTGGCCGGGATAGTTGTTGTAGCGCCAAATGTCCGGCGTATCGTATTCCCTTCCTCCCCAGGCTCCCACGGACATCGACGGTTCCACCGGACCGGCCAGGGCGCCATCGGCGAATGACCAGAGGATGTGGCTGGAATTCCTGTTGGCCGCATTGTCAAACGGCACCTCGATCACCGGGAACTGAATGTGCCCGATCCAGAGAGTGGTCCGGTTGTTCAGCTCCAAGCTCCAGTAGGTTAGCGTTTCGCCCAACGGGCAGCGAATCCTCACGCGGGCGTCCAGCGGCAACTGCGCGAGGGCTTTGAACTCAAGGGTAACGGTTTCGCCGTCTTGATCGCGATGCTTGCTCACGCTCACCTGCTGGGCTTCTGAAGACGTGACCGTCTTGAACTCGGCGCGATCATTCAAAAACTCAATCTTAAAAAGAGGCAAGCGGGAGTGGCCGGGAATCAAGAGTTCGTGGTCTACGCCAAAAGACGATCGGAAGGAGGCGATGGTTCCCTGCTCGGTATCAATCAGCAGCCGATAGCCGGGATTAATCACCATCACCGGCGGCGGTGACGGAACCGCGCCTTGGGCGGCAAATTCGGGCGCAGCTACTGCCCCGAAGACGGCCAATAGAAACGCGCTTCGCATCCACGATGAATTAAGAAGTTGTCGGAAGTTCATTGCTCATCTCCGCTAATTCGAGTGGCCATTAAATTGAAATTCTCATCACGGGTTTGGAAGGGCGGGGCTTCACAGGCTGCGGAAAAACCCGTCGGGACTGTCCATATCAATGCCGCCCCTTTATCCCCTTGTCACCACCACCCGGGCGCTCGGCGCTCCACCCCTCCTCATCTGAGGAGGGGAGTTCTTTGGCCAACTCCCCTCCTGATTCAGGAGGGGTGGCGCCTTGGGCGCCGGGGTGGTTGTCCGCGCTGGGGCGTTTTTCCGTCGCCTCTTCGGCCCCACCGCTACAAAAAAGTAAACTGACCCACTACCCCGTTCCCCCGCCTTATTTCGCAAGGGTTACTGCGGCGACGGCGAATCCGCCCAGGGTAATCTGATTACCTGTCATAGTGCTGGACGCCGGCGGCTGGAAGCTGGTGGTTTGATCCACAAGCTGCACCTGCGCTCCCTCCGCCCCCGGCAGCGTTACGTCAAATGCGCGGTTGCGCTTATTCAATAATAGGATCTTGTGTTTGCCCTCTGGCGTCACAAAAGCCTGCGCGTAAACGTAGGGAATGTTGGAGTCCGTATCCACCAACTTGTCGCCCGGACCGAAGTTGTCACGCAGAACCTTCAGCACCCAGAAGCGCGCATTGGGCTGGCCGGTATCCCAATCCACCAGGGAAACGCTGGGGAACTGCGTGGGGTAGCCCACCAACTGGGATTCGCCCGCCACCTCGACGCCGCGCTTGGCCAGCTCGGTGTAAAGGTAAGCGTACATACTACCGCAGAGGTTCCAGAAGGAATTGGGAATCGGCTTGAAGACGTGGCCCGGCTTGTCTTGTTGTGTGTCCTCAGCGGAGATTGAACCCAGCTCGTCCGCATCCGTTTTGGTTTCGGGCGACAGCCGCTCGCGGATCCCCTGGATATAGCTGACCACGCTCAGGAAACGATCCGCCTGGTCCCAGTAGGTGTGCTCCATGACTTCCGGTGTCTCATCCGAGCTCGGCACGGCATAGAAATGGTAGGAAATCATGGCAATGGGGATGCCGGGCTTGTGGTTCTTGTGATTCAGGAAGTATTCGATGAATTCTCTGGGTTCACCGCCCAGCCCCATCCCCACACACGTGATCTTGGGATCGGCGCGGTGGATGGCTTCCACAATGGCGTCATAGACGCGTGTATAAGTCTCGGGAGTCATATTGTGTTCGCCATCAACTTCGTTGAGGACTTCCCAATAGTCGATCTTGTAGTGATGGCCGGAGTCGTGGCGCTTCCCGAATTCATCCGTGAATCCGCCTTGCGTGTACCAACTTACCAGGCGCGCGTAGTAATCCGCCACCTCCTTCAAGCTGGGATCGCGAAACTCCGTTCCCTGCTCGTAGTTCCAGGTTACCTGGTCGGGATCGCTGGGATAGGCCACCGGCTTATCGGTCTTGAACATCCACTGGGGGATCGTGCTGAAATTGATGATGACCGTGTGCCCGGTTTGGGCATTCATCAAGTCTTCCATCATGGGATCAAGCAGAGAAAAGTCCCACGAGGTCTTCCCGTCCTGCGGAGGATCGAGCTCGGCAACTCCCAGCTTGGGGTAAGGCAGCCAAGGCACGTAGCGAACGTAGTCAGCTCCCAACTCATGCAGCGCCTGAAAGACCCGATCGTGAATCTTCGTGCCCGGGCGCAAGGGGGGATTGACGACCACTTGCAGGGTGGGAGTTGATTTCGAAACCATTGTGACCTTGTCCCAGTTGACAGTTACGGCAGCCTTCTCCGGTGCTGTGGACGGCGTCACAGTTTCCTTCCGGGCACAAGAGGTCAAGACCATAATTACGGACACCAGCAAGAGTGCAGCCAGTCGAACCGCTCCAGGAATTCTCATGAGGTTACCTCCAATGAAGAATTAAGAATGTAGCTCTTCCCAACGATGCGGCAGGAAGTCAGTTTGGTTCTTTGTAGCGGCGGTCTCTGACCGCCGACTTTTGATTCAATAGATTCAGGCGGTCGGAAACCGCCGCACAACAAACTGATCCACTACTGAACTTGCGGCGGTGAGCGAGAGCCAAGAGTCGGGCGTTGGGGGAGGGACGACTTCACAGCGCCGTTGGCAGAATAACGGATGCAAGGGGCATGCCAACGTGCCACGCCCCGTTGCTTCCGACGATCATTGTCTTTCACGAACAACTAAAACATCCGTTTCAATTTGAACTCCAACCGCCAGGGCTTCTTACCAGAGGAGCTTGAAAGCGACTTGGATGACCCTGGGATTTTCGAGAGTGCCCGTGATCACACCAAATTGTCCAGCGGTAAGGGTGGTATTGGCGGGGCCGAACTGGGTGTGATTCCAACTGTTGTAAAATTCCGCGCGCAATTCCGTGTTCAAGCGTTCGCTAATGTGGGTGTGCTTGACAACACCAAGATCCCAGTTGTTGATGCCGGGCTCTTCCAAGCTGTTGCGCTCCGTGTTTCCCTGAAGGTGGACTGCGCTCGGGCAGTTCGTAGTGGTTGGGGCTAGGACGCCGACCGGGCAGCCGGGAAACGTAAAGGAACTGATATTGTCCCAACTTGTATAGGTTCTCTTACTGGGATAAGCAGGCCCAACCTTGTCGGGGAAGGAGGTAGAAAATGTTCCCAAAACCTGCCAGTCCGTGGGGAGATAGGCGTCCTGCCATTGTCCCGTCGAAAACGTGGTGATGCCACTTACCTGCCAGCCCTCAGCCAACTTATTGGCCTTTCCCAAACTGGCCAGGTAGCGATGGCCTTTGCCGAACGGCAGATCATACACATAGCTCAGCACAAAACGGTGGCGAACGTCATAATCCCCGTTGCCTTTGTCGATCGTTTTAAAGCAGCACTGGGACGCCGAGAAGTCGTCCGTGTTGCCCAAGTCAATCGTGTGGCTGTAAGTATATGCTGCGTTGAGGTACATGCCGGCGCCGAACCGCTTGGTGAAACGTGTGGCCAAGCCGTTGTAACTGGACCAGCCCCCATCGTAATCGAGTAGGATCCAACTATAATTCGGGTTGGGTTCGCGCTGGGCAATGGGGATCGTGCCCGTCGGGTCAAAGCTTGGAGCGTCGGAGTTCCGCCGCTGCGGAAGCTTCTGGCCGACATTTCCGATGTACCCCACATCGAGGAACATATTGTGAGCGAACGTATGCTGGATATCATAGTTCCATTGCTGGACATAGGGGGTGCGACTGCGCTTGTCCAGGCTGAATGGAACATCCGTTCCTCCCCCCAAGGTGCCGACCGGAAACAGACTCGACATCGCGAGCGTCGGGCTCGTGGGATTGGAATTCAACGTCTGAGACAGGTAATAGGCGGGCAGGACCACCTCAAACTGGAGCTCATTCCAGTTGTCGGTGGCGTAAAAGACGCCGAACGCCCCACGCATTACCGTGTTATGGAGGAATGAAGGACTGTACGCAAATCCTACGCGCGGAGCAAAGTTGTTCCAGTCAGGATCGACGATGCCGTTGCGCACGGCGCCCGACCGTGAATACTCCACGAGCTGCGTCGAGGGATCAAACCAGCCGGTCTTGGAACTGCGGTCCCACGGGGTTTGGCCGTACTCGTACCGCACCCCGAGATTAAGGGTAAGGCTGGGGCGAACGCGCCAGTTATCCTGCAAGAATCCCGCGTAAAAATTGCTGATCAGGTCCTGCGAGGAGTCGCCGACGGAGGCGGTGGCACTCAGCGGATCACCCAATAAAAAGTCACCTAAGCTGTTACCGCTGAAGAGGCCATTGAACTGGACCGTCGGTACGCCGCCAAAATCGGTAATTTGGTAAAACAACTCGTGAATGTAGTTCACTCCCAGCTTGATGTTGTGGTTGCCGCGGACGATGCTGAGGTTGTCAACGACCTGGTAGTCCTGATCGAGAGCCCCGATGGACTCCGAAGGAGAGCCCGGGTCGTTAAAGTCGGACACGCCGGCACCGGGAATACCGAAATCGAAGGAATTGGGTGAGGTATTCGTCAGGCCGAAGGCACTCGCCGCATAGTTCTGCGAGAGTGCGCCCGCGCCCACAAGGAAGGTCCTGCCGCGATTGTACCCCAAACGCGCCTCGTTCACGATATTGGGCGTGAAGGTATGCGTCTCCGTAAGCGTGACCAGCGTATCGGAAAGAGGATACGAACTCCCGGACAAGGGCTCGGATCCCGGGACAATGTTGGGGCGATTATCTTTCGTGAAGCCGGCCCAAAGCTGGTCGCGGGAGGTCAAGGCTTCGTCCATCCGGACGTTATACTGGTTACTGGTGACGGAACCTTTCCCCGTGGTGGCATAGTTGTAAACCGGGAAACCGTACGGCGTAGAAGGTGGCGCATTCGCAACGTTGGGAGCTGGCCAAAAGGGAAGCCACTTTTGCGTGATGGAGTTGAGATTGCCCGTGGGAATAACATTCCCGGGAAAGGCCGCCCCCGTGGCGGGATTGATGACATCGACGCAGTGGGGCGAAGTCACGCCCGCCGGGACAGCTTGGCAGTAAGCGGAACTGGTCGGAAAGAACCCCGTCCCGTAACTATTATCAGCGAGATTCCCACCCAATTGGGCTGGGCTGGGGTTGAGTGCCGTCTCGTTCGTCACCGTGGGATTACGCAGGCCCTCATAGGAGAAGAAGAAAAAGGTTTTGTCGCGGCCGTTGTAGTGCGGCAAAACCACCGGGCCGCCAATCGTGGCTCCAAAATCATTGTAGCGCACGACGCCCTTCGGCAAGCCAGCCAGATTCGAGAAGAAGTTGTTCGCATTAAAGACATTGTTCTCGACATAGTCATAGGCATCGCCATGGATAAGGTTCGTGCCTGATTTCAGGGTGGTATTGATCACCGCGGCGGATTTCCCATACTCCGCCGAGAAGTTGCTGGTTTGAACGTTGATTTCCTGGATGGCGTCAAAGGAAGGCCGTAGGTTGGCGCTTCCAAATCGCGCGTTGCGGGACTCAATGCCGTCAACAATAAAGCTCTCGTCCGATTCCCGCAATCCGGCCACACTGGTGGTAACTTGTCCGTTTCCGGTTCCGGTCCAGGAGGACGCGGGGGAGTTTGCTAGTCCAATAGGCGCCACTCCCGCCGACAGAGCCACCAGGTCGATGAAATTGCGGTTGACGATCGGCAGGTTCATTACCGCCGTCTCCTGCGTCACCTGGTTCATCGAGGACGTTTGGGTTTCCAGTTGGACCACACCGCCCGCGCTCACTTCCACCGATTGGGTGACGGCTCCGACTTGCAGCGTGAGATCCACGCGCGGGCGTTGCCCCACCAGGAGGTCGATATTGGTAACCGCCGCGGTTTCGAATCCTTCCTTGGTAGCCTCTACGCTGTAGCGGCCGGGCTTCAATTGGGCAAAGAGATAGTTGCCGCCCTCATCGGAAGGCGCCACGGTCTTAATGCCAGTGTCCATTGCCGTGAGCGTGACTTTGGCGCCCGGCACGATAGCTTTCGTCGAGTCGTATACTGTACCCAGAATGTCACCCGTGATGGATTGGCCGAACGCCTGAGGGGCCGTTGCTAATAACGAGACACAAAGCAACCAAAAGCCGAGGCCTTTGGCATGCACACGCAACATAGGAACACCTCCTCCTGGATGTTTGGGCTTGTGAGTACTTTCACAGGCCGTGCTGCGGGTTCCTGGATGAACACCAAAGACACCCTTGATACCAGCAGCTAGGACCCCGGTGAGTTCAGACCCGTCTAACTTGCAGGAAATGTGACGCAGCGCATGATGACGCCAAGCAGTAGGAATACTCGCTATCCCCGCTGCGCAATGTTGCTAAGAGTCAACTGAAAACGCTCTTGCGGATGCCCTTGCGGCTCCCCCCGGCATCCTGCATCCCGCGTGGCGGCGACTAATTCGTTTTTTCGCTTGATCGATCAGAGGAGGACAGCCTTGTGGGTCAACCCCAGTCCCCTCCTGAGGATGAACTTTCAAGGTATTCCAGCGAATTGCCCGGCAGGACACGAGTTTCAACCTCCGGCGCGATTCAATCACCCAACGCAATGCCCAAACTTCTATACCCCTACAAATTGTTTGTCAAGAATAAAATATTTTTATTAGGTGAAAATCATTGACAGGCCGAACGAGGGGCGTTATCAATAGAACCCGTCGTCGGCGCCCGCTCATTTCCAGAGCCGGCCCTCGCAGAAATCGGGCTCGTGCCAAGCTTCAGATATGAGCAACACTATTTGTAGTCGGGGGGAAGGACGGGGCTTTACAGGCTGCGGAAAAACTCGAAAGCGCTTTCATTCTGAGGAGCAGCGGCGACGAAGAATCTCGCATTGCCTTGAAGACACTCAGAGCAAGATCCTTCGCGTAGTTTACTCTGAGCGGGCAGAGCGAGATTCTTCGCTGCGCTCAGAATGACAGCAAACGGGCTCAGGATGACAGGATTGTAGGGTTTTTCCGCACCCTGTAAAGCCCTGCGCTTCCGGGAGCCATAAATAATCGTGCTTCCCAACGCAGTCAGGCACCAGCAAGAGAACGGCGGGCAAAGAATGAATGCCAAAGACTTGGGACCCCCGGAGGAGATACGTCCTATGCTGAAGCAGAACTTCGAGACGGAGGCCGTGCCGGGCCGGTACCACGTAGAGGTCCTGGGAAAAGCGCTGGATATTCTCGACCTACTGAGAGGTTCACGCACGGAATTGCGCTTGACCGACATCGCGG
>JBEKQO010000293.1:0-9097 GCA_049519635.1 Terriglobia bacterium | reverse complement strand
ACGCCGGATGCGCGCCACCCTCTCCCCCAAAGGGGCGAGGGCAATAAAATCCATCCTCCCCTCGGTGGCCGTGGCGACCGAGGGGCCCGGGGGTGAGGGGGTCCTTGCAACATGCCATTGTCTAATCTTATCCGGGACACCACACTAGCCGCTAACCCCGAATACCTGATCCCGGATTTCCAACCCCGACCATCGCTTGCCGCTTGATTTCCGAGAAAAGGAGTGAGATAAAAGACCTACTCAGGGAGCCCGAGGAGGAAATTATGCGATGTCCCGATTGCGGTAGTATCGGCCGGCGAGATTTTCTCAAAACCGTTGCGGTGGGCGGCGCCACTCTGGCCACGACCATCACGGCACCGCGACTTGCGAGCGCGGCACCGGCGCCCAGCGCCACAGCGCCACTCGAAACTTCTGAAACCCTGGTCGGCACGCTCTACAAGAGTCTCACCCCGGAGCAGCGGCAGCACGTGACCTTTCCCTTCGGCCATCCGCTGCAAACGAAAGTGGACGCCAACTGGCAGATTACCCCGGTGACCATCGCCGAGACGTTTACTCCCGATCAGCGAGCCATGGTCAGGGAGATATTCCGCGACCTGCACAATCCGGAATTCGTGGATAAGGTCTTCTATCACATCGACGAAGACGGCGGCGGCCTGGAGAAATACTCTGTGGCGCTCTTCGGGGAACCCGGCAAGGGTGGTTTTGAGTTTGTGTTAACCGGGCGCCACTGTACGGTACGCTGTGACGGCGACACGGTGGCAGGAGCGGCGTTCGGCGGACCCATCTTTTACGGCCACGCCTCCCAGAGTTTCAATGAGAAGCCCGATCACCCCAAGAATGTCTATTGGTATCAGGCGAAGCGGGCCAACGAGGTCTTTCAAGCGCTGGACGGTAAGCAGCGTCAGATCGCGCTGTTGGGTGACCCCCGCGAGGAAAAGGGAACGAACACAGTAGATCTGAAAAAACGCGGCGAGTCGTTGGCTGGGCTGCCCGTATCTGAAATGGCTCCCGATCAGCGCGAACTGGTGACGCAGGTGTTGCACGACCTCCTCCTGCCTTTCCGCCAGGAAGACCGCAACCGCGCCATGCTGGACATCACAGAGAACGGGGGCGTCAACTCGCTCGCCATGTCATTCTACAAAAACATGGACCTTGGGAACGACGGCGTGTGGGATGTGTGGCAACTGGAGAGCCCGACGATGGTGTGGTATTTCCGAGGTGCGCCGCATGTCCACGTCTGGGTGAACATCCGCGCCAACTCCTGATGACTCAAGTTCTTTGCCGCGCGGCCCAGAAAGAACAACGGTCATGCTTCCTGCCACAGCCTGCCAGCCTTCAAGGCAAGCATTCGGCAATATCCTATCGGAGGGCCATGGGAAACATTTGGCCAAGAAATCCCTCGATCCTCGGCTAGTGCAAAGCTGCGGAAACGAGCGACGCTATTTGTAGCCGGTGGGGAGGGCGGGGCTTTAGCCCGGGCTTAGAACTCGGGTTGCTTTTGGGGACTTTACAGGCTGTGGAAGAACGCCCCACCGCGAATAACCACCCCAGCGCCCAAGGCGCCACCCCTCCTGAATCAGGAGGGGAGCATTAAAGAACTCCCCTCCTCAGTTGAGGAGGGGTGGCGCGCCCAGCGCCGGGGTGGTGCTGACAAGGCGATGAAGAGATGGCGTTAGAATTGATCGTTTCATCTCTCTTACCATGAAGAGATCAATGCTGCTTAGTCCCGAACGCATTCCGCTCTTCCTGTATCGGGGTTAGTATGGCGATGCTGTCCGGCGGGACATGGTGCAGACTTGCCCCGATCGCCGGTATCGCCCCGATCTCCCCTATGTCCCGTATCGCCCTGTTGACCAGTCTGCCCTTGATCCCCCGTCTGTCCGGGCTGCCCTTGGTCGCCCGTTTGTCCAGTCTGCCCTTGCGCGCCGGTGTCGCCCGTTTGTCCGGGCGGTCCAGCCTGTCCCTGCGGTGCTGGTTGCTGTGGCGGTGGGCTTTGGTTGCACCCACCAAAAACTAACACAAGCGAGATTAAAACTATGCCTAGCGATATCTTCATTAAGTTCTCCTCTGTGATGTTGCTTAACGCCAAATGCCGCTACCGCAACGAACCGGCATCCAGCGACAGTATTACCCATGTCCTGCCAGGAACGCTGTTCCATTTTGCACAGTCAATTAAAAACAGTGTAGTGGGTCATTTTGATGCTGTAGCGGCGAGTTTACCTCGCCAAATGGCGCGTAAAACCGCCTCTACACCAAATTGACCCGCTACCAAAAACGACACAGGCCCTATTGAAAGGGATTTCGAAGTTCCCAGCCGCAAGCCAACGCGATTTAGGATTGAAGCCGTTTCAGCGCAGTCTCGAGGTGCTCTGCCGAGGACGGTTGCCAGTGAGGTCGGGCGGCGATCGTCTCTTCGCCCGGATTTCCCACGGAAAAATAGAAATGGCTGTCACTTCATGGGATAAGTGCATGGCAAGAAAAACTTGCATCGAGGAAGGAGAACGGCCTTTCGCCTGCATAGTATAACCAAGAATTTTCGGCAGGCTGCGGAAAAAGGTTGGAGGGAACGTAGGGGCCCTTCGAGGCGGCAACAAGTCGATTTTGGGCGGGGGGCACATCACGGAGGAGGCACAAATAATGGACAGCAGACTCAATCGGAGAGAATTCCTAAGAATCAGCTCCGCCACGACGCTAGGTGCGGGCGCGATGACGAACGCTTTCACCTTTGGTGCAGCGGAGTCGGCCAAACCCCTGCGGGTGGGTATGATCGGAGTGGGCGACCGCGGTACGAGTCATTTGCAGACCCTGCTGGCGATGGGCGTGCAGATTCCCGCGGTTTGCGACATTAACCAGGAGCATTTGGAACGCGCGCAGTCGTTGGTGGAGAAGACCGGACAAAAACGGCCGGAGGGCTACGGACGCGACACGGAAGATTACCAGCGCCTGGTGTACCGCGACGACATGGACGCAGTGCTGATCGCCACCTACTGGCAGTTTCACGCCCCCATGGCGCTGTGCGCAATGAAGTCGGGCAAATACGCGGCGGTGGAAGTGCCCGTGGCGCTGACCGTCGAGGAGTGCTGGGACCTCGTGAACACGTACGAGGAAACCGGCGTGCCGTGCATGATGCTGGAAAATTGGAGTTTCCGGCGTGACAATTTAGCGGTGCTGAACATGATCCGCACGGGACTTCTGGGAGAAATTGTCCACTGCCATTGCGCTCACTCGCATAACTGCATCGACCACTGGTTCTTCGACGCCGCTGGCAACATGCGCTGGGGCGGGGAATTCCTTGTAAAGCACAACGCCAGCCAATACACCACGCATGCGCTGGGGCCGGTGTTTGGCTGGATGAATATCGGGTGCGGCGATTATTACGACAAAGTCGTTTCCTTCGCCAATCGCTCGCTGGGAATCAACAATTATTTCGCCACCAAGTTTGGCGTAAACCACCCCAACGCCAAGCGGAAATACGCGCAAGGCGATATCGTTTCCACGCTGGTAAAGACGAAAATGGGAAATACCGTTGTCATCAACTACGACATGCAGTTGCCCCGGCCCTATGACAATCGCTGGGAGATTCAAGGCACCGAGGGCCTTTATAACGAGCAGCGCAAGGCGGTGTACCTGAACGGCCGCAGCCCCAAGTACGAAGAGTGGGAATCGTTCGATCCTTATCAGGAAAAATACGACCACACTTGGTGGAAGGCCGCCCAGCAGCATACGAACCCGCATCAGTCCACCAAGAATGATATGGGCGACCAGGTCCTGCTGGGGCACGGAGGCACGGATTACCTGGAGTTGAACCAGTTCCTCCATGCGGTTCGCAACAAGACGCAAACCCCGCTGGACGTCTATGACTCGGTCGTGCTGAGCGTCATTAATCCGCTCTCGGAGAAGTCCATCACCGAGGGCGGGGTCGCAGATTGTCCAGACTTCACTCGCGGCAAGTGGAAGACAAGGAAGCCGGAGTTTGCGCTGGAAGCTGCTTAGCGCCCGGAGCCAGAAGTGGGCGGAAGGGCGAGACTTTCGGCTTGGGGAGAAACGCTGCCCTCCTGGCATAGGGTGCGAAGCTTTGGAGTGCGTCAGGATCGCTGTGCCTGCGCGGCTTGCAGGGCTTCCTGGCGCGCGTGGGCGAGGATTTTGACGGGGTCGCCGGTGGGGCGGAATTCCATGGCGACATAGTGGTGGTAATTCAGTTCGGCAAGTTTCTTATAAATGTTGAGGTAATTGATTTCCCCGGTGCCGGGTTCGTGACGGCCGGGAACGTCGGCGATGTGGACCAGGCCAACTTTGTCGGCGTGTTCTTGCAGGTGGGCAATCAGGTTTCCGCCGGAAATTTGCGCGTGGAAGAAATCGTACAGGAATTTGACCTGGGGATGATTCACTTCTTCGATAATCTTGAAGGCTTCCGGGACTGACCACATGTAGTAATGGGGATTTTCCTCCAGGTCGATATTTTCCAGGAGCAGGGTGACGCCCTTTCCTTCCACCAATTCCGCCGCCCGCTTCAGGCCTTCCACGCAACTTTTATGCTGCACCTGCGGCGAGAGGCCGGGCACCACGTCGCCCGACATGACGATCAGCGCGGGGCATTCAATCTTCTCCATGATTTTCAGTTGCTCGCGGACGTCCGCGAGAAAAGCCTCGCGAACGCTGGGGTCGCCCACCCCGTGGTGCAGACCGGCGGTGGTATCAAAGGTGATGCCCAACTCGGCGCGTTTTTTGTTGTACCGGCGAAAATCATCCTCCGTCCATTTCGAGTACTCACCGACCAGTTCCACGGCGTGGTAGCCGGCCTCGGCAACCTTTTCCAGCCGTTCCTCGAATCGCAATTCGCGCAGGATTGTCCAAAGCATGATGGAGAATTTGAAGGGGGCTTCCGCAGGGCTTGCGTCCGCCGCTGCGCGCGCCGGCGACGCCATGGGCTCAAGGGTAAGCGCGGCCGCGCCGAGTGTGGCTCCGGCAAGTTTCTTGGAAAAATTCCGTCGATTCATGGACGCCCTCCGGGCTTATATTGGTCCTTCAACATCCCCTACGGCGCCCGCGTCCGTGGAGAAGAGTTTCCCGACACTCGATCGGCCGCGGGGGGCAACGCAAGCTTACGCAAGTGTTTCTCTCCTTACAACTGGATTCTTACCGCCTCATGCGCGGCTCGAACTATTGCTCCGCCCCTTGATACAGAACCGTTGAGATATCCGGGAAAGTGGGTTACCGTATTTCTTCAACGAAACTCGACATCCTGAATCTTTGGATATGACATGACAACCTCGCCTCGGGCCATCGTGCAGATTTCGCTCGACCTCACGACCATCGACGAAGCTCTGGATCACGCTCGCCAAGCGGTGCGCGCGGGAGTGGACTGGCTGGAAGCGGGAACCCCGCTCCTCCTGGGGGAGGGTCTGCATGCGGTCCAGGCGCTGCGGCGCGAGTTTCCGGATTATCCCGTGGTGGCGGATTTGAAAACCATGGACGGCGGGTACTTGGAGGCAGAGATGATGGCCAAGGCCGGAGCCACGCACGTGGTGGTGATGGCGCGGGCGCATCCGGCGACCCTCAAAGTTGTCGTCCAGGCCGGCCGCGATTACGGAGTGAAGGTCATGGGCGACGACCTGGGCTGCGAGGATAAGGCCGCCGCCTCGCGCATGATGCAGGACCTGGGGGTTGATTACATCGTGCACCACGTGGGGTACGACGAGCGCCGCGACCCGGCGGTGATCGCCGCGCACGGCGGCGTACCGCCCAGTCCACTCGATGAACTGGAGGCCGTGGTCAAAGCCGTGAGCATACCTGTCCAGGCGGTGGGCGGCCTCTCCGTGGAGCAGGTGATGCAACTCCCTCAGTTCGGGGTCCATCACCTGGTGTTGGGTGCGCCGCTCACGGTGGATGCCAACGCCTTCAAGTCGCCGGCGCACGACCTGGAAGGATTGTTGCGCGAGATCATTGCCAAGCTGAATAGCTAAGAACAGGTGTCGGGCGCCAGCGACGCGGCCAGCAAAGCCGGAATGAAAAGTGCTTGACTCGCGATTTAATCGGCCCGGTAAAATCAGCCAATTGCCTGCGAGTCAAAGGCGCCACAGGCTGGATCCTGAAACCTGGCACCTGACACCGCAACTGAGGGGACTAACCATGCCGACTGCCTCCATGGCGGCGATCGTCCATTACGCTCTGGAAAAAAACGCGGTGGAGTTGCGGGAAGTGCCGCAGCCCGGCGATCCCGCCGAGGATGAAGTTCTACTCTCGACCCGCGCCGTGGGCGTTTGTGGAAGCGAGATTCACCAATTTCATAATACCCAGAGCTGGCCGGTAAACATTCCGGTGATCCTGGGGCACGAGTTTACCGGCGTGGTGAGCGCCGTGGGCAAAGGTGTGCGGGGATTTCGTGAGGGTGACCGGGTGGTGTCGGAAACGGCGGCGTTCATTTGCGGCCAATGCGCTTATTGCCGGTCCGGTGAGTACAATCTCTGCCCGCAGCGGCGTGGATTCGGCTATGGCGTGAACGGCGCCATGGCGGATTTTGTGCGGGTGCCAGAGCGCTGTCTGCATCGGGTGCCGGACGCCGTGTCCTTTGAAAAAGCCGCGCTCACCGAACCATGCTGCGTGGCGTTCAACGCCGCTTGCGCCCACACGCAGATTCACCCGGGTGATTCCGTTCTGGTCCTGGGGCCGGGTCCCATCGGCCTGCTTTGCCTGGAGCTCGCCAAGCTTTCGGGCGCTAGCTGGGTGGGGGTGGCCGGGCTGAAGCAGGATGCCGCCCGCATCAAAGTGGCGCAGGCGCTGGGCGTGGATCGCACGCTCACGGAGGGGGAAGAGCAGATCCGCGACGTGGTGCGGTCCCTCGGAGACGGGCTGGGCGTGGATGTGGTGATTGACGCCGCGGGCGCCTCCGCCGCGCTCCGGACGGCCATGGCAGTCGTGCGGCCGGGCGGGCAAATTACCAAGGTCGGTTGGGGACCTCAGCCTCTGAACTTTTCCCTCGACCCGCTGATACAAAAAGCGATTCGGTTGCAAGGCAGTTTCAGTCACAATTATCGGATGTGGGAGACAGTGCTGAGGCTGTTGGCGTCGGGAAAGCTTGACCCGCTGCGCATTGTGGGCCGAATCGAGAATTACGCGAATTGGCGGGCCTGCTTTGATGAGATGGCTTCCGGGGAAATTGTAAAGGCCGTCTTGAGGCCGGCCCGAGAGAATGGGTGAACGGTGGCAACACGAGAGGAAGTCATGAGCGAGGCAAAAGCCGAAAAGCGATTATTGGCGGACCAGGTGGCGGTGGTCACCGGTTCCACCCAGGGCATTGGCGGGGGAATCGCCCTCAAGCTCGCCGAGGCGGGCGCGCGCATTCTTGTGCATGGGCGCGACAGCCAGCGGGCCGGCGGCGAAAAGATTGTGGAGGCCATCGAGGCGGCCGGGAGCCAGGCGCTAGTGGTCACCGGCGATTTGCAGGACGAATCGCACTGCCGCAGCATCGTCCGCAGCGCCCTCTCGCGTTTCGGGCGAGTCGACATCCTCGTGAACAACGCCGGCGTGGTGCACCGCGGCACCATCGAGGATACTTCCATTGAGCTATGGGATGAAATTTTTGACATCAACTTGCGCGCCCCGTTCCTTCTCTGCCAGGAAGCGGTGCGTCATATGAAGGACCGGAAGAGCGGCTGCATCGTCAACATCGGCTCCGTGAACGCCTACTGCGGGTTAAAGCGGCTGCTGCCCTATTCCTCCTCCAAGGGTGCGCTGATGACGTTTACCAAAAATCTGGCGAATTACCTGACGAAATACCGCATTCGGGTGAACCAGATCAACCCCGGGTGGGTGCTGACAGAAGGAGAGCGCCACCTGGTCGCGGTGCTCGAGGGCAAGGGTGAGAATTGGGTGGAGGAGGCCGTGAAAACGCGCCCCTTCGGCCGCATGCTGCTGCCCGCCGATATCGCCAACGCCGTTCTGTTTTTCGTGACCAATGAGCTGATATCCGGCTCCGTGCTCGATTACGAACAGCATCCTTTTGGCGCACCTTCCGACTTGCCAATCTAAGGGGCCAGCCGACGATGAAACTCGCTGCCTTTCCCAAATGCTACATGGACGAACTGGTGCGGGACCGCACCATGACCCTGTTCCAATGGATCGACATGGCCGCAGACCTTCCCGTCGACGGCCTGGAGCTTTACGACGGAACCCTGGCCAGCTTTGACGATGCCTACCTGGAGAAAGTTCGTGACGCACATGCGCACCACAAGCTGGAAATACCCATGTTGTGCTGCTCCTCGGATTTCACTCAGCCGCGCGCGGAGGACCGGCGCAAGGAAGTGGAACACGAGAAACGGAATGTCGATATCACCGCGCGGTTGGGCGGAAAGTTCTGCCGCGTGCTTTCCGGCCAGCGCCGCCCGGACGTCTCGCGCCAGCAGGGAGTGCGCTGGGTCGTGGAGTGCATCAGGGAGGTTCTGGAATACAGCGCGGCCAAGGGCATCGTGCTCACCATGGAAAACCATTACAAAGACAATTTCTGGACGCACCCGGAGTTCGCGCAGAAGCAGGATGTTTTTCTCGAGATCGTGAATCAAATCGATTCGCCGTGGTTCGGCGTGCAGTTTGATCCCTCCAATGCCATTCTGGCCGGCGAAGACCCGCTGGATTTGCTCGAGAAGGTCAAACATCGCGTCGTGACCATGCACGCGAGTGACCGGCACCTGAAACCCGGACACACGATCGAGGAATTAAGAGCGGTGGAGGACTCGCTTGGGTACGCGGCGATTCTGACCCACGGCGAGGTGGGCAAAGGAATGAATAATTACCCGCAAATCTTCCGCACCCTGCGTGACGCGGGATTTGATGGATGGGTTTCCATTGAAGACGGATTGAGCGGCATCGAGGAAATTCGCGCTTCCGCCGTTTACCTGCGCCCGTTCATCGATGGGCAATAGGGAATCGGGTGATCGGGTAATCCGGTGATCGGATGAACAAAGACCACCGCAGTGGGAACTTGCGTTTTACTCATCCGATCTCCCGATCGTCTGATCTCCCGATAAGTCTCAGCTCCGGTACGACGCGTTGATATCGATGTACTCCCGCGTGAAGTCACAGGTCCATATACGGGCGGTGG
>JBEKQO010000292.1:0-9140 GCA_049519635.1 Terriglobia bacterium | reverse complement strand
GCACCGAAGAGGAACTGCTGCGGGCAGCTCAAACCGCCTTTAACGCGATTTCCACCGCCGATTGCCAAGGCTTCTTTTTTGGCGCCAAATACGCTACATGATAAACGGAAATGCTCTAGGTCCGCGCTACACTTGCTGCACCATCAGAATCGACAGCCCCCGTCCTCCTGCCTGCGCGAAGCGCCTTGGACTGCGGTAGCAACAGCTACCGCAGTCCGCGTTTCGAATGTGCGATAATCACCATCTTATCGGAGATGTAGAGTTCTGAGGCCAACATGGAGGACCTGTCATTCGAGCGATTTTGTGAGTTCATCCGCGAATTCGCCCGTCTATCCCGTAATAAGAAAATCGTTCCAGAGACCTTGTTTGAGAAGGATCTGGGGATCACCGCAGATGATGGGTGCGAGCTGCTGGAAGCCACGGAAAAGCGATTCGGAATTCGGCTTTGCTCGGGAAAGGACGGGTATAGAGGAACGTTTCATCTGGGAGTGAACGAGTTTCTCTTTCACTCCGAGGGATTCGGAAGCCCGTGGGGCATACTACGGACGCTGTTCACAGGACATCCGCCGACAATTCGCCGCTTCACGGTTGGGGAGTTGTACGCCGCCGTGGAGGATACGTTGAAGCATAAACCTATAACATATGGTACCGCATAGCCGCACACGAGGACTAAGCACTGGCTTGGAAAGGAATGCCCGCTAAGGCAGGGGCAAGGGCACGCCTTTCTGGGAGGTCCATGCCTTCAGATAGTCCGTATACAGGTAGTTCACGCCGGCGGTGGAGAGCGTTTCCGGCAAGGTTTGGTTCAACGTTCGATATTCTTTCCCCACCCGCTCACAGTTCGCATTGATGAACTGTTGCAGAAGCGCGACGGCGTCTCCATCTCTTCCGTCTTTGACATCTTTCAGGGCCTCGGCTTCCACGCCCTGTTGTCGTTCCATCTCCCAGCGTTCGGTTTGATCGAACACACCCCGAACGCTCGGGTTCAAGGCGCGGTAGTTGAGGTCGCAGAGCAACTTCACGCGGTTGGCCCACCACCACGGTGAGTCCGCGGAATAGGTGCTGGTGCCCGTCGCATACGACGCGGGAATCGCGGGTCCATGCAGGTAAAATGGCTTGAACACGTTACAGCAAGGATTGGAAAAGCTCGCCCAGTAGACCTGGCGCAGTAGCGGAGGCATCTGGGCGCGCAGTTGGACAACGAAAGACGCCGCGGAATGGTAGCCCGATTGGGGCGTGTCATGCATGCAGGGCGTGGGCCAGAAGGCTTCGGGCGCTCCCCAGCGCGGTTCCACGAAGGTCCCTTCCAAATGGCTGCGGCTGATCGCCATCATGCTGGCGGGAGTCACGTGGGTGAAGTCCCGGCGCAGGCAGGACATCGTCATGTTCCGGCGAATTTGCATGGCCCCGGGATTCTTGGAATCTTTTCTCCAGTAGTCACCGTAGTCGCGCGCGAAGTTGAAGTCCTTGGCCGTTTTGGCCCAGCCCTTCTCGATGGCGTGTTCCACTAGCCGTGGATGCGCCTCGTCCCAATCATGCTCGATCAGGTAAATGTTGGAAATGGAAAAAACCCCGTGCGTAATGTGCTTAGCTGCCCAGTAGCGGCCCGCGGTCTCGAGCACCCAGGCCTCGTGCGGATCGGCGAGGATGTAGCTATTGTGATAATTCGCCTTGCCCCAATCGCCCGCGCGCTCGCAGTCGCCGCTCTGGCCATACTTTTCCAGCAAGTCGATCATCACATGCATGGCCTCATAAGCCGTTTTGCCGCGCTCCAGTCCCAGCCGGAGAAGGTCCATACCTAAAAGACCGTCGCCCCACTGGACAGGCTCTTTTGAAAACACCGCTTCATTGCCGATCGCTACGCCGTACTCGTTCAAACCCTGTTCGTAGCCAAAGGCCCACCAGAGTTTGGAACCAATGTGTTCGTAGGTTTCAGGCACCTGAGGAATTTCAATATAGGTACACTTCACCATCTCGCCCGGCGCGTGGCGCTGGTGAGGAAACTGGACCAGAACCTGCGCCTCCATCGGCGGGCGGTCGCTGTTCTTGGCGAGAATCACAGAATGGTCGGCGGTCGCGTCCGGCAATGCCACCCAGGTGTCGCAGCCGAGCGCTGAGATCTGCGAGCCGACGGTGTAAGCGATCGCCACCATGGCCAGAAGTCTTACCCAGCGATCCCCGGCTCGATCCATTCCCTTACGATTTATCATGGGTCATTTTCCTCAGCCCAGACTATAGGGCAGACCTTCCAGCGAAACAACATCAAATTAGCAGGTGTAGCGAGACCTGTTTTTTAGGTCCGTGGCTTTTCCTTGTCCATCGGGGACTCTTTTTTCAGAGACTGAGCAAATGCTGTCACAGGTCATTTATTTCAGTAAATCAAGCGTTCTCTGCGTTGCTCCTTCTCCTATTGGCCCGTGTCCAGGAATCACGGATTTCGCCTCGGAAAAAGCAGCTTGCATCTTCTTGATCGATTTGGGCCATGCCACGACGTCAGCATCCGCAACATTTCCTATTCCGGCTGCATTGGCAGCCTTCAAGAAGCAACCACCGAACAGCAAGCGGTCGTGAGGAAAATAGACGACCACATTGTCCTTTGTGTGGCCAGCGCCCGGATAGAAAATCAGCGCATCAGCCGCGACCGAAGTCGGGCTGTATGGAACGTCGATTCGATTGTCGGCGACTGGCTGCCGGGAACTCCGGGCCAAATCCATCGTGGCTTGAGTTGCGAAAACAGGAATGTGGTGTCTCTCCAGCGCCGGTATGCCCCCGACGCGGTCATTGTGAAAGTGGGTGACGTATGCTTTTGTGACCGGATGCTTTAGTTCTATACGCGCCCATTTCCATAGGGTTTCCGCCTGTTCCGGTGTCCAGCCAACGTCGAACAAAATTGAGTGGTCTCCTTCTTCCAGAATCGCACCGTTTGCCGCATACGGGGATCCATCCGGCAGTCGGCCAATCGTGGTATGAACCCATAGATCGGGGGCGATCTGAGCAACGTACACTTCGCTTGAGACTCTCTGCATAGCAGGTACAGCCATTCCGGGGGGAATATTAGGCGTCGACGCCGCGGAAAGAATTTGCGCACCAAATATTCCGGTTGAAAGAAGTATTGCCAGAAATCGCCACATAAAATCCTCCCCTCAACAGCAGCTTTCCATTTTCTGATAATAGCGGCCACGCGGGGAGCATCTTTCGATTCGAGATGAGAGACGATACATCAAATCTGAAATTCTGGGGGGGCGATTCCAATGCCGCCATCTTCATAATCCAGAAATCCCGCAGGTTCAAACCCCCAGCGGAACCCCTTCTTGTCCCCCCAACCTCAACAGTGCGTCAACAAGGCATTGACCTCGCCCCACCCGATTTTACCGACCCTGATGGGGTCGAACGGGTCGGCCCCGCGCGAATTGGGTTTAGGGGCGGTTCGCGAACCGCCCCTACTTCCATAATCCCGATCCGCACCTTAGAGTTAACATACCACTTGACAGCAGTCGTTATAACGATTAGTATGGGGTCATGTCACCCAAGCTCAAGGACGAAATCAAGCAGGGCAAGCCTTTTGAGAGCCTGGAGGCCGAGGTGTTCCTGAACTTGATGCGGACAGCGGACGCGCTGTCTCGCGGTGCTGAGGAAATCCTGAAGCTGACGGGGCTTTCGCACACCCAATACAACGTTCTGCGCATTTTGCGCGGGGCGGGGGAGCAGGGTCTCTGCTGTCGGGAGGTGGCGGAGCGCATGATTACGCGCGACCCTGATATCACGCGCCTTCTCGACCGGTTGGAACGGCGCGGCTTGCTCACTCGCAGCCGCGATAGCAAGGATCGCCGGGTCATCACCGTACGGATTACTTCCGCGGGCCAAAAAGTCCTGAAGGACCTGGATGGGCCCATGGCTGAGCAGAACCGGACCCTCTTGAGCCACGTGCCCAAAGGCGACCTGCGCAAGCTCATAGAACTGCTGGAAGCCGCCCGCGCACCTTAAGGGCTTTTTGTGCATCATATAGGTGTTATAACGATTATCGTAGAACTGAACAGTTAGACGGCAGCCAGGGAGCAATAAACCTGGCCGACATGAAGAAATTAGGAGGGAACATGCACGCAACGAAATCGGCAACCCATCAGCAGCAAACGAGCACCGGCCTTCACGAGCTTTTGGCTCGCCGCTCAAGCCCGCGGGCCTTTTCTCCAGGCCCGGTTGAGCCGGCAAAACTCGCGCAGCTTTTCGAGGCCGCTCGCTGGGCGCCGTCAAGCTATAACGCCCAGCCCTGGGCTTTCATTGTGGCGACGCGTGAAGACGCGGAAGGATACAACCGCCTGCTGAGTACTTTAGTGGACGTTAATCGCCAGTGGGCAGCGCAGGCACCGGTTCTGATCCTGGCGGTCGCCAAGCTCGACTATAATCACGTCGCCCGCCCCAATCGCCACGCTCTCTACGATCTGGGCCAGGCGGTGGCGAACTTAACCGTTCAGGCGACGGCGCTCGATTTGCACATCCACCAGATGGGTGGATTCGACCCGGGCTCGGCACGCGAACTTTTCGCCATCCCCACGGGCTATGAACCGGTGGCGGTGCTGGCGCTGGGCTACCAGGAAGGTTCACCGGAAGGCCAGGCGGCGCGCACACGCAAGCCGCTGGCGGACTTCGTATTTAGCGGAAGTTGGGGCAGGTCCGCAACGGCGGTTGCGGAAAGTCAAAATCTAGGAGCGTGACATGCTGAAGAGATTATTCCAAACCCCTGATGACAAGGTTCTGACCTTCATGCGGCTGGTGCTCGGCGTAGTGTTCCTCGCGCACGGCTCGCAAAAAATGCTGGGCTGGTTCGGCGGGTATGGCTTCAAAGCCACCATGGGCTTCTTTACCCAGGGCATGCATATTCCCGCCGTCTTCGCCTTTCTGGCGATTGCCGCGGAGTTCTTCGGCGGGTTGGGACTGATTTTGGGACTGCTGACCCGTGTCGCCGCCTTTGGCATTACCGTGAACATGCTCGTGGCGATCTTCATGGTGCACTTGCCGAATGGCTTGTTCATGAACTGGGGGGGCCAGCAAAAGGGGGAGGGCATTGAGTACCATCTTCTGGTGCTGGCAATCACCGTGGCCCTGATGATTCGGGGCGCCGGAGCCTTCTCCCTCGACCGCGCCTTCAGTGGCCATTAAGTCGGTAACTGACCCCTCGCCCGGGCTGCCCAAGATAAAAGAGCTTGAAGGTCTCCCGTGCGTCCCCGGCGCAAGGGTCGGTGGAACCCTGCGCCCAAACCGGCCCAGGGGTGATTTCCCAATAGGATACTACGCCGCACGCGGCTAAGGGCGCAGGGAAGAACCGTTGGGTGTATTCTATTACCATGCGACCCGACGGGACGGCCACGAAGCAGCGGCAAAAGGGGAAGGTCTTTCTCCTTTTAGGCGTCTCCACAGCCATTTCGCTCTTGGTTCTTCGCCCGGCGCTTGCGCAAGCTTCCGCGCACCAATCCCCCGTCACGAACCCAGCCGTTCCCGAGGAGTCGACTGCGCCGACAGCACAGAATTTCCTCCAGCAAGGCAATGAGGCTGCGCGGCTGAACAAGTGGGATCTGGCGATTGCCGCTTACAAGAAAGCCCTGTCCCTTAAGCCGGACTATGTTGAAGCGCACTACAATCTCGGGAATGCTTACGCTGCAGAGCAAAAAACCAGCGAAGCGCTGAAAGAGTATCGGGCAGTGCTGCGCCTGCGCCCGGAGTTTCCCGGAGTCCACAGGAATATCGGCGCGCTGGAAGAGGCTGCCGGGGCCATTCCCGAAGCCATCACCGAATATCGCGCGGAAACCAGCGCCCATCCAAACAATGCTGACGCGCACGTGAATCTGGCCAATGCGCTGACCGCGAACCGGGCATTCAGCGAGGCGGCGGCGGAGTATCGCACGGCGCTCGCGCTCGCGCCACGTGACGCGGAAGTTCACGTGGCGCTGGCCGGCGCGCTGCTGCAATCCGGCGATGCCACGGAAGCAGGCGCGGAGTATCGCCAAGCCATCGAATTGGACGCCGAGAATGCCGCCGCCCACGCCGGCCTTGCTGCCGCCCTGACCCAGGCCGGAGATTTTGCCGGCGGCATCAACGAATATCGCACCGCCGCTCGCCTGCGCCCCAATGACCCGGAATTCCACATGAGCCTGGCCGCGGCCCTGCGCGCCACTGATGATTTAAGTCACTCCCTCCAGGAATACCGGCAGGCGGTGCAACTGCGCCCCAATCAGGTGGACTACCGCTATGCCCTGGCGCTGGCTTTGCGCGAAGCTGCTGATTATGGCGGGGCCATCGAGGAGTTCCGCCGCGTCATCCGTCTGCGGCCGGACTATGTTGCCGCCCACGCGGAGCTTGCCGCCGCTTACCTTTCCATCAGCGACCATCCTGCCGCGGTCAGCGAATACCATGAGGCGGTCCGTTTGAAGCCCGGCGACCCGGCGCTGCACGAAGCTCTCGGATTGGTCCTGCGCAAGACCGGCGACTTGGCGGAGTCGATTCGAGAACTGCGTAAGTCCGTGGACCTCTCTCCCGATGAGGCCGACTATCATCGTAACCTGGCGGAAGCGCTGCAAGCTTCCGGCGACGTCGCAGGCTTCGTGCAGGAATACCGCGAGGAAGTGCGCCTGCGCCCCGACGACGCGGATGCCCACGCTCACCTTGCCAACGCCTATCAGGCCGCCGATGACCTGTCGAAGTCATTCGCGGAATATCAAGTGGCGCTGGAGCTTCAGCCGCAGAGCCCGGAATTTCATTTTCGCATCGCGCTGGTCCTGGAGGCGCTGGGGAACCAGACGGAGGCGCAAACCCACCTCGAGCGGGCCGTGCAACTGCGGCACGATTATGCCGAAGCCTTGGTGGCTTTGGGCGATTTGCTGGCCAAGGAGAAAAACTTTGCGATGGCCGTGCCCACCTATCGTGATGCCCTGCGTCTGCGCCCGGATGATCCCAGCCTGCGCGTCAGCCTGGCGGCGGCTTTGCGCGCTAACGGCGATGCGCAGGGCGCGGCCGCCGAGGATCAGGAAGCCGTGCGCCTGAATCCCGCCAACGCGGCTTATCAGCGCGACCTGGGCAAGACCCTCTATGGCGGGGGTGATTTTAAAGGGGCTGCCGCCGCCTATCGCGCCAGCCTGACGCAGCACGAAGACCCGGAAACCGAGGAGAACCTGGGGTTCGCCCTCAGCAAGCTGGGGGATTGGGAAAACGCGGCGGAGGCTTTCCGCGCGGCGATAAAGGGGCGGCCCGACTGGGCGGAAGCCCACTTGAATCTCTCGAGTGCGCTGGATCGCCAGAACGACTTTGCGGGAGCAGCCGCGGAAGCGCAAGCGGTGCTGCGCATCACTCCCAATCTTCCCGAGGCGCATTTCACCCTCGGCAATGACTGGTTTCATCTCGGCAAGGTGGACGATGCCATCAAGGAATATCAAGAGGCGTTGCTCAGCAAGCCCGACTACGCCGACGCCCGCCTGGCCTTGGCCCATGCGCTACTCCAGCAAGGCAAACTGGACGAAGCCATTTCCGACTATCGCGATTACGTTAAAGAGCGGCCGCAGGAATTCAGCGGTCACGTGAGCCTGGCCGATGCCTTACTGGCCAAGAAAGATGCTGACGGCGCCAGGCACGAATACGAGGAAGCCATCCGCCTGCGGCCGGATTATGCCAACGCCCATTACAACCTCGCCTTGACCCTGGAAGCCCTAGGCCAATTCCCCCGCGCCCGCCAGGAGTTTGAATCCTACCTCCGACTCGCCCCGAACGCCCCTGATGCCGCGCAGGTTCGCAAACATCTGAAGCAAGTCGGGGCGGGACAAAACAAGAAGTGAATAGAGATAAGCGCATGGAACCGTCTGTAAGAGGGTTTTCTTACCACAAGCATGCGAGGGCGGGGGGATGCGGGCGCCATATGTGCGGTTTGGCGATTCGCCGTCAAATGATCGCAGCTTGCGGAACGTAGTCCCCCTTTTCGCGGCTACACCCCAGCGTTGGGTGGCGCATACATTGATTCTTATGTGTGCGCCCTTCACCATGTTATGTAAACTGCACGTATCTGGCGGTGGATTGGTTGCCGTGAACAGTGGGCGCGGGAGGTCGCAACGCGACGGGTTGGGTCGCATACATATAGGGCAATGTATGCGCCACCCGCGTTTGGAAATAACGGATCAAATTCATCTCTATAATTCTTTATCGACGCCGGCCGAATTCCCAACGCCGCCCCGATTACATTGAATGCTTCAATAAAACTTCCGAAACCAAGGCGTCGCAATCCTTCAGAGTCAAACTTTGAAAGATATAATCCTGCAAGTATGGATTTTTCTCGCAAGGACAATTGTTTCACGGGTCTTCTTAACAAAAACGGTTTCAGTAGTCTTGCTTCAAAATCCACTCAATTTCGCCAGCGATTTCCACCCCTCACGGCGAAGAGCACGGCGAGTCCGCCTGTCTCTGGCTAAGTTTCTGATCCTTTTTGCAATCCAGTAATCCGCATTTGACCCCGGCAATGTTCCTGCCGGACAATGGTGCCCGTGCCAAAAGCACCCATGCACGAAGATCACCTTACGTAATCGGCTAAATGCCAAATCTGGATGACCAGAAATTCTATCCGAGTGCAGGCGGTAGCGAAACCCCATACTGGAAACTAACTTGCGCACGAGCACCTCTGGCTTGGTGTGCTTCGAGCGCACGCGTCGCATTATTTCGCTGCGTTTACTAACCGCGAATACGTCCACGGCCCCGATCCACCTTTTGTTTTATAGCGGATGAGCAGTTTCTCAAGTCCTGACCACAGTTCCTCTTCTCTCAACGGCTATCCCCCGTGGCTTGTCTCATGAATCTGGGACTGATTATAACATCTACCGCAAGGTTCATCGTTCCACCCTTTAAGCTTTCGATTTCATCAAGAAGCAGAGGTACGCGGACCTAAAAAACAGGTTCGCGCTACCCTTTTCTCGTCGCGGGAAATCGATTTTATTGCAGCGATTCCGCCGGGACAAATAAACTCGAATTCCGAAATTAGGGAGCACAGTTCCGTTCTAATCCGTTAGATTGAAGTTGGTTAGACAAAATCTGAGGAGGAACAGAACAGTGCAACGAGAAATCACCGCGCTTTGGGGAGAAAAGAAAGTAGTTTTGCGTCAGACGCCGCG
>JBEKQO010000291.1:0-17409 GCA_049519635.1 Terriglobia bacterium | reverse complement strand
CCCGGAACGAACCGGAAGCGCTCACCCTCGCGGCGTCACTCTTCCCCGACCGGCACAATGAGCAGCGCTTCTTTACGCGGGGTCCCAGGGAAATCTTGGCCCATCTACTCACCTACAAGCCCTCTCCCCAGGAATTGGCCGAGTGGATGTCACACGACGAAGAGATCGACCGCAGGGTGCGCGGGACGGAACTGGCTTCGCTCATCGCCCCAACCGCTCCGGGGCAACGCGAGGGAATTATGGCGGAACTGAAGATGGTAGCCAAGGCGCTGAAGCTGCTACCCAGCGAAACAGTTCCAAAAACGCCCCGGAGAGTGTAAATAACTGCAATTTGCCCTCACAAAGCCGCTATTTTCTGCAAAGTCTGTGTCAGATGGACGCAAATGCCGTGCTTTTCGTCAGGCATTTTGTCAGAGTTTTGTTTGTTTTCATTGACATACTGGCTTTGGTCGTATAAAAAAGAATTCTTTTCTTCAGGAACCCCCCAGCGAGTGCAATCGGCGGTTTTCCAGAACCACCTCGATTTCGGCTTGGCGAAACATCTCCACCAGTTCCGTGAACAGCGGGTGCGCGGCTTGTTCGGGAGTCACGGCCGCCCGCGCCGTTTTTTCCACCGCGCAAGGCGGGGCATTGAGCAGGCTGAGCATGAGACCACGATAGAGGCGCGAACGTCCCCCCTCCCGGAGGCCATTCAGGCGCGACTGGGCCTTGCCCCGCGCCGTGCGCGGGCCGGTGGACTTTTGCGCGTTGCGGCGGTTGGCTTCAATCCGACCGGGAGTCATGGTGAGGGGTTTGCGCAAGGACAAGGCGACACCTGCAAAACCTACAGCTCTAGCATAGCTCAATCGACTAGATTTGTCAAGAGACAAAGTGTCGCATGTGTCGGACGTAGGGCCGAGCAGCGCTCGGCCCGGGCCGAATGCCCTTCGGCCCTACAAAGGCGGCCAAACGGCTTTCCGCCCGGAACCCGCACCGACTCCAGGGAGTGAGCGCGTATCGGGAAGCGAAACGCGACTTCTCAGCCGGTGACCGCGTGCAATTCACCGCGCCCTACCGGGACGAGCACATTGCCAACCGCCAACTCGGAACCGTCCAGCAGATCGACGCGGAAAGAAATCTCCAAATTCGGCTGGACTCCGGCCAGGAGGTGCAGTTCAACATCCGGGAACACCCGCATGTCGATTACGGCTATGCCGTCACGAGCCACAGCAGCCAGGGAGCCACCGCCGACCGCGTGCTGGTGCACGTTGACACCGAACAGGCCCACGACCAGCTTGTCAATTCACGGTTGGCGTATGTCTCCGTCTCACGCGGGCGCTTCGATGCCCAGATTTATACCAACATCCTGCGCGTGACGCCGTCGCCGAACTGTGGTAAAAACAAGCTATAAGGAAAGGACGGTAGGAACATGGCAACTCTCGATTGGTCCCAATGCCCCGCCGTGGAAAGCAATCCCGGAAAGCGCAGCGGCGCATGGGTGTTTAAAGGCACCCGGATGCCGGTAGCCACGGTGTTCGAGAATCTCCAGGATATGAGCGTTGACGAGTTGGTGGAAGAATTCGGCGTGACGCGGGAGCAGGTCCAGGCGGTTCTGGAGTTTGCGGCGCATAGCGCGGAAACGCCGCCTGCCCACCCGTAAATGCTCATTCTGTTCGACAACGGCACACCGCGCACTCTTGCCCGCTATCTGATCGACCGCCACGCCGTCACGGAAGCCCGCGCCCGTGGGTGGGAAGAATTGGACAACGGCGAGTTGCTGACCGAGGCCGAAGCCGCAGGCTTTGAGGTGTTGGTGACGACGGACAAAAATCTCCGCTATCAGCAGAACCTTGCGGATCGCAAGATTGCCATTGTGGTGTTAGGGAATGGACGTTGGAGCATCGTCAAGCCCCATGTAACAAAGGTTGTCGCAGCGGTAAACGCCGCCACGCCCGGCAGCTATACCGAAGTTGATATTCCTTCCAACTAGACTGCATTTGTTTCCCATACCGGATTACCTGCGCGCCGTAACCAGCCATAGCAGCCAGGGAGCCACCGCCGACCGCGTGCTGGTGCGCGTGGACACCGAGCAGGCCCACGATCAGCTTGTCAATTCACGGCTGGCGTATGTCTCCGTCTCACGCGGACGCTACGATGCGCAGATTTACACCAACGACGCGGAGAGATTGGGCGAAGAGTTGAGCCGCGATGTTTCGAAGAAGTCCGCCATGGAAACCGGGCATGAAATGGGTGCCCGCGACCAAGGCCCCGCGACTGTGGATGCACATCACCAATCGGTGAGCGAGTCGCACAACCACGGGCAGGGATACGGCATGGAGCATTGACGACCCGTTAGCAATCGATTTGTCACGAGTAGCTTTACCGTGGCGAAGCCATTCGAGAATGAGAAGCGTGACTGGAGACGGATTCCGTGCGGGAACACTGAGACCAGGTGATAGACAATCGCGGCGCTTCCGACACAGATGGATCACATGCTTGGTTCCGCTAGTTCATCCCGCATATGACAGTCGCACCGTTAGGGCTAGATTGTGCCCGCCGACCGGGGTATTGGCCCTGAGGCCCAGCGATTGCGCGTCAGCTATGAGGTCTCATCCTAAAAAGAACGCACCCGCGCTCCCCTGCCACGGCGACCAGACCGGCCTTGAAACCACGCCCATCTGCTGTGAGCAGAATTAAGCTCCACATCTGACCCTCTTTTGGTCCCGGTGCGCAGTGCGCGGTTTCCACCCCTCCTGCATCGTAGAACTCCGGCGTCCTGCCGTTTTCGGCAAAGCGATCCGCCGGGTCTGAAAGCATTAGACAGTGCTCACCACTGAGTGCGCAAAGGATCGCTTGTTCATCACCACTCTCGTTGTAAAGGCTCAGTTGCGACGAACCCAGCAGACCTGCATGCACCAGATTGGGCTGGAACCTCAGCTCGTTGTGCGGCACGAGCTTGATTTCCCACGGGCGGCCCCTCTTGGGATATATCCAAAGGCTTTGATCTTTCGAATGGAAATCGACAGCGAACCCATCAGGATGCGGGGGCAAAACCTTGAAATCCTCTTGCTCAAAGAACTTTTTCCAAAGCTTACTCATTATGCCAATCCTATTTGAGATTCTAGCTGTAGTAACGCATCATTCTCTAGCAACGTATTCATCATATCATAAACTTAACCACATGATAACATATATCTGTGGTTACGCGAGTCCTTCGTAAGCCAGATACTTCTCGACGCCTTCGTATTGACGGAACTTGATTTCGATGAATTGGCGTCGCCAGCGTCTGCGCACATCCGGGGAAATGTCAATCACAACCAACTCCTCGATCCTTGATGTCGGTGCCTTCAGAGTGAGATTGAAGAGTTCTCGCGATTTGAGGTCCGTTGGAGGGAGCGAGTAGCCCCAAACGACCAGATTGGTTGTTCTGAGAAGTTGCTCGCCCGCTAGTTTCCAAATACGGTCCCACGGAGGCCCCTCGATCTTCTTATCCCAGAACGGAAGCATCATCAGGAAGGGGTCCCCACCGTAACCTTCCTTTGTCTTGGGGTCCGTCGGGTCTATTTGCCTCACGCTTACCCCGCCCTTGTCCTCAGACGCCGTGTTCCAATTCACACTACCGTGAAGTTTGTAGAGCCTAGGACAATCCTTGCCTGAATCTGGACGATCACTTAAACCGTAAAGCCATTCCGGAAATTTGATTCTCTCGCCCGGTATGGCAACGCTCAGCTTCTTCCTCAAGGCCGATTCTGCCACTAGGTCATAGTTGAACGTAATAATTGCGTCGCATCCCCCGAGTGGCTCGAATAGGTCTTCGTGGTATTGGCACTCCTCCATAGTATTCGGCGCGTGCGCAGCCTTCAGCAAGACTTGAACTGACCGAGCGAAGCTCCTGCGAAACTCGTCAGCGCGCTTTGCCCCAGGTCCATTGGGGAAAAGCATATCTTTCATCGAGCAACGTAAGTCGAGCGTGTAGAACATCCTTTCCATTGATTCCCAAAGATCACCCTCCCTGGCGCGGCTTAAGATATCTTCCACAGCCGCCGCGTCCTCAGAGTCGAGCGGCACCTCCAGCCTCTGAAGTAAATCGTAGAATTCTCCGTCGAGCGGAGACAACATTCGCACCCGATCAGCGTAGTTGACGGCGCGGCTCGCTCCCGCACCGAGAATTATTGTCCGCACCATATGCACCCCCGGCAGGCTGGCGCGCAGCGCAGCTCACCAAATGAATTCGACGGGCTAACGAAGGGCCTGTTCAAGTTGTCGCCCCTCTCGGCGGCAGAAAATATCATGGCCGTCTTCCCTCTTTCATTACACTTATATATTATAACTCAGAAAGATAATGATTTCAACGTCGATATCGCAACGGGAAGCCATCGATCTGCCGAGGGGATTCTTATTTCTTCGATCCAGTCCTCAAGTGGCCGTGGACTCAGCGGGGTTTCCTCCGCGCAATCCCCCCCTTCGGCGGCCTGCTCCCGTCTGCCGCTTGTTACGACACACTCAGCGTGAGAGTCATATTGTGGGTCAGGGCAGTGGAACCGGAACCCGCAGTGCCCGTCACCGTTAGGGTATAAGTGCCTGCGGGCGTACCGGGGTTGGTGGAGCCACCACCGGCTCCCCCACCCGCACTTCCTCCACCACAGCCAGCAAGCGTCAGAGCCAGCAACATCGCCGCCGCGAGTGACACCAAGAGTGTGCGCCGCCGACTTGTTCCGACTTGCCTCCAGCCCCAGATTGTCCAAGCTACACCGGCCAAGAGCACGGCAAGCGTCATCAGGACTTGGAGTCCGGGCAAGCCCGGTTGGAGGGGAGGAAGAGTTCGCGGAGCGATTGCCGAAGGGGCGGTCGTAGTAACCGTGACGGTGACATTGGTTGCTGAAGTCCCCACCGTCACTGGGTTCGGCGAAACCGTGCAGGTCGACTCCGAAGGGGCTCCAGTGCAAGTGAGGCTCACGCTTTGGTTGAACCCCCCTTGACCGGCCACAGCTAAAGTGTAGGTTGCGGGTGAACCGGGGGCGACCGTGTCCGAGGTGGACGAACCGGAGGATGCAGCGAAGGTAAAGTCCTCGCCGGTCCCATTGAGTGCGATGGTCTGAGGGCTTTTGGGCGCGTTGTCAGTGAACGCAAGGCTGCCCGACGCCTTGCCTGCGGCGGTCGGGGTGAATGTGACCGCCACCGTGCAGGTCCCTGCGGCGGCTATGGGGTTCGACGTGAGGCAGGTGGTCCCGGAGGTGAAGATCGCAAAGGGGCCAGTGACCGCAATCGCACTAAAAGTGAGGCTACTGTTACCCGTGTTGGTCAGAGCAACCGTCTGGGAACTGCTCGTGGTTCCGTCCAATTGAGCCGAGAAGGTCAGTGGGGCGGACAAGCTAACCACAGGGCCGGTCCCCGTCCCGCTCAAGCTGACGGTCTGCGTGCTGCCCGCCACCCCATTACTGTTGTCGGTGACAGTCACGGTGCCGGTCAAAGGTCCGGTCGTCGTGGGTGAGAAGGTCACGTTGATCGTGCAGGAACCACTGGCCGCAACGCTGCTCCCACAGTTGTTGGTCTGGCCGAAGTTGGTGCTTGTGGCGAAGCTTGTGATAGTGAGTGCCCCGCCGCCCGAGTTACTAAGGGTGATTGGCTGTGACGCGCTCGTCGTCCCCAGGCTCTGGTTGCTGAAGGTCAGGCTGGGCGAGGAGAGACCGGCGACAGGAGCTGTGCCCGTCCCGGTCAGTGCTATCGTATGGGGGGTGACATTGGCGTTGTCGGTAACCGTAATCGAGCCGCTCCTAGTGCCTATCATCGTGGGTGTAAAGGTCACGTTGATGTTGCAGCTGGAGCCCGTCAATGAACTCCCGCAATTGTTTGTCTGGGCGAAATCGCCCGAAGCCGTAATGCTCGAAATGAGGAGAGTTCCCTCACCGGTAATGGTCAACGTCACGGCCTGGGGTCCGCTAGTAGTACCGACGTTCTGTGGGCCGAACGTGAGGCTGGTCACGGAGATGCTGAACACCGCCGGGGAAATCTTGGCCACAAACGCATCGCTCTGCCCGCCTCCGTAACTCGCCTGCAGCGGGTTCTCAGTGGGGAAGTCGGCCGAGCTAGTTGCGCCCGTCACATAGGCATTGCCGGAGGAATCGACGGCAATGCCGTTTGCGTAGTCATCAATAGCGCCGCCAAGATAGGTCGAATAGACCAGGGCGGAGCCGGCCGCATTCAGTTTGGTCAAAAACGGGGCAGCAGACCCGCGAAGAGTCGCCTGCAGAGGGTTCACGGTGGGGAAGTCAGTCGACGTGGTCTGCCCCGCCACATAGGCGTTTCCCGCCGCGTCCGCGGCGATGCCGAAGCCCCAGTCACCACCACTTCCGCCCAGGTAAGTGGAGTAGACCAGAGCCGAGCCGGTCGAATTCAGTTTGGCGACAAACGCGTCTCCGCTGAAAGTGCTTGGGCTGCAGTTATCGCACTTGGCTTGGAGCGGGTTCACGGTGGGAAAATCGGTCGAGGTGGTCGATCCCGTCACGTATGCGTTCGCGGAGGAATCGACGGCGATCCCCACGCCAACGGCACCACTACTGCCGCCCAGGTAGGTGGAGTAGACCAGGGCCGAGCCAGCAGGATTCAGTTTCGCCACAAACACGCTGCCGTCTGCCCCACTTTTATTAGTAGCCTGCAGAGGGTTCACGGTGGGGAAGTCGGTCGAGTCAGTTACGCCCGTCACGTAGGCGTTGCCGGAGGAATCGACAACGATGCTGTTTCCCCATTCACCACCACTTCCGCCCAGGTAGGTGGAATAGATCAGTGCCGAGCCGGCGGCGTTGAGTTTGCTCACAAATGCGTCGTCGTCGCCCCCATAGCTCTGCTGAAGCGAGTTCACGGTGGGGAAATCCGTCGAATCGGTTTCCCCTATCACGTAGGCGTTGCCGGAGGAATCGAGGGCGATGCAGCTACCATTGTCCTCATTGCTTCCGCCCAGGTAGGTCGAATACAAAAGCGCGTTGCCAGCGGAGTTGAGCTTCACCACAAATGCATTGATCCGGCCGCCGAGCTTGGGCTGGATCGGGTTTGCAAGGGGAAAGTCGATAGACTCGGTCGATCCCGTCACGTAGGCGTTGCCGGAGGGATCAACGGCGACGCCATAGCCCATGTCAATACCGCTGCCGCCCAGGTAGGTAGAGTAGATTAGGGCCGAGCCAGCGGCATTCAATTTTGCCACAAACGCGTCTCCGCCACCGCCGGCGTATGTTTCCTGAAGCGGGTTGACCGTGGGAAAGTTGGTCGAGCCGGTCCACCCTGTCACATAGGCGTTGCCAAAGGAGTCGACGGCGATGCTGGAGCCATAGTCAGCACCACTGCCGCCCAGGTAGGTGGAATAGGCAAGCACGGGGTCGATGACTACAGGTTTGGTGCGGTCGTAAGGGCCGACAGCAAAGCGGACTTGGTTCGAGGCTGTGAGGACGTAGTGGGCATCAACGGGCGTCCGCAATTCGTGGTCAGTTGTTAGTTGTGCATGGAGCATGTTGCTTTGTCCGAATTCGCCACCAACTGTGGACCCTTGACTGTTTGCTGTGGATTGCACTTGAAACGCCACCGGCTTGCGAAAGCGCACCTCGCCACCGTTAAGGTGAACGATGAGATCACCATCATTCCCAATGCGCATAGGCGCATCGCCATGCCCTTCAATTGATAGGTTAATCAAATTCGGGTCGGCAGCTTGCGCAACCAGAAAGTCATATTCCAGTTGTCCGAGGTGGTTGCCGTAATAAACCAAGTCGATTCCAGGGTAAACGTTGCGGTATCTCACCCGGGCATAGGTCGGCACGTTGGCGCGCCACTTCTTGGGGTCGTTGCCAATGAAGTAGTTGACCTTGCCGGGGAGTTGATTTCCGCCGGCGACCGCAGCGTTCGCGTTCGCGCCCACCAGCTTCATTCGCAGGACGGCATCGCGCGTTCGGGCCTCAGAGTTCGGGTTCCGCTGCAATGAGTTATGAATTCTGCTTTGCGATGACGCCAAACCACGAACCACGGACGATTGGCCTCTCAGGGTCAGCACTGCCTCATCCCCGGTCAGGAACAAACCATAGCCCCGCCCGTGCGAAAGGAACTTCACGCTCTTATCCGTCTGGCCCTGATTGATCTCAAAACTCAAGGGCAGATTGCCATAGGACAGCGCGGGGTTTCCTGTCGGTCCCGCGCCTGCCTCAACCTTCCGTGGTTCATTGCGAACTTGTCCTCGCTGGACGATAAATCCAGCCCCGAGGCAGAGCATGAAAACACATGCTTTCCAGAGAATCTTGCGATGCCTCATATACGACTCCTGAAAGCAGAAATCACATCAATAAATTGCGCGTATTGTAGCACGCCCCAGGCCCGCACCCCGAGAAAGCTGGCCTTATGCCGGAGAACGCAAATCAACTGCGCCTCTAGCCAATTGGGCCAAGGTGGATTGTAGGGAAAGTCCACAGAACGAAAACGGGACAGGAGCATCCCCCGTGGGATGCCCTCATCCCAACCATAAATCACCACGGAGAATTGGCACCCCCCACACATTTACCCCAGTCACCTTTTCTGGCACCGCTTTCTCGCGGGCACGGCGAGATGGGAAAGACGCCTGCGCGCTGGCGGCACGACGGGCTTCTGCTTTGTCCGCCTGCTGACGGCCACCCTCCGGGTTTGCGGTTCCCCCAAGAAACAAAACGAAAATCGAAGTTTCTTGGCTCCCCCGCAAAAAGGCAGCCCTTGGCACTTGCGAGCAGGCCCCACTCGCCCTTTTCGTGCCCCGCGAGAAACGGGCGCAGAAAAGGAGAAGAAAAAAATGATCGAGCAAATCGAACAGACCAATCGAGGTCAATTTAATGTTGAGGGTTCGTTGCAGGTTCGCACAGGGGAGGCCACGACCAGCGCAGATAGAAAGCCTATGGTTTCGTGGGCAGCGCTCTTAGACGAGGCCGTGAAAAAGCCCGGCTTCATTCATGAAGCCTACAGCCGCTTTCACAACTACTCACTCGGAAATCAACTTTTGGCTTTGTTCCAGTGCTTTATGCGCGGAATCCAGCCGGGGCCGCTGGCCACCTTCCCGAAGTGGAAAGAGCTCGGCCGATTTGTGAAGAAGGGCCAGAAGGCGCTGACCCTATGTATGCCTCTGACTTGCAAGCGCACCAAGACGGTCAAGAAAGACGATACAAGGCCCATTGTTACCACGAATTTGTTAAAATCTGACCGAGACAATTGAAAATACAAGAGAATGATATGTGAGAAAACCGCATACACTGACTTCGGGTCGGGTGCCTGCCACGGTGGTCGCGGCCACTACCGTTGACAAACATTTGGATGCGCTCTATAATGTGTACACAGGTGAACACCTATGGAGACACTCAAGGTCGGCATTCGTGAGTTTCGAGAAAAGCTCGCCAACTACTTGTTGCAGACGGACAAGCCGGTGGCCATTACCCGACACGGTGATACCGTGGGGTACTATCTTCCTGCCCGTCGCAAGCGTTCTGAATCCGAACGTGCGGCATTGAAGGAGGCAGCAGTGCACATGCAGGAAATACTCGCCGCCGAAGGCATCCATGAAGAAGAAATCATCGAGGATTTCAAGCGGTGGCGCACCGGCAGGCGTAAATGAACCCGCGAAGGGGGCTGGTGCTCGACGCCAACATCTTGATGCGCGCTGTGCTAGGCCGGCGCGTACGCGAACTGCTCGAGGCGTACGAGGATGTGACCACCTTCTACAGCCCCGATGTCTGCTTTGATGATGCCCGCCATTATGTGGCCCAGGTCCTTGAAAAGCGCGGTCTCAATCCCGAATCTGGGCTCAGCGTTCTTGCGCAGTTGACTGATCTCGTGGAGTCAGTGGACCAGAGCCTGTATGGCGAATGCGAGCGCCTGGCACGTGAGAGGATCGAGATTCGTGACCCGGACGACTGGCCGGTGGTCGCCCTGGCCTTATTGCTCGACTTGCCCATTTGGACTGAAGACCAAGACCTATTTGGTAGCGGCGTGGCGACCTGGACGACGGACAGAGTGGAGCTGTACTTGAAAGCAGGCCAGTGACATCTGAAATGGCGCCCTCCAGTTGACCGCGCCTTCGGCCATGGCCGTCGGAATCACGGTATGAATCCTATTCCCGTCGGCAAGGGCAAACATTGTGGGTTAGAGGGCTCGGCCAGGACGAGTCTTAACTAGCACCACATTTGTCTGCATGAGCCACGTTATCGATATCGCGGTTCCTTACAGTTGTTTGCCTCGCTGAATCTGACCTCGACCCGCTCCTTCCCCCAGATTTTGTTTCCCGCGCGCCGGGGGTTCTTCTTAAAGTGCCGATTCCTCTCCTCAAAATGACGGTCGATTGCCATCTTGCACGCGTCGACCGACGGATAGTCGCTGTTATGAATCACAGCTCGTGCCATTCCGCTGAACACAGATTCGATGACATTCAAGAATTGGGCACAGCACGGCAGTGGAACGAGCTTCACCTCTGGATGGTCGCCCGCCGTTCTGTTGATCTCGTCAACCTCAGTATATAACCGTTTTGAAGCGTGCCAGGACGCCGCGTCCCAGGAAAAGTAAAGGCGTTCCTGGTCAGCATATTTTTCCACGAGGGTTCTGACGAGCTTCACCATTTCGGCCGTATTCTTGGCTGACGAATAGAAGTGCGTGACCTGATTTGTCGCAAGCTCCAAAGCACCTGTGATGATTAGGCTCCCCTTACTGGTTTGAAATTGCGGAACAGTTCGCGCGTGACCTTTTGGCGCTAGCGCCTTGCCTCCCCGCATCTTTATTGCGAAGGGTCCAAATTCATCAATTGAAAAGAACTTTTCCTTTGAACTAAGGCTGGAAAGAATGCGCGTGATCTCCGTGAGTTTGGCTCTATAGTTAGGGTCGCTGCTCGTGAGCACGTTTTTCGCTTTACGGTATCGGTAACCAGCATGTTTGAGGATGCTACTGATGTTAGTCTTCGCTAGCGGTAATCCCCGTTTGCCCATCACCACATGAATATCCTGCTGCCTCCATGTTGTGCGATTGAATCCATGCGCTGACGGTGGGGAATGAAGTATTTCGAAAACGGCGTCCTGGTATTTCTTATCCTGCACCTTACGATATTCCCTGGTGACGGGATTAAGGAGTGACTTACAGCCTTGCTGGGCAAACTTCAGGATCCAGCTGTCAACAGACGAATGGCTTACCCCTAGAAAGTCGGCAATGTGACTGGCTCGAACACCATAATGATATGAAAGAACACCCGCAGCTCGATTGCGATACTTCATCGGCTTGTGACGAATACATGTGAGCATTGTGCTCACGTCTTCGCGAGCAAGCTTGCCACCGATGTATTGCACGACGTTGTCCACATCTAACTTGCCTTGTGTCACTGCAATCATCCACTTCTGCTCGGCGGCGTAGCAATGGTCATCGGCAGGATTATGGGAATTCGTTCGCACCTTCTTGTCGGTACAATGCTGGAATGCAAAGGCCAATGCTCCGTTGTGAAAGAAGACTCTCAGCCAGCGATAGAACACCGCAGGCTGAAGCTGCAGCTCGCGACATAGGGTGGAGACCGCAACCTTGTCGATCACGTGCCGCCGCAGAACGGAGACTTTCTCTTCCGGGGCGTAGGTCTTACGCTGCTTGCTCATAGGTCAAGACCTCCATTGGTGGTTGCGGTTGGCACGATATAGGTCGGGATGACCCTGCGCCATTTTCGCACATCTGGTCCTTTTTGGAACCGTCGCTGTTTGCTTCTTCTGCTGATTGCCCGACCTTCCCTCTGTCAGCATCGTTTCTGCTCCGTTTCTCGCGGGCATGGCGAGCTGAAAAACACGCCTGCGCGCTGACGGCTCTGCGGGCTTCTGCTTCGGCATGTGCCGCCCTCCGGGTTTTGGTTCCTCCGTCCCGGCCCCTCCAAATAAGGCAGCCCTTGGCCTGGCGAGCAGGTGCCACTCGCCTTTTCATGCCCCGCGAGAAGCGGCGGCAGAAAAGGAGATAATAATATGACCGAGGAAATCAAAATCAGGCAGACAGCAGAGGAGGCAACCGGTGCGGTTCCCATAGGCCACCCGGCCTCCACAGTGGGTGCGCGCTTTGGCGCTGAGAGAAAGGAAAGAAAGCCCATGGTGTCATGGGCAGCATTGCTACACGAAGCGGTGAAAAACCCCGGCTTCATTCACGAGGCTTACAGCCGCTTCCATTCGTACTCAATCGGGAACCAGCTTTTGGCCTTGTTCCAGTGCTTGGAACAGGGTATCCAGCCGGGTCCCCTCGCCACTTTTCCCAAGTGGAAAGAACTCGGACGACACGTCAAAAAGGGCTCAAAGGCCCTGACCCTGTGCATGCCACTCACGTGCAAGCGCGCCAAGACGGTCAAACGCGAAGATGGTACCGAGCAGGAAGAGCCAATCGCTTTCACCCATTTTTCCATGCGGCCCCTTTGGTTCACCTTGGCTCAAACGGAAGGTAAAGATTACCAGCCCGCGAGCTTTCCGGCGTGGAGCGAAGAGGCAGTGCTCACGGCCCTAAAAATTGAGCGCGAAGAATTCCAAATGCTGGATGGCAACACGCAAGGCTATGCCAAGAAGGGCCGCAAGGTCGCCGTCAGTCCCGTTGCGGCTCTCCCAGTTAAAACGCTTGTGCATGAATGTGCGCACGTGATCCTCGGTCATTGTGACCAAGGCGACCTCGCTGATACCGAGGTGATTCCTCACGATGTTCGGGAAGTCGAGGCCGAAGCGGTGGCATTGCTGTGCTGTGAATCGCTGGGACTTCCCGGCGCAGAATATAGTCGGGGCTACATCCAGTCGTGGGGAAAAGGGCAGGCTATTAGCGAACGCTCAGCCCAGCGTATCTTCCACGCCGCCGACCAGATTCTGCGGGCGGGGACGCCTGCCGCAGTCCCTCCGCAGGAAAACGAATCAGAAATACCATAGCTGCCGCCATACGGCGGCGGTCAAGTGCATTGCAGGGCCCCGGGGGCGATTCCACCCGGGGCCTTCCGCCTTACTGACGCGGCTTACCGCTGGGACATCGACGCCAGCTGGAGCCGAAATACCTCCTGCTGCAGTGCCCGTTCTATTTCTGATTTTTGTAAGACAGCAGTCTCGAGCAGCAGGATCTTTGCGATCAGCCCTTCCTTGTTCTCTCGACGTAGTCGGGAGGCCTTCGCCAACAGGCGCTTTCGGTCTATTGGTCCAAGATCGTTTAGAACAGCCCCCAATTCTGTGGTCGGCCGACTGCGGACCGCGCTCCGCCGCCGCTGTCGATATGCTTCGCTCCGTTGGATAGTAGATCGAGAAAGCTTGACGCCCGTGTCGGCCAAGATGACCTGCTGAAGGCCAGCCAGCGTGGCGGGCTGACTTTGTTTCAGTAGCATCTCCACCCCGGCCGAGATGCGTGCAGCCGTCTCAGCGTTCTTTCTCTCCCACAGTGGCCGAAGCCACTCCGGGGTTTTCGTTCTGTGGCCTGAGTCCCTGAATGTCATCGCTGCCTCCGTGATCGACAAAAATTAGCTGGCTCCGATCCGCGCGGGCGATCTCCATTAAATCCATTTCGCTCAGCATCAGGTCGCAGTCGGCTTGCAGTTGTTTCATCTGCCGCTGCTCGGCCGAAAGTCCCTCTTTGCCGGCCCATTCCTGCTGCTGTTTGGCCCATTTCTTCTTGTGCTCGATCTGGTAACGCTTGGCAGGATCAGGTGCATTGCCGGCGCACCCAATGCAGGCAAACTTGGCGGGGCAGAAGTTTGAAATCACACAGGTGCCCCCGATTACCTCGGTCAGCGCGCCGATTTTTCCTTCTGCCTCCCGCAGCATCCTTCCGATCTCTTGCGGGTTTCTCAACGCCTCGGCGGCAACGTCGATCCGATCCACAAAAATCATCTCCGCGGCGTCCATTACCTGGGTACGGGTCGGCTGCGAGTAGTAGCGGGTGACGGTGGGGTCGCGTTGATGAAGGAGAGCGGCCAGAACTTCGATGGGAACGTTCAGGCTCGCCATCTCCGTCGCAAAGGCGTGGCGAAGCAAGTGTGAGGTGAGGTGAAGGGCTGAGCCGGCAGGGGTGGTAATGCACCCATGAAGCAGAAAACGTAGTGCAACGTTCAATACTCCCTGCGTAAGTCCGTGTTCCTTCCATTGAAAGATATAACGATCGGGCTGCCCCCTTCCGGGTTCAAGAGGCACGATAGGTAGCTTTTTCGATTGGCAGCACTCGCGCTGAAAACCAATCACTTCCAGCAGTAGGTCCTTCGTCTTTTTGTCGATAAAATAATCGGCCCGGTGCTTGTGCCCCTTCGGCACCATCCGCAGGAGCCACCGCGTCTCCGCGTTGGGGCCGATGTTAACGAGCTGTTTGATACATTCGGGGTTTTGGGCGATCTGCTGGACCTCGCCGAGCCGCGCTCCCGTTTTTGTCTGCACTTCGATAAGAAGGTTGCCAAAGAAGCATGTTGCCAGAATGCCGATGACGGGGAGAAACAGCATTCCGTGATGCCGCTGGAGCCAGACCAAATCCCGGGCGTTGGGAGAAGATGCGGAGCCAGTCATGCCCGTCGAGGACCAGCAGCCCGAGGCGGCATATCCCCGGCTGCGGTTAAAGGCACGCTGAATCTCGATGACGGCGGGATCGGTCGAATCGGTGAACATGTAATTCAGATAAAAGTCCAAGAACCAGAACGGCTCGCCGTCAACTCCCGGCTCAAGGCTTTCGATACCTTGAAACTCCACTTCGTAGGCATGGTTTTCGGGTGCAATGCGGATCTCGCGCCGTGCTCTGGCTCGTTTGGACGTGGAGTCTCGGGCCGGCCATAAATTCCACACTAGATCGAAAATCGACTTGCTATCCCACAGGCACAGACGGACGCGCTGCTTCACTCGCCTGCCGCTTCCGGTCGTGACGATTTCGTCGTAACTAAAGTGATGTGGCAACGGCAGGCCCCCCGTGGTCACGTGGCGAATGGCTTCATCAGTGGCCTGTTCGAGCCGCATTGCCTGGTTCAACCGCAAGCTGGCAACGTGCCGGATCTGATGGAAACGCGAGTGGATGACATCCGTCTTCGCCTTCACTCGCGCGCGCTGGCCGTCGATTACGGATTTCAAGAGGGACACGTACCGGAGTTTGAGGCGGTCCGTGATCGGACGAATGAAAAAAGGCGCCATCCGGCTAGCATCTTCGGCGGAAAGCTTAGGAGTATATTCCACGAAAGTGTGGCTCACCTGGTTCCACAGTTTCAGCGTTCGAACCCGTAGGTGGTCGGAGAACCCTTGCCCGATCTCGCGCCGGTAGAGTCGGGCAAACAAATCGTAAGGATCCACGGCCGTGATATCAGCAATCGACGCCTCGGACATCAGATGACGCATGCTGGCGGCGAAACCGGTGATGCAGCCGTAGAGAGACTTCTCGGACCCACCCGCTTCGATCATCGCCACGAGTGTCAGGGTATCGCGGATCGACCGATCGCGGATCTGCGCCAGATACGCTAGCATCTTGCCACTGGGAGCGGGCCACCGTCCGGGATGTAGGGGATCCAGGCAAGTACGGGGAGCACTCGCGACTGCGGGTGAAACCATCCTCGTCAGGTAGTCCAGATTTCGATGTTGGGAGGCCGGTGTCTGCAAATCGAAGGGAGAAGTATCCACTCGCCGGCGCCAGGCGATGACCCCCGGTTGTACCGCCCGGACACTCAAATCCAAAAGGGATGCCAGGCACGCAATGGTGGGGCTCCCGCCCTCCCGCCAAACCGCCTCACCGAGGGTCACAATCAGCTCCGTTGGCACTGCTTTGCACCTTGGCCAGTCGGGACCGATTTCAGCGAGGAGGCGTGCAGTGGCTTCTTGTGACGTCATCATTATCCTCTCCCAGCAGGAAAGCGAGGTCGCGTCCTGCTTGCACTTGGGTGGCTGGCTGCGCCGCGGGCGAAACAGAATTAAGATATTTCCGCTCCCGTTGCCCCATCTCGCGATGAATGTGGTTCAGCCGAACCAAAAAGCCTTCTCGCCTTTGCAGGTGTTCGTAGACCCGCATCGTCCGATCTCCTGATCGCCAGCCCATGTACTGCACCAACTCGGATTTACGGCGCTGCAATTCGCCCCCATCGTGACACTGGGCCTCGATGTTTCTCAGAGCGTTAGTGACAAACCAATGCCGGGCCGCATGTGGATCGGCGTCGATTCCCGCCTTCCTGAGAGCTGGCCGCCAAAAATGATCCCGGAACAACTGAGCCGACATGCCCGTCCCCCGGCGGGTGAGGAAAATCGGGGTTTTCTGCAGCTGAGGCGAATCACTCTTCAACAACATTTCCAGTTGGCCAATCGACTGCACCTCCGTGGTCCCCAGCGATTCAACGGATCGCCACTGGTTAAAGTACATTCGGTACATTTTGGCGGTGGGGGCGGAGACCAGGAGGAACTTGGTCCGTCGGCCCTGGCTTCCTTTATCCACAGAGGCGAATCGCGCCATGAATCGGCTGACCGACCAATCCGCGGCCGATAAATTACAGACTTCCGAAATCCGAGCCCCGGATTCAAAGAGAGTTCGGGCGATGCAGAGCTCCCGGAGCTTCCATCCGAAAGCTTTCCCGGCAGCATAGACGAGGTTCGGAAAGTCAGGATCATCAATCGTTTTGGGTACCCATTCGTCGCGGATAGAGCGGAAGTAATTCTGTGAAAACCTCAGCCTGTCAAACGCCGGGTCGACTCCGCTAATGCCCGGCATGGGAAAACGGCCTTCTGCCGAGCGCACCGCTTCGCGATACGCCCGGCGAACTCTTTCCAAGATCACCGCCGCCTCTTCTTGCACCAGCGGATTCCGGTGCGGGTAAAGACGATGGGCGATGAGCACTTCGTAGAACCACTTCAGAGCTGCCATGAGGGTGCGCACGTTGACTCGAGTACCGCTTCCACGCTCAACGTACGTGACCATCAGCCCTGCCGTGTCCGGGCGGAGGGTCACCTTGCAATGGGCCCCTGCAGTGAGGTATTCGCAGACGAGATGGCGCACCTGATCGGGTGGGGCGAGCAGTTGCCACTGGTTTCGGAGACTCACCGGATCAATTGAGGCCCAGTTGGCAAGGTCCAGGACCTCCCGAACGTAAACCCGAATGGAAGCCTGGGATAGGGAATGTTGTAGCTCGTTAGCAAAGAGGCTTAACGGTGCGTCGGGAAGACCGGCCGCGCCTACAACCATGTAAGGCCACGGGTTCTTGCCGCCAGAGATGAGTCGGTAAGCATTACGCACGAACGATCTCTTCCCGGCACGCGCCGCACGTCGGGTTCAGGCTCGGCTCCAGTCGCCCTTCGGGCTCCTTACGCCGAGCCTGAACCCGACGTGGGGACAACGCACCGATTGCAGATTCTGACTGCGCTTGGGGAAATTGGAAGTATATGACAAATCCACATACACCAAGCTATTCATCACAGTGACTTAGCCTCGCTCTTCCTTTTTCGCGTTATCAGTATGGTT
>JBEKQO010000290.1:0-9360 GCA_049519635.1 Terriglobia bacterium | reverse complement strand
CATCAGTTTCGTGATATCCCAGGACCAGAGCTGATTGGGTCCCGTCGCCAGAAGCTCGGGCTTTTGATAGGCGGGATGGCGCAATTGGCGACGCCTTTCGCGGATCTCGCCGTGCTCGGCGAGGATGCGATACATGGTTCTGATCGAGCAGAGATAGACGCCCTCGTCGGTCGCACAGTCGTTGATCATCGAGGGCTGGCGGGGCATGAAATCAAAAGCTGATTTCGTAGCGCTCCAAAGGGCCGCCCCGCTGGTGATTTCCATGGGCATGTACGAACAGCGGTCGGCTCTTGTGCGAGCGGCCGGAACAGAATCGTAGCGTGCTTCGACCAGCTGAAGCAACCGCTTCGCATAGCGCTGCTTGCTATAACAGGCTTTCTTCTTCGGACAGCGGCCTCAGTTTTTCCAGGATGAGCTTATCGGCCAACTCGAGGTCTACATCCTCAACCCGGTCGATGGAGGCCGAGAGCTGTCCGAGAATGGCCGATTGAATTTCCCCCCGCGACTGGGCGATCGAGTAAGGAATGCGGTGGAACATCACCATCGCGTAGCGCGAGATGAAGCGCTGGGCATGGCGCGCTTCGAGGAGCCATTCGATCTTCTTGCATAGGTGGAACTTGGAGTCCCTGACGGCGTCGCGCATTTCGATATAGTTTTCCAGCGCCATATCGGCGATGGCTTCGGCGTTCGGCTTTCTTGAGGCTTCGAATGCAAGATAGAGGCTTTCCCAGTCCTGGTGCTTGTCGAGCAACTGGTTGAAAACGGCGCAATCCTCGAAGGCGCAGTTCATTCCCTGGCCGTGAAAGGGAACCACTGCGTGGGCGGCGTCGCCGAGAAGCAGCGCCTTGCCTCCGACGTGCCACGGGAAGCAGCGCACCGTGCCCACGGTTCCCGTGGGATGGGCCAGGAAATCACGGCTCAGACTGGGAATGAGGGGCAGCGCGTCCGGAAATTCGGTTTCAAAGAAGTTTAGGACGCTCTTTTCATCCCGAAGCGTTTCAAAGCTCAAAGGGCCCGCATACGGCAGGAACAGAGTGCAGGTGAAGCTGCCGTCGGTGTTGGGGAGCGCGATCAGCATGAAGCCGCCGCGCGGCCAGATGTGCAGAGCGTTCTTTTCCAGCCGGCAGGCGCCGTTCGGTCCCGCCGGGATAGTCAACTCCTTGTAGCCATGCGCCAGATGCTCGTCGCTGCCTTGGATGCGTCTTTGCTTGATCATCGCGTGGCGGACCACGGAACCCGCGCCGTCCATCGCGATCACAGTATCGAAGGTCTGCGCTTGAGTCGTCCCGTCTTTTTCATTTCTCAAGAATAAGCGGCCATCTTTGAAATCCAGCCCTGCGCAGCCTGCCTCAAAGAAGAGCTCGGCGCCTGCCGATTCCGCCGCATTGAGCAGCAGCTTGTTGAGTATGCCCCGTCCGACCGAGTAATGGACGGCGGATGGGTCGCGTCCATAGGGCTGATAGAGAAGCTCACTCTTTTCGCTGTGGATCATCCGCCCGGGCATGGCGACCAGATGCGCTTCGACCTTTCCATAAAGTTCGACTTCCCGCAGCGCGTGAATGGCGCGAGCGGACAACGACAGATTGATCGACCGCCCCGCGGCAATGGCCTGCTCTCGCATGTCCGGGCGGCGCTCGAAGACCTGGACGGAAAATCCCCGGCGCGCCAGGTAGATCGCCAAAAGACATCCCGCGAGTCCGGCGCCGATGAGCGTGACTTTCGCGCTACGCATGCTCGAGCATCCTCTGGAGCCTATCGACGAAATCGAAAACTTCCACGAAGCGATTGTAGAGCGGAACCGGGGCGAGACGGATCACATCGGGCTCGCGCCAATCGCACGCTACGCCCGAGGCGATCAGCCGTTCATGGATCCGCTTGCCGTCCCGCAGCCTGATTGAAAGCTGACAGCCTCTTTCGGCAGGCTCGGGTGGCGTCAGGATGGCGACTTTATCGCCGCAGCGCTCGATCAACAGGCGCTCCAAGTAGCCGGTCAGCTTTTCCGATTTTGCTCTTAGCGCCTTCATTCCCGCCTCATCGAACAGGTCCAGGGAAGCGAGGAGCGGCGCCAGAGAGAGGATGGGCGGATTGCTGAGCTGCCAGCCCTCAGCGCCGGGCAGCGGGTTGAACCGGGGGGGCATCGCGAATCGGGTGGATTTGTCGTGTCCCCACCAGCCGGCGAAGCGGGGAAGGTCGAAACGCTTGGCGTGACGCTCGTGGACGAAGCAGCCTGCCACCGCGCCAGGCCCCGCATTGAGGTACTTATAGGAACACCAGACGGCGAAGTCCGCCTGTGAGTCGTGCAGATTCAAGACGAGGTTGCTCACGGCATGAGCAAGGTCGAATCCCACCGCGCAGCCTTTCCGATGGCCGGCTTCGGCTATTTTTTCCAGCGCGAAGGCTTGTCCCGTGTAGAACTGAACGCCCGGCCACAGGATCAGCGCGATGCTTTCACCTTCGCGTTCGATGAGTTCCAGGAGATCGTCCATGCCTATGACCGATTCGTCCTTCCTGGTCCTCGCTTCGATCATCGATTCCTCAGGGTCGAAGCCGTGAAACCGGATCTGGGACTCCACCACATAACGGTCGGACGGGAAGGCCTGCGCCTCGATGAGAATCTTGTGGCGTTCGGGGGTAGGGCGGTAAAAGCTCACCATGAGGAGATGGAGGTTCGCCGTCAGGGAGTTCATCGCCGTGACTTCTAAAGGCAGGGCGCCCATCAAGCGCGCCAGCTTTTCAGTCGCGAATTCGTGGTACGGCAGCCAGGGATGATAGCCTTCGAAATGTCCTCGAACCCCCATCCGCGCCCAGGCTTCGAGCACTTCCTGAACGTAACGCCGCGCCGATTTCGGTTGCAGCCCCAGGGAGTTGCCGCAGAAATAGATCTCTTCCTCTCCATTCTCGCGTTTAGTGATATGGAAGCGCTCCCGGAAGGCGCCGAGCGGGTCCTCCCGATCCAGGCTTTCCGCGAGGGTTTTACCGGTTGGGGAATTCACGAGACTTCCACCGGGAAGATCAGCGGCCGGCTGGGAGCCGCATCACACGAAAACGGGGCGATTTGGAGATCGAGCAGGTAATAGCCGTCATGCGCCTCGTCCAGCGCGAAGATGAGTTCGGTAATGGTCCGATGAGGCGCTCGGGCTTCCCTGAGATCCCGGCTGCCGGACGGCACTTCCCAGAAAAGGCGATGATTCGATAACTTACCCTGATCGTCCATGCGGTCGACCGACGGCACATCCACCAGAAGATGATTGACCTTGCGGCGGGCGATTTCCGCCATTGCCTCGTTGGAAAAATAAGACGCTGAAGCGTATCGTTGCTTTTTCTTGGTGGATGAGTTGGGGAGCGTGCGGACGATGAGCGCATGATGGAAAACCTCGTCGTCCAGGCGCTCCAGCTTCTCGTTAAGATGCCTCCGAGTAATGAGAAGATCGTCTTCTTCTTTGCCGGAGATATAGCTTTCCGCACAATCTCCCCCCTTCTCCAGCGTTATGGAGATGAGGGTCGCCGGAATACAGGCGTCCCCGACCACTTCGGCCACCGAAATTTCCTGGTCCACAATATGGCTCACGCATTCGGTATGGGTGCCGTGGCAATGGGGCGTGATCCGATACTCCCTCACGTTGCAGCTGCCGCCGCGCCGGGTATCTCCGGTAAACCGCGCCGTTTCCACCGTTCGAACGCTGGCGGGCGGCACGCCGAAGGCGCTGAGTCCTTCGTCTTGGAAGCTCAACGGAATCGACAGGTCGACGTACCTCGCCGAGTCGAAACGGAAAGTCCGACCAGCGATGCGGGCTTCGACCAGGCTCACAGGAAATCCTCCAACTTCAGGCCCAGCCATTCAAGTGCCGATCCGTGCAACAAGCGCGCCTTGGTGGACTCGCCCAAGTCCATCTCGTCGATCATCCGGCCGGGCCGGATTTCCCCCAGCGGGAAAGGATAATCAGAGCCGAGGGCAATCGATTTCTCGCCCAAAAGATCCATCAGGCAACGCAAGAGGCGCGGGTCGTGGACACAGGAGTCCACGTAGAAGCGGCCCAGGAATCGACTGGGTTCGATGTGATTGTCCGTGGCGCAGAGGTCCGGGCGCACCTCGAAGCCGTGTTGGATGCGCCCTAGGCTTCCAGGAAAGGCGCCGCCGCCGTGGGCGAAGGCGACCCGAAGGCGCGGAAATCGCTCGAAGATTCCGCCAAAGATCATCGAGCAGATGGCCAAGGCGGACTCTGTGGGCATGCCGATCAGCCAGCTCAGCCAGTATTTCTTCATCCGCTCGTGAGCCAGGATGTCCCAGGGGTGCACGAAGATAGCCGCCCCCAGATCTTCCGCGGCCTCATAGAGAGGAAAGAACATCGCCTCGTTCAGGTTGGCGCCGTTGATGTGGGTGCCGATCTCGACGCCGGCCAGCTTAAGGTCGCGCACGCAGCGCTCCAGCTCTTTTACCGCGAGATCGATCGACTGCATGGGCAGCGTGCCGAGCCCGACGAAGCGTTTGGGGAACTCGGCGACGATGCCGGCAATGTGGTCGTTCAGCCGCTTCGAAAGATCAAGGGTATGCGCCGGCTTCGCCCAATAAGAGAACATGACCGGCACTGTGGAGAGCACCTGTACCTGGACGCCGAGCGCGTCGCACTCCTCAAGCCGAGTTCTCGCGTCCCAGCAATTGCTCTGAATCTCCCGAAAGCACTCGCCGTCCCGCAGCATGCGCGCACAGCCCGGCCGATGATGTTCGAGCTGGATGAATCCGCCGTAGCCATACCGCTCCCGAAGATCGGGCCATTCCTTGGGCAGGACGTGGGTATGGATATCGATCTTGAGCATGTTTACTTCGGGGTTTCCGTCACCGTTCCGCACTGCTTGCAGGTCCTGTTTTCCAGCTTGGCGTAGAAGCGCTCGAAGACCGGCGGGAAGTCGGTTTCGACGTTCCGGAGGTGGAAATACTCCTCATACAGCAGGTTCGCGCAGTTGTCGCAGTACCACAGCAGGCCGTCTTTTTCTTCGGGATGCCGCTTGCGCTCGATGACCAGCCCCACCGTGTCGGCGAAGCGCTGGGGCGAGTGGGGGATGCGCGGCGGCAAGAGGAAAATGTCGCCTTCGCGGATGCGGATGTCTTTGGGTCTTCCGTCCCCCATGATCTTCAAGACCATGTCGCCCTCAAGTTGGTAGAAGAACTCCTCGCCTTCGTCGTAGTGGTAGTCCTTGCGGTTATTCGGACCACCCACCACCATGACGATGAACTCCGCGTCCTCGAAGACCAGTTTGTTGCAGACCGGCGGTTTGAGCAGCGGGCGGTTCTTGTCGATCCATTCCCGGAAGTTGAAAGGCTTGAGCTCTCGCATGGCATTCTCTTTCAGTCGATGGTCGCGATGCATTTCAACTCGATAGCAATCGGCGTCGGGAGCCTCGAAACGCCGACCGTTGTCCGGCAGGGCTGATTGCCTTTGAAATACTCGGCATAGAGCCGGTTGTAGGTGGAAAAGTCCTGTTCCAGGTTGGTCAGGAACACGGTGACGTCCACCAGATTGTCCCAGTGGGACCCGGCCTCTTCCAGGATGAGGTGGACGTTTTCAAAAACCAAGCGACACTGGACTTCGATATCATAAGAAGCGATCTGGCCTTGCTCGTCCAGTTGAACGCCCGGAATCGCCTTCTCGCCCCGTTTTCTGGGACCTACGCCCGAGAGAAACAAGAGGTTTCCCACTCGCCTCGCATGCGGGTAGGGACCTACGGGTTCCGGGGCTCGCTGCGAGTTGATGTGCGGGCTCGTCATGACGGCTAGCCTCCGAAATAGACGCAGACGTTCTTGGGCTCGGTGAAGAACTTGAGCGCTTCAAAGCCGCCCTCGCGGCCTACCCCAGATTGCTTCATGCCGCCGAAAGGTGTCCGAAGATCCCGAAGCAGCCAGCAGTTGATCCAGATCACGCCGGATTGGACTCGGCTCGCCAGACGATGACAGCGCTTGATGTTTTCGCTCCAGATCGTGGCGGAAAGGCCGTACGGCGTGCTGTTGGCGTATTCGACCGCCTCGTCCTCGCCGTCGAATGGCGTCAGGGTCGCCACGGGACCGAAAATCTCTTCCTGATTGACCCGGCAGTAAGGAGAAAGGCCTCCGATGATTGTCGGCTCGACGAAATACCCCCCTTCACAGCGGCCTTCCAAGTGCACTTGCCGGCCGCCGGTGAGAATCCGCCCACCTTCTTCTTTAGCTAGACCGATGTAGGAAAGCACCTTGTGCAGGTGGTTCTCGGAGATGAGAGCGCCGACGTCGCAGCTTTCAACCAAGGGATCGGCCACGCGCAGCGCCTGGGTTCTCCGCACGAATTCGTCTCTGAATTTGTCGAAGATCGGCCGCTCGATGAATATCCGCGACCCCGACAGGCAGATCTCGCCCTGATTGAAGAAGGACGAGCGCACGGATGTCGCCGCAGCGCGCTCGAGATCGCAGTCGGCAAAGACGATGTTGGGATTCTTGCCACCCAACTCCAGGGAGAGCTTCTTGAAGCGCGGGGCCGCTGTCGCGGCGATGCGGGCGCCGGTCTGGGTGCCGCCGGTGAAAGAGATGGCCTGCACCTTCGGGTGTTCGACCAGGCTCTGTCCGACCTTGGCGCCGGTCCCATGGATGATGTTCAGGACGCCTGGCGGAAGCTTGGCCTCCCGGCAGACTTCCGAAAGAAGATAGGCCGTCATCGGCGTGAGTTCCGATGGCTTGGCGACGACAGTGTTCCCTGCGGCGAGGGCCGGCGCGACCTTCCAGGTGAAAAGATAGAGCGGAAGGTTCCAGGGCGAGATGCAGCCGACTACCCCGAGCGGCGCGCGAAGGGTGTAATTCAGCGCCTGAGTCCCCGTGGCATGGGACTCGGAAAAGAAATGCTGGATGGCGGAGCTGAAGAACTCGAAATTGGCGGCGGCTCGGGGAATATCGACCTGTCGCGCCGCGCTCAAGGGCTTTCCGGAATCGACCGATTCGGCGTGGGCGAATGCTTCCGCCCGCTCTTTGATGAGCTCGGCGAGCCGGCGCAGCAGCCGCGCCCGTTCTTCCAGCGGCGCCTCCGCCCAAGCGGAAAACGCCTTTTCCGCGGCGTCCACTGCTCGATCAATATCGCTGGCGTCGGAGTCCGGCGCTTCCGAATAGGCAAGGCCCGTAGCTGGCTCCAGGTTCTCGAGATAACGACTCAAGCGCGGTGGAATCAACTGGCCATCGATGTAGTTCGCGATTCTTTGCATGGCCATTTACAAGCTCATCGTCCGCCCCCCGTCGACCGGCAGGTTGATGCCGGTGATGTAGGCGGCTTGGTCGGACACGAGAAAGCCTGCCGCATAGGCAATCTCCTCCGGTTTGGCGAAGCGTCCCAACGGGATCGAGTTTTTCATTTGTTCGACCACCGCCTCAATGGTTTCGTTCGAGCGGCTGGCCTCGGCTTCGACGATCGATGCGAGCCTCGCGGTCTCGGTCGCGCCGGGGAGGATGTTGTTCACGGTGATGCCGAAGGGCGCGAGTTCGCGGGCCAGGGTCTTGGCCCACAAAGCCACGGAGCCGCGCACCGTGTTGGAAACGCCGAGCCCCGGAATGGGTTGCTTGACCGAGGTCGAAACGATGTTGATGATCCGGCCGAAAAGTTCGCTCTTCATGCCGGCGAGCAAGGCTTGGACGAGAATCTGGCTCGAGACCAGATGCTGGGTGAAGGCCTTGATGAGCTCGTGAGGCGCTGCCTCGTACAGTAGCCCGCCCGGCGGTCCGCCGGTGTTGTTGACCAGGACGTGAATCGGAAGAAGTTCAGGCAGCCGCTCTTCTAAAAGCTTTTTCAAGCGGTCGGGATAAGCGAGATCGGCGGCCAAATAGGCATGTCTTTGCCGGTGCTGGGAGCCGAGCTGGCCACACAAGCGTTGCAACTCCGCTTCGCTCCGGGCGAGGAGAATGACTTCGGCGCCTTGATCCGCGAAATGGACGGCAATCGCTCGACCGATCCCCTGGCTGCTACCGCACACCAGAGCCCGCCTGCCTTCCAGTAGCCGCGCCATGCTCACTCCTTCCGCTCGAATGCGTCTGGTGGGGTGCGCGCGGATTGTGGCTGAGCACCCGCTATGCAGAAAGAATCATCACGATCCGATTTCGGGCTGCTGACGGAGCTCCTGCTCTTGCAGCGGCCCCTGATCTCGGTCATCGAAGCGCCCCGATTTCGGTTCGGACGTCGAGGAGCTCTGGGAAGAACGTCAGGTCGACCACTTTCTTCAGGAAAGCGACACCCGAGGAGCCGCCTGTCCCCGGCTTGTACCCTATGATGCGCTCCACCGTTTTCATGTGACGAAAACGCCAAAGCTGGAAATGTTCGTTGATATCGACGAGCTTTTCGCAAAGAGCATAGGCTTCCCAATAGGCTTCCGGCTCTGTGTAAATGCGCTTGAATACCGGGATCAGATTGGAGTTGCGCTGGTAGGCCAGACTCCAGTCGCGCTCCACGCACTCCGGCGGCACAGGGTGGCCCTGCCTGTAAAGGTGACGAAGGAACTCGTCGTATAGGCTCGGGCTTTCAAGTTCGGCGGAAAGCTCGCTCCGCGCTTCCTCATCATGCGCGAAAAGCTCCAGCGTCTCTCTTTGTTTATTGCCGAGGATGAATTCGATGGCGCGATACTGGTGCGATTGCAATCCGGAAGCCGGCCCCAGCACGCCTCTGAATTGCAAATATTCGCTCGGAGTCAGTGTTTCGAGGACGCCCCATTGCTCGAATAATTGTTTTTGGACCGCCTTCACACGGGCAAGAATTTTTTCACACGGTTCGAGATTGTCCATAACGATGCAATCGCGCGCCGCACGCAGTTCGTGAAGCGTGAGCTTGAACCATAACTCAGTGACTTGATGCTGTATAATGAACAGCATCTCATCGTGATGGGGCGGGCTGGAACGGGGACATTGCGAGCTCAACACACGAGCAAGGCGCAAATAATCCCCATAATTCAATCGGCTCCCAAGGTCGCGATGTATTCCTGACTCTAATGGGCGTGGATGTTGAGGAACGTCCATATCGCAGTCTCCCCGACAGCGCCTCCAAATGCTTCCGCCCGCGCTGACAAAATTAGCGACATATATACTACGCACACGGGGAATCGTGTCCTTTAACGTAGGGCCGCGCGCAGCCGCTTGCAAGGAGGGGGCGTGCATCCAGCGACGGCCAGCTCGCCGCCTCCCTGTTCCAGGTTCGGCGCTTGCCAGCGCGGAGAATCTCGCGCGTTGGAGGCTCTCCGCTGGCGTCAACGCGGTTCAATACCGATTGGTTATCTGGATCGGCTGTCGCGCTGGACGAGACCCAGTGTCACACTGACGTATTTGATGAGACATCGATCTGAGCAACTTCAATATGTTATAAAACT
>JBEKQO010000289.1:0-9384 GCA_049519635.1 Terriglobia bacterium | reverse complement strand
AAGGCTTCAGCGGCTTTGTTGCCTCCACCGCCGCTCCGATTGCTACCGGGTGGAACGAACCAGTTCCCGGGCGGGACTTTCACCCGCTGTGGACCAGCGCCTTTCACGGCGCACCGACAAGGGAGGAGCTATTTTTCCACAATGCGATGATTGACCGGCAAATGGGTTCGACGAGACCTACGTCTGCACCAAAATCATCGAGTGGCATGTATTAGTCGCGACCGCTTCCGAGAACAGATGGTTCACGTCTGACGAGAGGGAGCACAGCAGGCCACAAACTTCACCAGTTATTTAGTTCTGGCGTACCATAAGCTGTGCGTCACTTATGGCACGCCGGCGAGTGTGGCGGTTCCGAGGGAAACCCCTGAATGGTGAGGAACGGCGGCCGCGGTCCCTGCCATTTCGTGTCGAAGGTTTTCTCGCAGAACTGCTCCACTCGCGCGTAACCGCTATCGTCGATGACCGCGTTGTCATACAAGAATGGCTTGTCGGGAAAGTTGTAGCTGAGCGCCGCCATGATGTCCAGCCTGACCGACTTTCGGGACACCATAGGCATTTCGACGACCAGGTCCGTACGCATCTGGCTGGCCAGGGCGCGCAAGGCAATGTCAGTCCCTATGTAACCCAGGGACTTAGCCAGTTGCGCTTTCTGTGAGGGATCTCGGGTGGTAAGGAAAGACTGAACGAATTTGTTTTCGACCGCCTTTTCACCCAGGGCAGCCAGTGCGATCTGCACGTTCTCGGACTTAGCCCAGCGGGGAGAACGCGCCAGCTCCTTCACCACTGCGAGAGCGGCTTCCGGTTTAGCCTTGGCCACGAGCAGGAAGGTCGTGCCATCCGGGAAGCGCTCAAGACTCTGGGTCAACACGCGGCCATAATCGCGAAGCAGTTCGGCAGGCACCGATGCCAGGAGCGCGTCCAGGCACTCGTCGCGCGTCTGCCCAACATTGGAAAGGCCCTCCACGATGAGCAGCCGGATGATCCGGGGATTGCGGATCAAGTTGCCGCCCGAGGCTTGAAGCGGGTCGACCTTACGGCCCAGAGCGATTAATAGATTAGCGACCTGCGCCCGGACAGGCTCGGGTTCCTGTGCCAAAGCTTGTGCGAACACGTCGAGAGCTTTGGAATCAGGCTGCCCCGCCACAATGTACGGTTGGACATCTCCGCTGAAGGGTTGGCCCGCGCGGAACTGGTCGATCTGCTCTCGCGCCATCCGTACCCGTAGCGCCTCTCTACTGGTATCTGAATACATAGAAGTCGCTCCGATAAGAATCGCCGGCGGCACGAAAACCGTGCCTGCGATGATGATCAACCGGCGGCAGAGACTAAATATCACCGGGACACCGCGTCCCATTGGTTTTCGTTACCGCTGTCATACTTCTTCGGCTGGCTCTTATACCGGATTTCAGTGCGAGTGTCTCCGGCTGCATAGTGCATGAGATTCTTCGGAGACTCGAGGTCGAGCCAGTTCATGAGAGAGTGGCCATCTTCATGACCGATGGTTTGTCGCACTCCCGCCTCGCTCTTACCTTGTTCAGCAACCAAAATGGGATTACCGCTCAACCCGCTTAACGGAAAAATGAGGCCGTCGGTCACGGGGTGATCATTAGTCAGCTTTGACTGCAGAGTGATGGTGCCTCCCGCAATACTCTTGACCTGGACTGTCTCCGCGCTCGCCCCGGCACCCACCGTATAGGACCAGCCGACGAGGATAAATTTCATGTAACCGGAGTAGGAATCCTTCAAAGTAATGGTAGTGTCGTCCTTCGCCGCCGCAGTCTTCAGATAATAAATCCAGGCCAGGTCCTTGACGATCACCACCTTCTGGCCGGTCGGGTTAAAGGCCGCGGTAATAGCGGCCTGCTCTGCCGACGTGCCTCCCGGCTCCAGGTCAAGCTTCCCGTCTCCGTTCAAATCGAAGTGTACGTCCGTAGCTCCTCCCGAGGAACTGTTGTCGGTCAGGGTAATTTTTGCCACGGCAGGCTTATACCATTTGTTAATCTCCGCCTCCGCCGCTTTGACGTCAAAATTGGGACGGCTCAGCGTGGTGGCCGCCACCGTACTGTCATAGATCTTGGCGATGGTGGCAGACACCTCTTTCTGCTTGTATACATCGACGAGAATCGTCGCCAGCAGGGGCGCCGCTCCGCACTTGCATTTGACCCGGAGGGTGGTCTCGGCCTTGTCCTGATTCTTGCCGTTAACGGTAACCTCGAAATCGCAGCCGCTACCCGCGGGCGCCGCGTCGGCGACAGTGGCATCGTCGCTCGTAAACTGCACGTCGGCGTCCGTTGCCCCGCCGTTCAGCGTAAGATGAACCTTCGTGGAATCATTCTTCTTCACCGAGATGTGGTTGGCGACGCCGGCTGCACCGTCCATATCGTCGAAACCGTAAGATTGGTTCGCCGACGCCGAAAACACCGCGCTGATCGTCGTGGCGGTGATCGTGACGGGCGCCAAAGCGGCTGCTCCGCTCGGCGTAAAGACAAGCTTGATGGTCTCCGCGTCACGGCCCCCGCTGGGGGTTGCGCCTCCCACCACGGTTACGGTGTCGGAAGTCGAGTTCATCAGCGAGATCTTAGCGCTGGTGGTGGACCACTTGTACGCGCCGCTGCCGGAGCTGGGAACGCCCTTGAGTTGAATCTGTCCGTTTACCGGCACGAGCGTGCAAGGAGCTGAGGTTCCGTCGGCCGCCAGAATCTTTACCGTAATGGGAGGCGGCGCCGGCTGGGAATTGGCCGGACATGGTTTGACGCCGGACCCCACGGTGTTTTGGCCCATGGTGCTGTCCGCAGAGTTTTTGGCGCCCGGCAAGCCCCCGCCCGGAGTGGAACCACCGTCACCCATTCGCCTTGGCTCCTGATTTTCGCTGGTCCATCGCGGCGTCAAACAGCCGGTTGACTTTGTAAGTTGGATTCCAGATTTTAGGATCGTTCAAGACTTGGCTCGCCCACGGCAACGCAGGGTCAACGTCGAAGTCGTTGCCGTACTCGAACATCATATCGATGTAGATGCAAACGTCGTGCTCGGAAACGATCCCGTATTTCTGTGCCTTCACGACCCCTTGCTGGATTGCCGCGCGCGTCTTTGCCTCGCCCAGCTTTTGGTACGGCTGGGGAAAAAACTCGGCGAGGTGCGCCACCATGTGGTCCTCGAAGTTCTTCGCGGCCACCATGGAAAACACCCTGATCTGCGCGGGACGTATGGTGAGCATCAGCCCTCTTTCCTCCGTCGGCAATAGATCTCCTCCCGTTTCAGGAGGGGGGACGTGCCAAGCGCCGGGGCAGTCACCGCACGCAAATAACCCTTACTTTGACGCGGTTGGCCGCGTTTTCACGGAGGTCCCTGCCGGCATAACGATCACATGGTATTCTTCTTCGTTCCCGGTCGTGACCCCCACCAGAAGCGTCTTTCCGCTGGGCGAAAGAGCCGCCAGGCTGAGGAAGGGTGGCGAATACTCGTACCCCGCTTCACCGGCAGAAACCATGAGCTTTCGCGAATCACGCCAAAGAGTAATGGGCTTGCTACCTGACACGGTCCACTGCAGCTTGAGGGTGGCCGGAACTTCCGGAAGATCCTTCCCTTGCGTCCACTCTGCAATCGCGCGCTGAAGCGCCTGAACCTTCTGGTCATCGCAATCGATCTGCAGTACGATCGCAGGATCATGAACCCTCACGTCGTGACCTAGGACGAGTACGGTCCCCGGGCGGAGGCCCACCGGATCCTTGGCGAATACACCGTCTTGTGGCCCCTCGCCTTTTGAAGAGCTGAGATGACTTTGCTTTCCCGTCGAGGAAATGGAGTAAAAAAAGGTTCGGACAGATCCATCGTCCAGGATATCCTCTTGCTTCATAACGGGCGTTTCTCCGCTCCAACCGCGAAAGGAGGAGGTGGTTTCCACGGAATTCCCCTCATTCTGCGAAGCTGGCGGGCTCTGTCTGCTGCCGGCATTGCCCTCGTCAGCGGCCTTGTCTTGATTGCTCACCCTGAGACTTGTGGGGAAGCTTGGCTTTGGTGGGTGTGGCTCCTCGATAGAATCCCGGTGGTAATCGTGGGCAAGGCCTTGGTGATGAACGCTGGCGGCATAACTCAAAGCCCAAAAGGCAAAAAATAGAACACGCATGGCCAATCCCGACGCGGTAAGCCCACACCGGTGACGTTGAGTCCCTGTCGACCGGCGTCCCGGGCTAGGGTTGTTCTTTCGGCCAGGCACTGTCAGACCCGCTCTCTTTCTCGGTTTCCGCGTTGGCCGCCAAACCGTACACTCCAATGATTCCTCCCGCCTGAAGCCTTACGCTGGTCGCAACACTCAAACTGCGGATCGCGCACTTCCAGCCTCCGGCCTTCTGGGAGACAGTTACTTTGGGCGTTTCTCTCTCGGCTTCGGCATCCTGCTGGGAATTGAAGGCGCCGATGATGGAAGGCGGATCGATCCGGACGGCAGTCGCGCGAGTCGCCCTGCGAATCCAACATTCCCACACCACTGACGTTTTCTGCTCGATGACCTCCAGATGCAAGACGCAAGCAGCGGCCTCCGCCGCAAGCAGGGGTTGACCCGCTTCCAACTTATGCTGAACGGCGTCGGGCTTCGTCAAAACCCGCAGAAAGCGAACCAATCCATAGGACCCGAAAAGGTCGGCGTGCGACGCCTCGCCGCCATGCGCGTCGCACGCGGCGTGGAGAGCGCTCGCGGCGGCCACGGCGGCAGTCCAAAGTTTGCGGCAGAGTGCCGGGGTGGGGGCCGTCGGGCGAATATCCACCGCATGTCCAAACGCGTGATTTTCCAGTGCGTAGGAGGTACCGAGGATGCACAAACTCGGGTTCGCGGGCGTGATGAACCTATGACCGTCGCACAGGTGGCTGCACGTCACCGTTATCGGATTACCATATTCCACCCAGATGTTTTCCAGCACATCGAGCAAGCTCAAATGGAACCTGGTTCTTTGGGGCGGAGTGGGACCCGGGTTATGCACCCCGGGACCTAAACAGGCGAGTTCGGCACGCGTGAAGTGATACTCGAAGAAATCAGGGGTGAGGAGCTTGTTGGGGGTCGAAACGTCAAAGGGTTTGACGCGGGCGCCGTCCGCATTCTGCGGGACCGCACCGCCGGCTCCGAACTGGATATATTGGGTCAGGTAACCGTTCTCCAGGCTCACATTCGTGGCGCTCAGATCCGGTTCGGAAATCTGTCCGTTCTCCTCCAGGACTAAGCGATTGGCAAACTCCATGAAGGTAATCGGATGATAGAACCACATGAAACCGGTGGCGTCACACAACTGCGCCGAGAGGTCAGGGCATTGCGCCACGGCGTCAGCGACCCACATAAAGTGTTGCAGCTTTTCCCACAACCTGAACAGTTCAGTCGCAAACGGTTTGGGCAGCACCGGTAGCAGCGCGTCGGCACTGTCCAGCGCCCACTCGCTCTTGTGATAGCACTTGACGCGTCGCAGGTCAGGCGCGGCGCGCAGGATATCAAGTTCGTCGATCCTTTCGCCCGCGCGGTCCCGGACAAATTGATCGAGTGTGGGCAGCGTGCAGATCGCGCTCCCGCTCTTATCCTCAACTCGATAGTCGCTTCGGTCCCACGGATCGACGGTGATCTCTTCCTTGCTCATCACCTCAAAATGCAGGATATTGCTACCGCGATAGACGCCGCACTCACCGAGCCAGTCGCCGACGGCAATTTCGACATTGGGGCAGAAGACGGCATTCGGGTCGCCCGCGGGGGCAGGCCCCCCTCCGGCTTGGGCCACCAGCCCGGCGCGGACCCATTTGTTGAACCAGGGAGGATTGGCTCGATCCGGCGCCTGGAGGTTGCCAAACGCCGCCAGGTGCATATAAAGGGTGAAAAAGTACTTGGGATCGACAGTGTAGTTTAGGCGCTCACCCCCGCCTGGATTCGCCTCTTTCTCAAGGTAAAAGCAGTGGCGAATCAGCACGAACCGCTGGCTGCCCCAGTGGGGATCGTTTTCGGTCGGCGCATCGCCGCCCAGTCGCGCGGCCACAATCGTCCCGGAGGCGGCAGCATAGACCTTGCGGTTGGTGGCAGGGGGCTGAAAGTGAACTCCCCCGTGCCAAACCCGGTTGGTGCCGATGGGAAAGATTCCGCCTACGGCGGGGCTTTCGGTTTGGGCGTAAAACCACTGCACGTGTTCGAGATTGAAGTGGCTCTTGGTTTCCTGCAACGCACTAGCGTCGGCATCATGAAAGAGGTCGGACTGAAGCCCGGCGGCCGTCCAACGAAAGTAGCTGGGCAGATCCGTCTGCGGATCGAAGGGGCCCATGTAGTAAGGCCGCTCTGTGCCGTCGATCTGCACGGGCAACCACCACTCATCGATGATGCCGCGAAAGAGGCGGTTTCGGTGCATCGCCGGTCCCCCGCACTCCTTGGTGGCGTGGCAGTTCATGTGGGAAAGAATGCCACGAAAGCGCATGAGCTTACTCTTGAAAAGGTCCGGCACGTTGTGCCACCAACGCTGCATTTTCTCCTGCACCGTATCTCCCAGAAATCGGCGGGGAATGCGATGGTGGATGCAAAGGTACCGCAGCAGGAGAATCATCGCCAGGTACTGTTCGTCCTGGTAGGCTTGGAAATCCTCGGGGTTATTACCCAGATTGCTGTTGGGCCCCCCCAACGCGTTGGGATTTGGCAGATGGAGATATCGATTGCGATCCGAGGGACGCTGGTTAGGGCCCACTCCTACCATGGCATCCATGTGATGGCGAGCGGCGGACCAGGTGGTTCCGACGTTCGCGTGCTCAATACCGATCGAATATTGGTTGACCGCCTCCCCATGAAAAGTTACATAGTCCGAGGGGACTACTTCGATCACATCGGAATACGTCTGCGCCCCCGGATTCAGGCGGTCCATGGCCAGCTCGACCACGTAGTGAGCGCTGGCCCAGGCGGCTCTGAGGGCGCCATGACCTAACGGGCAGTTCCCCGAATTGGGACTGTGGAAGTGGTGATGTGCGCCCTCGTCCCACTGAGGGCAGTAATAATTCGCACGTTGCGCCAGCGTATTCCACCAATCGATGGTGCCGCTCGCCGCTCCGTTGCCAGCCGTGAAATGCAGCACAATCTGGTTTTTCTGCCTTTGCCAAGGGGCGCCTGCCGCGTCCCGCTTGTATTGAAACGGGTCGAGGTCGACGTGGTTGCCGTGAACGTCAACTACGTTATAAACATTGAAATCGTAATGCTTCCCGAACATCCAGATCGGATTGGCGGGCTGCGCCTGTTTCGGCATGAATTAAACCCTCGCTTTACGTGGCGAGATGATGAGCAGCTCAGACCGAATAAGGAAAGTCGGGCCGCAAGACAAGCGTGTTGTGATGTTGTTGGTCCTTGCTGGTGCGCGCAACCTTGGCGATCAGGGGTGTGGGGGGTAGTATCACGTATCCTCCTTTGTCCTCCTCAATAATTCCCGGGCCGCGACTCAGCATCCGTGCAATTGCACTAACTTCGCCTGCGTCTGCGGACCCGCGACGCCGTCAACCACCAGGCCGTTGGCGTCCTGGAAGGCTTGGATTGCGGAAATGGTCTTCGGTCCCAGAACGCCATCCACGGCGCCTGAGTTAAAGCCCAAGTTGTTAAGCCGTGCCTGGATGCCGGAAACTTCCTCGACCGGATCGAGGTGTCCGATGTCCAGAGTCCACGTGCAGGTGATGGGTGGCGGCCCCTCGGTCCACCACACTGTCAACTCTCCCTCTTCGGCGTCAGCCGGGATCGCCTGCTCAATTAGACCGTCACTGCCCGTAGTACCCTTGAAAACCGCCGCCCCAACTTTCAGTTCGTAGCGATTTCCGCAGTAAGGATTGCCATCGGTGTCCGCAATGACCAGACGAAGTTGAGTCTGGTCCGATTCAAGTTTGAAGCTGTGCCGTTGTTCCGTGCCGCCCGAATGCTGCTTGAGATCTTTGTCGGGTATGTAAACTTGGTCACCCGGTAAAAGAATATTCGGGTTGGGACGGTCCTGCTTTAACTGAGCGTTTTGCGGATGGTCGTATACTTTCCGGTAGTCGGTGAAACCATACTGCTGCGCGATACCGGCGAGACATTCACCTTGTTCGACGTTGTGAAAAAGTCCCATGGCTAGCACCTTGAGAGGGTGTTGGCGCTTTCCAGATGTCGACAATGACCACCCTACCCTCGTATCTACCTACTTCGGATTCCACGAGTCCTTGTCTCTGTCGGGAAACGTAATCTGGCAAGTGCCGGGATCGATGCCCTCAATTCGGGCCTGCCCGTTCCCGTCAAGAGTTCCGACAAAGAGCGAACCATCTGACAAACGAACCTGGTAAGTTTCGCCGGCAACGGGTTTTCCCTGGTCGTCAACCAATTCGATCTCGACCCAAGAGGTTTTATTCGGCGAAACGACGACGGCCGGAGTCCCCTGCGCGGCGCAGGCCTCGCAGAAGGGAGTGCCGTCACCGGCTGCCTGGGCCAGCACCTGCGCCTGTCCAGCCCTCATGGCCTTAGCCACCATCTGCATAACCGCGGCGTCCGGGGCCACCACAAACGGCGTGGGCGTCCAAGTGTCCGTACGGCTGGCGCCGGCGGTAATACTGGCGGCCCCGGTTTCGGCAGGCCCGCTGGCCGGGTTGGAGCTTCCCCCGCCGCCACCACCTCCGCCGGGCGTCGGCGGGGTTACCACGACCGCCGAGGGCGAGCCCATGCCCGCCTCGCCGATCATAACGGTAGGCTCGCCCAGGATGATCACACCGCCATGGACCGTCGGATCGCCCATGCGCGCCGCCATCAGGAATTCGATCAGCACAGTAGGCGAGCCCATCATGATCATGTCGGGTGGCCCCACGCACGTCACCATGTCCGTCATGCGCGCCGCTGGCAGGAATCCAATCAGCACCGTGGGCGCCCCGGGCGCGAGGATCGGCCCGCCCACGTGCGGCACGAGAGCTGTCAGCATGGGACAAACGTGCATGTCGGTGAGTCGAGCGGCAGGGGGCATAGTAAACTCTCCCCAGCGATCAATTTCAAGAATGAGTAGGAATAATGCTACCTATAAGATCGACCCCGATTTTAGCACCGGGAGCGACACCGGACAACTGAAAATTGACTTGAAAATTGAACGTGTGAAGATTACACTTTTCCTGCCCTACTTGCAGGCCCCCGCGCCCCCGAGGCGAACCGGACGTAGACGGAAGGGGTCTTGTCCGCAATGATTCCGCACACCCCGACTCACACCATTGAGAGACGACAACGTCCGGGGGGGTGATCCTCTTTTTAAGCTCGAAACTCGATCCCGCATTGTCCAAAAACTCAACTCAGGGGCGGTTTCATTCCGCCGCAATATCCGCGGGGTGCAAGTTTCCGCTGGATCATGGATCGCTTCTCGTTTCGGGGCCTCCCGGATCCACACGGCT
>JBEKQO010000288.1:0-9390 GCA_049519635.1 Terriglobia bacterium | reverse complement strand
CAGTTGAGGAGGGGGTAGGGGGTGGTGCTGATTACGACCTAATGTTTTCGGCTTCAGGAGATAACCACCCCGGCGCTCGGCGCGCCACCCCTCCTGAATCAGGAGGGGAGTCATTTTCATCACTCGTGGCGAGCAAAGGCTCATGCGCGTCTGGGTGGTTGGACAGGTGGATGAATGAAGTAAGTCGTTCCCCAAACTTGAGCCAGAGCCAATTAAAGGGCAGCGCGACAGCTCCCTCCAAGTGGGTGTTCGAGCTGATCAGGTTGCCCTACCACGGCTGCGACCATCCGGCTAATCTCACTATGTGTTCCATTTTGGACAGACACACGTTCTCCTGGTGACCAATACTCGTGCTTGGATCATCCGCTCCGGAATCAGAAGTAGGGAGAGAAGATATGGCCCCAGCGAATGGGGAGAAGTGGGCCGGCCCGCTTTGTTCGTGCGAGACCACGTCGGCAAGTACCGCAAGCAACTGCCGCGAGGCGAAGGAAAAGACTCTCGACGTCTATAGCTCTGCGGGCGGGCGCCAAGCGTGCAAAAAGCAACCACCACTTGTGGACGCAACATCCTTTAGAAGGCATGGCGTGCGGAGCAGGGCGGATCAATAAGCCGGGGTAATTCCATTCATACAGAAAACCCGAAGGAAGCGCAGGTTCAGAAAAAAAGGACAAAACTGAAATGATTCTCGCGACTGAAGTACAGGCGAATCCCAATGTAGCTACCGAACCAGGAAGTGCCGATGGTGGAAAAACCCAAGACATGAATTCCACAACATCCGCCTCTGTTGCTACTAACAAGGGCACCAAACTGACGTTTGGCGCCACTGCCGGGATGCCGGGGCGCTTCAAGGGCAACTTCGATTACCAGTTCGTGCGAGCGATGGGGTGCGTCACGTATGAAGGGGCCGCGCTCGGCGAGTGCTACGAGACCGCCTCACGGATCGAGGACGAAAAAGAAGATAGCTATACGGAGGCATGGCGTGTCACGGCGGAGCGGGTAGAGGCGATCGCCCGGAAGTCGCTTGCGGGCGGGCATCTGGTGAGTGCGCGGGAGGCGTTCCTGCGGGCGTCGTCGTACTGGCGCGAGGTGGGATTTTACCAATTCACAACCGATCCCAAGTGTCGCGCGAGTTGGGAGCGTCAACGGGATTGCTTTACGCAAGCAGGAAAACTGATGGACCTGCCGTTCGCGATGGTCAGTATTCCGTATGAGAGCGGGAAGTCGCTGCCCGGCTACTTCCTGAAAGCTGATGCGAGCGATAAGCCGCGGCCGACGTTGATGTCCCTGGGTGGCGGTGACTCCTTAGGAGAGGAACTCTATTTCTGGGGCGGCGGCGCGGCGGCGATTCGCCGGGGATACAACGCGTTGCTGTTCGAAATTCCAGGGCAACGTGGTGCGATGTATTCGAATCCCGGCGCCGAGATCTTCTATCGGCCGGACACCGAAGTTCCATTGAAATATGTATGTGACTGGGTGCTCGGCCGCGCGGATGTCGATCCGAAACGCCTTGCCTTAGCGGGGTGGAGCTTGGGCGGGTACTTTGCTCCGCGAGCGGCCGCTTTCGAGAAGCGGATAAAGGCCTGTATTGCTAGCACGACCATCCCGAACTGGCAGAATTCGGCTCTGGAAGCTCTCGGTTTGCCTGTGGATCAGCCTTACCCCAGAAACCTTGAGAGCAAAATCGATCTGTCGAGCGTTGGGAGCAGATTTTTCGCCCAGGGAGACATGCGTTATCGACATGGTGCGGGCGGCGGAACCATCGCGGAGTTCCTCGACGCGCTGAGTAAGTATAACTTGTGGGGTTTGGAAGGCAATATCACCTGCCCGTATTTCAATATTGGCGGACAAGGCGAGGGGCAGTTGGCTGTTGACGGTCAGAAGTTCTACGACAAGCTGACCTGTCCCAAGGCGCAGCACATTATCACCACGAAGGAGGGCAGTGAGGCTCACTGCGGAGTCAACAACGAGAGCCTTGAGCACCAGATCATGTTCGACTGGTTGGAGGACGTCTTCAAATAGTGAAGGGGAGGCATTCCCGTCGCGCTCGGCGTCCGGACGAAGGGTGCGCCACCCGGAAACGCCAGAGTGATTCCCATTACCTAAAAACTCCGTGCGAAGCGCAGTTTCAAACCCAAAGGAGAAAACTGAAATGAATCCCGTGGCTGAAGTGAAGACGAAGCCAAATCCCGCTCCTGAATCCGACCTCGAGGCGCGCACCGAATGTATCAATAACAACCTGCAGATGATGCACGCCTACTTTGACGCGCTCTTTACCACAGATATGAATCCGATGCTTGAACTGTTCGATCAAGACGTCGAATGGCTGATCGTCCCTACTGGGGACACGATCAAGGGAAAAGCTGAGATCGCGAAGTTGGCTGCGAATCACTGGGCGGCTTCACCGGGCAGGATCAAAACCCTCGTGAACCTGTTTGCAAACGAAGAGTATGCCTCCCTGGAATATCGCACGTCGGGCACCCTGACCAACCAAGCAGACTTTCCTGGGATTAAGTTCGAACCCACCGGGAAGAAGTATGAGTTCCTCTGCTGCTTCGTCTTTCATATTAAGAATGGCAAGATTGACCGCGTCCACGAGTACTTCGACATCGAGACCGTCAAACGCCAACTGGGAACCATGGACAGTCAAGACAATACGGAAAACTTTGCCCAGAAGTTCAAAAAGATCTACCTGGGTGACGATCTCGATGGCTTCATGCAGCTCGTAAACAAGGATGCAGTGTGGACTTTCATGGCGACCGGGGAAACATTCAGTGGCGTTGACCAGATCCGGAATCTCGCCGAGAAGGCCATGGCAGGCAGGATCCACACAAAGGATCTTCACATGGAGTTAACGAATATGTTCGCCGGGAAAGAGCAGATATGCATCGAATACCTTCATCGCGCCATCATGCCTGAGCAAGCCACCATCGCTGGTTCTCCTCCCGCAGGGACGGAAATTGCCGTACCGATCTGCCTCACGATGCATATCAAGAACGGGAAGTTCGACAAGGTTGACGAATATTTGGACCTCGCGACGCTTAGTGGTGTGAAGCAGCATTTGTTTTCCGACACGAAGCCAAACTCCGCTCCCGGAACCGACATCGTCCAAACGATCACAAACGCAATGACCTCCGACGACATCGAAAGCATGGTCAACGTGTTCGCTCCAGACGGCGAGTGGGTGATTATGGCCACCGGAGAAACGTTCCGCGGACACGACCAGATCAGGCAACTGGCGACACGATCGGTAGCCGCGCGGGATCACACGGCGGGGTTGGGCATCAACCCCACCAACGTCTTCAGCAATGCCGAAAGGACGAAACTCTGCTGGGAATATGTACATACGGGAGTGGTCACCGATAAGTGGCCGGCGTCGTCCCACAAAGTCGCTCCGGGTACAAAGTTCGACTTGCCCATCATCCTGATGTGCGACATCCGCCAGGGCAAGCTCGTCAAGATCAGGGAGTACTTCGATTTGCTGACCCTGCTCGAGCCCGACACTCCGCATCGGCTCTATTCCTAGTCTTGTCGATTTGATGCCGCAGGCGCAGAGCCACTTGAACAAGGGCGGTCTCTCTCTGCTGTCCCGAAGTCCGCTTTGTGTTCGATTGCTCCCCGAACTCTATTAATACAGCGCGACACCCGCGATTGGGTCAGGAGTACGGAATTCCGAAATGAAGACTCAGCCGAAATTCGAAAAACTACGGGGAGGTACGGAGCGGGGCGACGCGTTGAGATAATGCGAGTCGAACCGGTGGAACTTCAGGCCGCATTGGGGGCAAGCAATCAACCCCAGGGTGGGCGAAAGACTGGTGGGACGCTTGAGTTCCACCCGGAATGCCTTGTTGCATGCAGGGCAGCGGCAACGCGGATAGCTGCTCATCATACGAATTTCTCCTTAGGAGCGGAAATCCAAGGAGAACGCTACCACTGAAAACTAGGTGAAGCAAGCCGGGTCGAGCGGGGTCGGGCACAATGTCCCGGCCCTCGCACCCGCGGTTTTTCAGGAGACCAGGCCTGCCGCGATCAATGTTTCCTCAATCGAGGTAGGTCAGAGAAGGGTCGTCATCCTCCGGGCATCAAACCATCGCACCACTCTTTGAAGCTGGCCCAGAGGTCCGTTTTGCGGGACTCCTTGGTACGTCGGCCCCGGCGACGGCCATCCCACTCGGGGCGACAACCTTAGCGGATGGGGAGCGCATACATGAGCCCGCCTTGCGTCCAGAGTTTGTTTGGACCGCGTGGCAGCTTCCTCACCGACCCCGAGCCGAGGTCGCGCTCGAACATCTCGCCATAGTTGCCCACGGCTTCGATCACGCGTGCAGCCCAAGCGTCGTCGAGCCCGATGAGTTGACCATAGCCGCGCTGGGCGCCAAGCAAACGCCGGGTCACGGGATCGTCGCTCTTCTCTATCTCGCCGAGATTTGCCTGTGTCACTCCGCTTTCTTCCGCCTGAATCAAGGCTTCGACCGTCCAGTTGACGATGGCCGCCCATTGCGGATCGTCCAGGCGGTAGGTGGGCGCCAACGGGTCTTTGGCGATGACGTCCGGCAGGATATCAAAATTTTTCGCCTTGTTCTTAAAGGCGATGCGCTCGTAAGATAGTTGCGAAACGTCGGCACTGATGGCGGCGCAGTTGCCGGTGACGAAGGCCGCTTCCATCTCCCCCTCTTCCGAGAAGGCGAAAGGCAACCACTTGATCTTCTCTCGAAGCATGTAACCTTCCAACTGGGCCTCGATCTCGGTACCGCCGAGGAAACAGATTTTCATGCCCGCCAGGTCCCGGGGAGAAGAGATTCCCATCGTCTTATTAACAAGAAAACCTTGATAATCATAGAAGACGGGCGGGGCGAAGCCGAAGCTCCGGTTGGTGGAGTTGATGAAATTCGGAGTCCCAGTAGCGAGCGCCGCGATTTTCCCTGATTGGAGCGCCTCCAAGGCGTCCTCCTCATCCTGGAAGGAAACGACGGTGAACTTGGCATTGGGCCCGAGCACTGCCACCGCCAAGGCTTTGCAGATATCCAGGTCGAGATCGGCGTGACTCCCATGGGCGTCTTGCATGGTGTACTCGGGCTCTTCGGTATTGGTTCCGCAGGGCAATGAGCCGGCAGCTTTGATTTTTTCCAGGGTAGCGCCCGTCTGGGCCAATACTAGGGGCGCGATCGTTAATTCGGCAAATAAGAATAGAAGTATGCAAATTCTGCTCATGCGTGTCCTATTTCTTGCAAGCGCCCCATCCGGGGCGTGCGGATAAGAATGCGGCGACCGGAGAGAAAATCCGGTCGCCGCAGAAAAGGGGTTCAGAGAAACTCTAATTCGTAGGCCAGCCACCCTGTGAGGGTACTCCCGGGTTGGTGCTGGGCCGAGGATTAACGTCCGAGGGAGCCGGATCGATCAGCATGCCGCCGACGATATCGGTCGGGGTGATATGCAGTACGCTGCAGCCCTGCGCACCAAAGTGCGGGAGACTCGTTACCTGATCTCTCGGAATCTGGGCGAACCAGGCCGGAATGGGTGGTTCTATGCCCAGCAAGCGGGCATTGTCAAAAGCCGAGAAGAGGTTGCCGACACCCGGAGTCCGGGCATCGGAGGGCCCCAGGTAGTCCTGGTTGTAAGTCACCGCACCCTGAGCGCGCGCCAAGGCTTCGTCAGGAAGGTCGGCAAGCGGAGTCAGGTTAAAGATCTCGTCGATGAATTTGATGATCGAGCCATGCTCGGTGGCTTCATGGGAGATGGCGTGCACCATACCGTAAGGCGAGACCACGATTGCGGGAATCCGGGGACCCTGATCGAGTGCGGATCCCAGGGGATCCCAGGACCGGATCTTGGGCTGAGTGTGGTCGTAGAGGCCATCGGTTTCGTCGTAGGTAATGATAATCGCGCTCTCCGGCCAATACTTGCTACTGGCGATCGCGTTGATCGAGTCAGCCAGAAGGGCCTCCCCGATCTGCGCGTCGGAGTAGCCAGGATGGTCGTCATTGCCGGGGAATGCGGCCTTGACCGCCGGGCTGGGTGAGCGCGGAATAAGGCCATCGAGGTTGCCATACCCGCCGCGGACGTAGAAGACACCACCCTCCGCGGGAAGTGCGTTGGCATTGATGGCAGTATAGAAATCGCCGAGGCCCTTCAGGTGCCTTTGGGTTTCGCCCAAGTTGTTGGCCTCATAGCCGAAGTACTGTGGGCCGTTGTGATGGGCGATATAGTCGAAATGTGTTGCCGTGGTGGTAGGATCGGTCGGCTCGCGATCATATCCTTCCTGGAACCAACCCCAATTTACCGCCTTATTATGGTCGCCGGCGATCTTCTTGATGTCCTGTTGAACATCCAAGAGGTCGAAGGTGGGATTCAAATCCTGTGCCGTGATGGCTTGAATCTGGCCTCCCATAAAGGAGAGCGGCAAAGCGGCGAAGGTTAGATTGGACGCGGGCGTGGAGCTTACTCCACCCGGATTGTCCACTGGCTGCTTTTCATTCGCTGGGGTTGTGTCCAGGGCGGATCCCCAGTAGGGCTGCGGATCGCCGGTAACAGGCAATTGCCCGTTCGCGTATGTACCGCTTCCCCCCAACCCCAGATTGGGATGCTTAACCCACTGCGTCATCCCCGACTGGCCAGCGATCATGGCGATGGCGTTGGGCGTCGAGGGCCCGATCACGGTGTCAAAGAAGTTATCGAAGAGCGTGAAACGATCGGCATAGGTCCAAAGAAATGGAACGGTATCGCAGTCCACATGACCAACCACCAACTCGCCTTTTTGCACTTGCTTCTCAGTCGGGGCCGCTCCGGTATAGGTTAATCCATCAGCGCTCAGTGTCCCTGACAGACCTTCCTCGGTGACGGCGTAGCGGTCATTCTGAGCCACGTTTTCCGAATTCAAGTCCAGCTTGGCGTCGATGCCGGTGTGGGAGTGATTCACCGAGTCCGTGTCTTCCGGATAGAGCTCCACTGTCTGGCCACTGGTGTCGGTGACGGACTGAGGAAACTTGAAGGGGGAAATGGAACCGACCAAGCCGGTCGTCAGGACGATCGGCTGGACAAAGCCAGCAGTCTCGCTCTTGGGCTGAGAGAACAGGCCGCGGGCGCCAGGATAGGTGCCGAAATAAAAGTCAAAGGATCGGTTCTCCTGAAAGAGAACAAACACATACTTGATTTTCCTCCGCAGGAGATCGAGTTTCTGATCGTGACTGAGATAAGGCGAGTCCTCCACGCGACGTGTGTAGCGGGCGACATCATCGCTTGATCGCGGCGCGATTGCGACAAGGTGCCTTTGGTCGGCATCCTCGTCATCATTGACGTTTTGGGCCAGAGCGGTGAATGGCTGCACCATCAACGCAGCCACCATCAAGAAAGCGCTACTGGCCTTCACCCATTCTTTTCTATGCATATTTGCTCCTCTCGCGGGTCGAAGATATTGGAACGATGCGGTTCGCGCCGGCGCTCCGCACATACCCCCAGAGCGGGTGGCGATCCGGCGCAAAATTACTACCCGACCCAAGAGATAACAGACGCATGTGAATCGAAGTTTAAGCAGGTGTGAAGTATTACTACGTATAGTATGGACACAATGTCTATAACCTTTTCGGCGTCGCTTGCAAGATGATTCTTCCGGTCGGTTTGATTTGCAGGGGGTCGCGGCAGGGCCAGCGGGCGACCGCTGTTGTCGCGCTGCACTTAAATCGGTTCTGGCGCACTCTCGGTGCGGCTTGACGGGTTTGATATGTTGGGGTTATGCGCCAACCCATTGATATAGTGCACGCATCCTTGCCCGCGCCGGAGTCCTTGGTGATGGACGGAATAGATCGAACCGAAAAGTGCATTGTCCTCCAGGTTCGGAGTAAGGGAACGGCGCTCCAGAAAAAATCCGGGACTTAACCGAAGAGGAAACGGCTGAACTCGAACTGGCCACCGACGAGGCTTTCGGTAGGGTCGCGCCGCCCAAGTAGCAGCACCTAAATCCCGAGGAGGAGAAAGGTACCTGACACTGTTTCCCCCTGCGATCATGGTATTCAAAATGGATGAGTCGCCGAGCTGCGCTCGCTCTGCGCCAGCCCGCCCTTTGTTTGACTGACCCCATTGGACCTCATCGCCATCTGATCGTGGCCTTCATCAGCAGCCAGATGCCAACCTCCGTGTCTGCCACGGACATCGTGCTCGATTCACGCCAGAAGGATTTTTGATTGCGCGTTCCCTCGGTTCTTCGGTTGCATCGGCTGGTCACGTTGACGAGCGCCTTGATCCGGCGGGAGTTGGGCCAGTTGTCCCCGCGTTTGCAGCGTGATGTAAATCGAAAATTGGCCGCTCTTTTTGGGCTGAAAGCCTAGCGTGAAATAAAATGGTTCCTGACACCATTCGCCCTCAGGATCGATAGAAAGCGTCAGACATCTCGTGACGTTACAAGACGGAAGGCTTATTCTGCCGAGGGCGGAAGAGTACCACGAAGTGAAGAAGACCGGCTTCGCCTGACGCCGTTTTCCCCCTTCACTAGCCACCCGGATGTACCTCGACATCGGAACGGTTGAGGCCGCACGGCAACAAGAACTAACAACCGAGTAGGCGGAAAGGAAACGGTTCCTGACCTTCCCCCCCCCGAAACATAATACTGGACAATGTACCACTTCTGGTACATATTGGATTGTGAGACGTGATGAGCAAAGAACAAAACCCGGAGATACCGGTCCGGTTTTATCGCACGGCAGCAGGCGGGTCTCCGGTGCTCGATTGGCTGCGCGGCCTTGACAAGGACGACCGGCGCGCTATCGGGCTTGACCTCATGCGAGTGCAGTTCGGCTGGCCGATTGGGAGGCCACTGGTGGGAAGCCTGAAAGATGGTCTATGGGAAGTGCGCTCAACGCTTCCGAGCCAGCGGATAGCCCGGCTCGTCCTGTGCTTTCACGACCCGATGCTCGTCGTGCTGCACGGATTCATCAAGAAAACGCAGAAAACGCCTGCGGATGACCTGGCCCTGGCGAAACGGAGAATGCAGGAGGTTACAAAATGAAAAAGCGCAACAAGCATATCGGCTCGTCACTGGACGACTTCCTGAAAGAGGAAGGTGTCCTGGAAGAGACTCGCGCGGTCGTGCTGAAAGAGACGCTGGCCTGGCAAGTTCAGCAAGCGATGAAGAAGGACAAAATCAGTAAGGTGGAGATGGCGCGGCGCATGAACACAAGCCGCGCGGCGCTGGATCGTCTTCTCGATCCCAACAATGCCTCGGTGACACTGCAAACGTTATCGCGCGCGGCACACGCTGTCGGCCGTGATCTGCGCATCGAGCTTATTTGAAAAACTGGACGCCAGAAGCCAGGGAGGGGTGGTTGCCGGTTTCCCGCGCTTGAAAAACCCAGGAACATCTCGTCTGCCCTCGGTTTCCACGTGGAATAATCCAAACCAACG
>JBEKQO010000287.1:0-9413 GCA_049519635.1 Terriglobia bacterium | reverse complement strand
GGGTCCCAGGACCATTCCTTCGGGTCGCCAACGCCCACCGCGTCGGTGTGCGAGTCCATCATAATGATTTTCTTCCCCGAGCCAATGCGCCCGAGCAGGTTGCCCATGGGATCGGTGCGGATCTCATCGAAGCCTATTTTCTCCATTTCACGGTGGATGCGCTCGATCACCGGCCTTTCATGGCTGCTCTCGGCAGGAATGGCAACCAGATCGCGCAGAAAACTGACCATCTCCCCCTCGTAAGATTGAGCGAGGGCCGCGATGCGCTCGCGATTGAGAACAATTGTCTCGGGTGCATTGATCATGCGCTTGTAAACGTCTCCTTTCTCAATAGAATAGAGATGGTGTCAGGTGTCAGTAAGAGCCAAGGTGTAACAGAGATGTTTTGTAGGTCCACGCTACTCACTTTTGCCGACCCATTCGTTGCGCTCAGGGCAAGCTCTAAAGGTCGGCGCTACAAAATCTCAAGGCCCGAAATCGAGCCATATCCGCACATCGCGAACGTTATTATCTGTGAACCCGGTATCGAGCGTATCGCCCAAGGTGCGAAAGAACGAATAGGCATCGCTTCCCGCGAGGTAGGCGGCCGGGTCGAGGCCTCGTCCCTGGGCGCGCGAAACCGTTTGACCGTCGGCCAATGCTCCGCTGGTGGGACTATTCCCATCGCGACCATCGGTGCCGGCGCTCAGCACGATGCGGTGCTGGCCGGCAATCTGCTGCGCGGCGTAAAGCGCGAATGCCTGGTTGCGCCCGCCCATGCCCGGGCCGGTGACCGGGCACGTCACCTCCCCGCCCACTACCAGGCAGACAGGTTCTCCTTTGCGCGCCTTTGACAGGGCATCGAGTGCGGCGACGTTCGAGTGCACCACCTGTTGATAGTCCGCGTCCCACGTCCCACGGTCAACTTCCGCTGCGAAGCCAAGTTTTTCCGCCGCCGCGAAGGCCGCCGCCACGGCATCACGATTGGACAGCAGGGAAAAATAGTGGGAATTGGCAAAGCGCGGGTCTCCCGGCTTGGGAGTTTCGGGCAGTTCCCGGCGCTCGAAAAATCCCCGGATACTCGCGGGGAAGTGGCCGGCCAGTTTGTGTTGTTCGACGAGATCGTAGGCCTGCCCGGCGGTGGATTCATCGGGCATGGTCGGCCCGGAGGCCACCATCGAGGGCAGGTCGTCAGGCACGTCGGAAATGAAGATTGTTAGTTGCCGCGCGGGATAAGCGCGCTCGGCGAGCCTGCCGCCTTTTACCGCCGAGAGGTGTTTGCGCAGGACGTTGATCTGTTCAATGGGAAGGCGCGAGGTCACCAGCGCGCGGTTAAACTCCTTCAAATCGGCGAGCGTGATGCTCGGGTCCATCGGTTGCGCCAGGATGGCGGACCCGCCGCCGGATACCAGGAAAATAACCGTGTCTTCGCGCGTCAGATGGGAGACGATTTCCAGTGAGGCCTGCGCCCCCTCCAAGCTTGCGTTGTTAGGATACGGATGTCCGCCGACGAAATAGTGGAAGTTCGCGAGCTTCTTGGGCGTTTCCGCCGGCGCCACCGAGACTCCCGCTTCAATCCGCCCGCCCAGGATTTCATAGAACACGGTAGCCATGCGATTTGCCGCCTTGCCAAACGCCACCACGCGCGGTGGGCGGACAAGAGGATGCGCGACTTCCCCCACCAGGAGCGCGCCGCCCTCAAACTTCAGCTTCGCCAGCATGGCATGGCGCACGTCGATGGCCGCCATGGTGTCATGGAAAATCTGCTGCGCCAGTTGCTTTCCGTGGATATAGTCCGGCACCTTAATCGCCTTGGATTGAGCCGTCGTGGTCATTGGGAAAACCTCGCAAGCGCGTCCACCCCGGCTTGACCCACCAGAACGTCGTCCGCCTCGGGGCCGCCGCTCACGCCGATGCCGCCCACGCATTGGCCGTCAACCAGCAGCGGCAGGCCGCCGCGAATACATGTGAGCTTGGCGTCAGTGGCCAGGGCAAGGCCGAGCGAAAGCAACACGCTAGGATCGCTGGCGGGCGATGGACCCGACGGCGCGCGGCGCAAAGCGGCGGAACGAGCCTTGGTCAAGGCCACTTCCACGGAGGAAAGCTTGGCGCCATCCATGCGCGCAAAAAGCAGCAAGTGGGCGCCCTCGTCCACGATGGCGATGTTCTGCGGAACCTTAATCTCCCGCGCCTTGGCTTCCGCCGCTGCCAGGATGGCGCGCGCCCCTTCCAGCGTCAGGCGAACGTTATTGCGTGTCAGCATGCCTCCATTATTGGTAAGCCGGCGCGGAAACGCAAGGGAGTTCGGGGCTGGGGGGTTGGGAAGGCATTCGACCCCCGCCAAGTAGGGGCGGTTCGCGAACCGCCCCTACGCTTCGATGCCCTCGGTTTCACCCACGGCTAATAATTTGGTTCCCCCCGTGGAAGCTTTTTGGGGCTTGGCCACAGGATGTAATCAGCGTACAATTTGGGTCGTCATTCACATCCCAGAGCTTTAAGCATCCTGTGATTGCAGAAGGGTAATCCTATGGCGGATCGCCACTCTTCCAGTGAGATTTTCCTCGACGTAACTGCGGGCCGCGAACGCGTGGAATCGGAGCCCGAATCTGAAACCCCTTTTCGAATTGTGATTTTGGGAGATTTCAGCGGCCGGGCAAATCGCCAGCAGGTTGAAATCGGTGATGCCTTGGCGAACCGACGGCCCATTTCGGTGGACCGCGACAATTTCGATTCCGTGTTCGCAAAATTGTCGCCCCGTCTGAACCTGGTTCTGGGTGGAAAGGATGGCTACCAAGCCACGTTGAAATTTGGCGAGCTGGAGGATTTCCATCCCGATCGGCTTTTTCAGCAAGTCCAACTTTTTCGAAAGCTGCGCGATACCCGCGAGAAGCTCACTGACCCGGCGACATTTGCGCAGACCGCCGCGGAATTGGGAGTGGTAGAGAGGCGGCCCAGTGTTGCTCCGCCGGCGCCTTCGAGTCCCCCGCGCGTGTCCAATTCCGAGGTTCAACAGGTTGTTTCCGGCAGTCTTCTGGACCAGATGTTGGAGGCAACCGAAGCGATTGCGGACCGGCCTCGCCCTTCCCGCGCACCCGATGAGTTGGCCTCGTTGATCCACAGGATTGTCGCTCCGCACATCGTTCCCAAGGCTGACCCGCGCCAAGCGGAGTTGCTGGCGCTCATCGATCTGGCGACCAGCAATCAGATGAATGCGCTCCTTCATCTCCCCGAGTTTCAAGCCCTCGAGTCCGCGTGGCGGGCCGTCTTCTTTCTGGTTCGCAACGTGGAGACGGATGCGCGGCTTAAATTGCTGCTGATTGATCTTAGCAAGGAGGAGCTGGCCGCTGACCTTGCCTCCTCCGAGGACTTACGTTCGACGGGGACTTACAAGCTGTTAGTGGAAAAGACGGTGGGGACGCCGGGTGCTGAGCCCTGGGCCGTCATGGCGGGAAACTTTACTTTCGGGTCTTCCGCCGAGGACATGGCGCTGCTCGGGCGCATGGCGAAACTCGCCGCCGCGGCGGGTGCTCCTTTCCTGGCGGGTGCGAACCTTGATTTAGTGGGGTGCGAATCCATTGTCGCCTTGCCCGACCCTCGCCAGTGGAAAAAGCAGCCTAACGCAAAGGCCGCCGAAGCGTGGGCAGGTGTGCGGAATCTGCCGGAAGCACGTTACGTAGGATTGGTTCTCCCCCGCTTCCTGCTTCGCCTGCCTTACGGGAAAAACACCGAAGCGACGGAATTCTTTGAGTTTGAGGAACTCGATGATCCGGCTAACCACGAAGACTACCTGTGGTCAAATCCCGTTTTTGCGCCGGTTTTGCTGCTGGCACAGGCCTATGCTGAACAGGGGTGGGGACTCCGCCCGGGAGCCCTGGCGGGAATCAGTGGCTTGCCTGTTCACATTTATACCGAAGATGGTGAGTCGCGAGCCAAACCCTGCGCTGAGGTCCTCATGACCCAAACCGCCGCAGAGGAAATCGTCGAGAAGGGAATCATGCTGCTTGCTTCCCTGAAGGACCAACCTGCCGTCCGCTTGGTGCGATTCCAGTCCATTGCCAACCCGCCCGCCGCCCTCGCTGGGCGATGGAGCAGTTAGTGCGATTTCTCGCGGGCTGGCGCGATAGGGCAGTAAGCAGAAGGCAGGAGGCAATCAGATACCTCCCGCAAAGTGAGTGGCTTGATCAGTGGGGGCGCCTCGAAGGGGGTTCCCCAAACCGTTCGACTTGCTTCCATGCCGGCCTCCATCGGAACCCCGCAGGGGTTGCCATTGAATAGCCGTGGGCAAGGGTACGCCTTTTGTGCCCGCCGCCCACGGATCGCATTGCCAACAATCTTAGCGACCCCGGAGGGGTCGAACCGGTCGGCCCTCCCAGGGCCGGAAGGGTTTGTTCATGAACCGTTACCGTAGGTTTCACCTACGGCTACTCATGGTGCTCCCCTCACGGGGAACCGGGGAACGGTCAAACCTCTTCGAGTCGCACGGGTCGAACCAGTGGCTTACCTTGGTGACAGTTAGGTAGAGTCCGGGGCGGAAATCTGGGATAATCTCCACTTCCCGAGTCGATGGGGACCTGGTATCCCTGGCGCCTTAAGGGACCTCACTGCTCAACCTTGGAGAATCTATGCGTCGCCTGCTACTGGCAAGCCTCTCCGTGTTTTTCGCCGCCGTCCTGACTTTCCCGGCGGATTCCGGCCCATTGCTTCTGCAAAGCCCCACCCTCAGCAAGACTCAGATCGCTTTCGCTTATGGCGGAGACATCTGGATTGTCAATCGCGCCGGCGGCGACGCTCAGCGCCTGGTGACTGGCACCGGCCTGCTCAGCGATCCACACTTTTCGCCGGACGGCTCGATGGTGGCCTACACGGGCGATTACGAGAGCAACCTTGACGTCTACGTAGTCGCCGCCACGGGGGGTGAACCTCGCCGCCTGACTTTCCACCCTGGCCCGGATGTGGCTGTCGGTTGGACTCGCGATGGCAAATCAGTTCTCTTCCGCTCGCATCGTCTCAGCTACTCGGACCCAAACCAGCTTTTCACCGTTCCCGTCGGGGGCGGCTTCCCCTCCGTGCTTCCTCTCCCCATGGCCCAGGATGGCGCCTATTCTCCCGATGGTTCCCACTTTGCCTACACACCCTATTTCCAATGGGAGCCTGATTGGAAGCACTACCGAGGCGGGCAAACCACGCCCATCTGGATTGCCGACCTCAGCGATTCCAGCATCGTGAAGGTCCCGCGTGATAATTCCAATGACCGCAATCCGCTTTGGATGGGTGACAAGGTTTACTTTCTCTCGGACCGCAATGGCCCCGTCACCCTTTTCGAATACGACCCCAAATCACCGCAGGTCAAGCAGCTCATTAAGAACGAGGGGTTCGACATCAAGCACGCCTCGGCGGGACCCGGCGACATTGTCTATGAACAATTCGGCGCCATTTTTCTTTACGACCTGCATTCCGGCAGGACCAAAAGGGTAAACATCACGGTGAACGGCGACATGCCACAGGTCCGGCCGCATTTTGAGAAAGTCGAGAAGCAGATTCGAAACGCGCAAATTTCACCCACCGGCGCGCGGGCGGTGTTCGAGGCGCATGGTGAAATTTTCACCGTCCCGGCGGAGAAAGGCGGCATCCGCAATATCACCAATTCCCCTGCCGTTGCCGACCGTGATCCGGCTTGGTCCGCGGACGGCAAATCCATTGCCTATTTTTCCGACGAAACCGGTGATTACGCCTTGCACGTCAGCGCCCAGAACGGCCTCGGGCCGGTGGTCAAGATCGACCTGGGCAAGCCACCCTCATTCTTCTATTCGCCCGCCTGGTCACCGGATAGCAAGAAAATCACCTATTCCGATAAGCGGTTGAACGTTTGGTACGTTGATTTGGAGAAGAAAACTCCGGTGCACGTTGACACCGACCTTTACGAAGGCGCGAATTTCAATACGGTGTGGTCTCTGGACAGCAAGTGGTTGGCGTACACCAAACAATTGGATAATCGCCTGCACGCGGTGTTCGTTTATTCGCTCGAGACCGGAAAAGCCACGCAGATCACGGACGGCATGAGCGACGCGCTTTTCCCGGACTTTGACAAGAATGGCAAATATCTCTACTTCACTGCCAGCACGGACATCGGCCTGGCGGCGGGCGGCGACATGTCGTCCCTTGACCGGCCCGTGACGCGCTCCGTTTACGTAGTAGTTCTCAAAAAGGGCGTGGCCTCGCCGCTGGCTCCCGAGAGCGACGAAGAAAAACCCGCCGAGGAGAAGAAGCCCGGCGCCGAAGCCACCAAGGAAAATCCGGGTGATAAGGCAACTGAGGATAAGTCCAAGCAATCCGCAGATGTCAAGGACAAGGAGAAACCTAAGGTACCGCCCAAGGTGGAGATTGACTTTGACAATATCAACCAGCGCGTCCTGGCCATGCCCATTCCTGCCAGAAACTATTTCGGGCTAAGCGCCGGAAAGGAAGGTGAAATCTTGGTGGTGGAGGGGCCCCTGGTTATTCCTCATCATGAGCCTCCCAAATTCGCGGTAAACAAGTTCACCTTTAAAACCCGCAAAACCGACAAGCTGGTGGAGGGTATCTCTGCTTTCGCTGTCTCCTTCAATGGCGAAAAGATGCTTTACCAGCAAGGCCAGACGTGGTTTATCAACCCCACCGAGAAACCGCCGGAAACCGGCAAGGGCAACCTGAAGACTGCGGACATGGAAGTCAATGTGGACCCGCGCGCCGAGTGGAAGCAGATCTATCACGAGGTTTGGCGGATCGAACGCGACTTCTTTTATGACCCGCACAATCACGGCCTCGACCTTCCGCAGGCCGAAAAAACCTTCGCGCCCTATCTGAATAACGTCGCCAGCCGCGAGGACCTCAACTATCTCTTCCGCGAGATGCTGAGTTACATGTCCGTCGGTCATATGTTCGTGGGAGGCGGCACGGAGCCTGACATCCCCAAAATCAAAGTCGGCCTGCTCGGCGCGGACTACCAGGTTGAAAACGGCCGTTATCGCTTCACCCACGTCTATAACGGCGAGAATTGGAATCCCAATCTTCAGGCCCCCCTCACCCAACCGGGGGTGGAGGTGAAGGAAGGCGAATACCTGCTGGCGGTAAACGGCCGCGAGGTTCAAGGGAACGACGATATATACAGCTTTTTCCTGGAGACCGCCGGCCAGCAGACGGATCTTAAGGTTGGCCCTAACCCCGACGGCTCCGCGTCGCGCGAAGTCACGGTGGTCCCGGTCGATAGCGAAGACGGCTTACGCAACCTCGCCTGGGTTGAAAACAATCGCCGCAAGGTCGATCGGATGACCGGCGGCAAGGTTGCCTACGTATACGTGCCCGACACCTCGGTTAACGGCTATACGAATTTCAACCGCTACTTCTTCGCGCAGGTGGGCAAGGAAGCCGCCATCATTGACGAGCGGTTCAATCATGGCGGATTCCTGGCTGACTTCATCGTCGATTACCTCCGCCGCCCCATTCTGAACAAGGCGATGACCCGTGAAGGCAAGGATGATTCCGGACCCGCCGGCGCCATTTACGGTCCCAAGGTCATGATCGTGAATCAGTTCGCAGGCTCGGGAGGTGATGCCTTGCCCTGGTATTTCCGCAAGCTCGGCATCGGCCCAATTGTGGGTGAGAGAACCTGGGGAGGGCTGATCGGCATCGGCGGCTATCCCCCCCTCCTCGACGGAGGCCGCGTGATGGCTCCGCGCTGGGCTATTTACGGCCTGAAGGGCGAGTGGGAGGTGGAAAACCACGGCATCGCGCCCGACATCGAAGTGATGATGGACCCGAAACTGGTGCGCGAAGGGCACGATCCGCAACTCGAAAAGGCAGTCGAAACGGTGATGCAACTGCTCAAAGAGCACCCTCTGCCGGAATACCGCCGGCCCGCGTATCCGGATTATCATCCGGTGCTGCCGCCGCTGCCCTGACGGCGAATTCCTCGGAGACGATGGGAAGATCACGTGGGAACCGCTTGCGGGAAAGCCCGCGTCACGGGGCCCGTGAAAATCAACTTAGCCTAGATATCAACCCAAGTCTTGACAGGTTCCCGCCGCCCGTGGCAACCTTTTGAGGAATGAGGGATACGGTAATAGATTTTCGATATTGACCCTTAGGGGGCTTTGGAACCAGGGGCAGGACCGCCCAACTCCAGGGCGCATCAAACCGTTGAGGAGGCTGAGCGAGAAGACCTTCGCGAGGAGAATATGCCTATCTACACAGGTGCAGACATGGCTGTCATGTCAACCATTCTCACCGCCGCCACCAAAAGGGAATGGACTCTCGGTACTAAGATTCCCTCCACGCAGGAGGAAATCCAAATGCTGCGCATCGGGGACGCCCTGTTAATTGCCTGCAACAAGGACGGACATTCGGAGGTCCAAAACTTCCTCACGGCTTTTGGCGTGAATAGCGACGCCACCTTTATTGATAGCTTGAAATACTCGCACGCCATTATGAATGAGACGAAGCCCACGAATTGGAGGGGCGACGTGAAGGACCGGGCCAAATACAGCGCCCAGGACTCGAAAACCATAAACGCGTTTACTTTTCCCTCCGGGATTCCCAAAATCCCGAGCGTGGGTGTGCTCAACGACATCTACAATTGCGTTGGCAAGGCGCCCAAAAAAAATGACCCCGCTCCAACCTCTCCCAAGGATTGGAAAGTCGGCCCATTTCAGCAACTGCTGGGCGTTTATGCCGATTCCGGCAAGACCTATGAAAAAGGTTACGCCGCGCCGGCCACCGCCAAATTTCAGAATGCAGAACTCAATCAGACTCCTAAATTGGACTATGCGGTCACGGTGATTACCGACAAGTCGACAGTTCACGCCGAACTGAAACTGCTGGCGATCTTGACGAGGATGGTAATCGAAGACCTGGTGAAGGTAAAAGATGTCCAATTGGGAGGTGCCAAAGGCGCCTGCAAGAAATGCGCGGTGTGGATACAAAGCTACAGTGGTTGGTTATCGAGCAAAGGGATTACTCTTCAACTTCCTCAAAACGACACGAGGGTATCTGCTGATCCTCTGGTCGAGGGTTGGAACAAGCCGACCGTCGATATAACCATCACTGGGAACGAAAGTGTGAAAGAGTTGATCCCGGGCTTGTTCAGTTAACCAGGGGCGCGGGACGAAAAAAAGGCGGAGGCCGCCATTTCGGCGGGGCTTTACAGGGTGTGGAAAAACCCCCCGGCGCTCAAGGCGCCACCCCTCCTGAATCAGGAGGGGAGTTAAGTAAGATTGAACTCCCCTCCTCAGATGAGGAGGGGTGGCGCACCGGGCGCCGGGGTGGTGCTGAACAGGCATCCCGGGGTGGTGCGACAAACAGAGGGAGGGGGCCGCCCTTCCTGCAACCCCCGAAGAGTGTCCTGGTGTGGTGAGAAATTCGGGCTAAGCCGGACTTCTACGAGAGGCTATCCGGTGCAA
>JBEKQO010000286.1:0-9415 GCA_049519635.1 Terriglobia bacterium | reverse complement strand
TTAGCCCCTGAAGCGAGCTTGCTTCAGGGCCTAAAGGCCAATTCAACCTTCCACTTTGCGACGGCGGGGCTAAAGCCCCGCCCTTCCGAGGGCCATGATTAATATCGCTTTCTAATGCAACTAAGCACTAGACTGTTCCACGCTAACTTGGCTTGTGCGCAGCACATATTTCGGACAATTAGCGGCCCCTTAAAAGATTTTTTCCTGCCGGTAGGAAACCCTTAAGGATCAATCCTGTCAATGGCAGGCTGCGTGCTGACCTGTTAGGGAGATGGATCCCTTGCTGAAATCACGCTCCTCAGAGTCAACCGGAAACGCCGCTGCGGAACTTGCGCTCACTCACCCGCAGGCGGGGCTGGTGACTTTGGAGGAAGAGTCGAGTTTGCGGCAGGTCTGGTGGACCGCCGATATGTCCATGAAAACCGATCAGGGAGAGCGCACGCTAAAAACATCGAAAATGAAGGTCGACTCCGATAAGTTATTGAAAACAAATAGGGAAATATGTGACATAATGTCACATGCCGATGAGTTGCTGAAAATAAACGACTTATCAAATTTGCCGATGAGTCATTGTAAATGCAAGAGATAGGTGAATTTAAGACCTCCGAAATCGCGAAAAACACCCCAAAACCCCGCCTAGCCGATAACTTGCAGAAAATAAATAACTTGCAATACGCTAATTTATGCTTGGCCGAGGCAGGCCGATGAGTTCATGAAAATAAAGGGACTTAGGGAAAGAGTGCCGGGGGCTGGGTGCCGCGGGATAGGTGGTGAATATCCGGAGAGAGAGGGGCTAGACGGCTACAAGAAGGCTGCCCGGCTGAAGCCGGCCTCTACAACGACTGTCCACCTCGCGCTGTCTGCTTACCGTCCCCTGCCTGCCGAAAACTGCCTTCCGATTACTGCCGACTGTCACGGTTCCGGCTCAATCAGACCCAGGTGGCCGTCGGGGCGATGATAGATGACGTTGACCCGTTCGCTGTCGGGGTTGCGGAAGACGACGGCGCCCGCGTGCGAGCGGTCCAGCGCCTCGACAGCTTCCTCGATGCTCATGGGTTTTAGTGGAAGCCGCTCGGAATGGACGATGCGGTGCTCCTCGCTCTCTACGCGGCCCGTTCCCAGGACGTTCAGAAGGACGGCCGCGGTGGGTTTGGGGCGGCGCTTGCTGGTGCGGCGGCGCTCGAGAAGACGCACGGCTTGGCGGGCCAGTTTGTCGACCGCGCCGTTAATCGAGGTGCGTATATCGCTGGTCTCTTCCACGCCGACCACCGTGTGCTGGCGAAATTTCAGGGTGAGTTCTGCAATCCGGCGATGCTTTTCGGCGGTTAGGATGACGTGCAGATCAAACTGCCCGCCCAGCAGGCGAGCGATTTTTCGAAGACGCTCCTGCGTATAGCGGCGCAGGTCAGGACTGATTTCCACTTGCCGGCCGGTAAAATCAATGGACATGACGCCACCTCCTAAAAACAGTGGTCAGTGGCTAGTTGTCAGTGGCTAGCCACTAACCACCGGCCACTCGCCACTCGCTTTTTTCATGCTTTGACCCGACGTTGGTGGGTACTGGGAATTCGCATGTCCTCGCGATATTTGGCCACGGTGCGACGCGTCACACAATAGCCCACCTCGCGCAGACGAAGCGTAATCTGCTCGTCGGTTAGGGGATGCATGGATTCTTCTTCCTCGATCATTTTCTTCACCAGCCTTTTCAGATTGATCAAAGAAGTGAGGCCGCCGGCGGGTCCCTGGACGGCTTCGGAAAAGAAATAGCGAAGCTCGTAAACGCCCTGGGGGGTGTAGGCGTATTTGTTGGCGACGGCGCGGCTGACGGTGGAAGGATGCACGCCCACTTCTTCCGCCACTTCCTTGATCATCATGGGCCGCAGTTGATCGAGGCCCTTGTCGAGGAATTCCTTCTGGCGGCGTATGATCGCCTCGCACACTCGGATGATGGTCTGCTTGCGCTGTTCGATGTTCTTGATGAGTTGAATGGCGGAGGTGAAGCGTTCCTTCACATAATTGCGCACCTCGCGCGTGGTGCCGTCTTCGCCCAACATGCGCCGGTAGTGGTGGCTGAGGCGAAGCTGGGGAAGGCCATCCTCGTTTAGAACCACCTGATACCCGTCGCCGGTGCGGACGAATGCGACGTCGGGCTCAATCAAGCGCGTTTGCGAGTTGTTATAGCGCTGGCCGGGGCGCGGGTCGAGCTTGCGGATTATTTCCACGCAGCGCTCCACGGCTTTCACCGGCCGGTCGAGGGAGCGTGCGATCTCGCGATATTGCTTGTTCTGAAGTTGCTTCAGATGGTCGGAGACAATCTGCTGCGCGAGAGTATTTTCAGGGGCCAGGGTGTGCAACTGGATCAGCAGGCATTCGCGCACATCCCGCGCCGCCACGCCCAGCGGGTCAAACATCTGGATCAGGGCCAGCGCTTCCTCCACGTGCGCAGGTTGGTGATTGCCTGACTGGGCAATCTCTTCCAACGTGGTGGGGAGATATCCATCCTCGTTCAGATTGCCGATAATGGAACGGCCGGCTTCGCCCACTTCGTCCGTGCAAATGGACAGGCTCAATTGCCATTCCAAGTGGTCGGAAAGGGAAGTGGGCTGCGAAAGGAAATTCTCAAACGAGGGTTTCTCGATTACTTCGGCGGCAGGAGACTTGTAGCCGGGGTCGAGGTAATCGTCGAAGAAGGATCCGAAGTCGATTTGTTCGAAGGAGTCCTGGTGGTCGCCGTTTTGCGCGGGATGCTCAGCAGAGGGGGTTGCAGTTTTCTCCGCTTCCGTCTTCCTGGCTACGTCCTCAAGGGACGGCACGTCCTCGGGGACCTCTTCCAGCACAGGATTGGAGATCATTTCCTGGTTGATCATCTCGCGCAGTTCGAGCTTGTTGAGCGCGAGCACGCTGACCATCTGGACCAGGCCGGGCGTCAGAATTTGCTTCTGCGCCACCTTGAGATTCAGGCCGATTCGGGGAGAAGGACCGCCCATAGTTCCTCAAAGGCAGTGACAAGTGGCTAGTGGTTAGTGGCTAGCCGGAAACAGCCGAAACTCGAAACTGGAAATTAGAAGCTCGAAAATCGGGACGAGTTTCGAATTCCGAGTTTCGATTTTCGCCTTCCGATTTCTTGTCACTATCCACTAACCACTAGGCACTAACCACTGTTCTTACATTGCCAGGCGAAAGGAGTCGCCCAGGTAGACACGCCTGACCTCCGCATCGTTACCGAGTTCCTCCGGCGAACCGGCGCGGAAAATCCGTCCGTTATTGATGATGTAGGCGCGGTCGGTAACTTGCAAGGTTTCGCGCACGTTATGATCCGTCACCAGCACTCCGATCCCGGACTCCTTTAGACGAACAATGATCTTCTGAATATCGAGAACCGTCAATGGGTCAATTCCGGAGAAGGGTTCGTCGAGGAGAATAAAGGAGGGCGAAATCACCAGCGAGCGGGCAATTTCTACGCGCCGCCTCTCTCCTCCCGAGAGCAAGTAACCATAGCTCCGGCGAACCTGCTGAAGACCCAAATCCTCGATCAATTCCTCCAAGCGCGCCCGGCGGCGGTCTGCCGTCAACGACCGCGTCTCGAGCACTGCCATTATATTCTCTTCCACCGTGAGTTTGCGGAATATGGAGGGCTCTTGAGGGAGGTAGCTGATGCCTTCTCTCGCCCGGAGGTACATGGGAAAATTCGTGATATCCACTCCGTCGAGAAGGACCTGGCCTGCGTCCGGGCTGGTCAGGCCCACAATGATATAAAACGTCGTGGTCTTGCCCGCACCATTGGGCCCGAGCAAACCCACCACCTCTCCCTGAGCGATCCTAAGGTTAATGTCATCAACAACCTTCCGGCCCTTGTAAGACTTCGTTATATCCGCTGTGGAGAGAATCTGCATTGTCGCTCATTCTGCGACGCGGTGCTTAGATAATGAGGGCGACTTGTCACCTCCATCCACAAAAAGCCTATCATCGTGAATGAAGAATGTCAAACGCTGCCCTGTCGTGGAGCCCTTCTTATCATCAACCAAAGTTGGTGGACCGCCGGTAAGGACAATCTTTCCCGGTCCAGCGAAATACTCGCCGTGATCGCCCGACCCAAGGCGGCCCGATTGGGTAACCCTCACATGGCCGTCTGCTTCCGCGTGATCCACTTCCGAGCCTTCCACCGTATCTCCCTGGCCGAAATAAACGTCCAAACGATCAGATTGCAGTGTGGTGCTTTCTGTCACCAGGCGGACATTGCCATGGTAGCGAGCGCGTCGACCCTGATCGAAATACTCCAAAAAGTCGGCGTGAACTGTCACTGGGCGCGTCCCTCCGGTTGTATGGGGGGCGCCGCCTTGCTCGCTGACCATCGCCGCGGGTTGCAGGAAGCTGGTCACCACCTGCGACCCCGAACTGAGCCGCTTCTGGGCACGGAATACATCCAACGAAGTAGATTCCACCACGTCCGTTCCCTGCCAGGCACGGACGTGCCCTTCGTAGTGAATGGTTTGGCTCTTCTGCCGAGCCACCATCTTGTCCGCCAGCACATTGGTAGGCAAAGCCGGAGTCGGAGGCGGGGCGGCGCCGGGCGCCGGGCTGGGCAGATGGACCGCTTGTACCTTGCCTTCTCCGGTGGAAGTATTGGTGCGCATGTCGATGGTTATTTTCTGGCATTTGACCCGGCTGCTTGTGTCCCAGACCTGCGGGTGGCCGAGCAGCAGCATGGTTTGTGTCTGAGCGTCATAATGTGCATCATCGGAACTGGCGCGCCGGTCCCCGTCGCGGTATTGGAAGTTTCCGGCTTGGCGGACCTCACGCAAAGTTTGCGTGCCGACATCAAAGACCGCGTCCAGGCGGTCGGCTTGGGTCTGCTGCGTGCTGCTTCCGGCGGGCGCAGCGGCAGGCGGGCGGAAAAGCACCTGCGTGGGAGCGGTTCCGCGCAGGGATTCAATGCGGCTGCGTGCGTCGAAGGTCATGAGGAATTGCCCGGCAGTGATGACCTTTTCTCCGGCCTTGGGGTCCGAAGGGGTCACCAAGAGCGTTCCGGGCCCCGCGGTTTCAGCGTCCTTCAGGCTATGGGTGTCGGGCCGAAAGCCAAACCGTACCTCGGCTGCCGTCAGGGTCTTCTTCTCCGGGCCCTTTCCCGCACTGGTTTTCTCCGCAATATTCAGGACCGGTTGAGATTCCAAGTTGATGTGGACGTTACCCGTGGCCACGCCCTGGAGTGGTTGCGGATGCTTGCCACTCAGATCCATTTCAAACCGGTCGGCGGTCAGACGGCTGGTGCTTCCTTTGCCTTTAGATTCGCCCACGACATTCTTTACTGCCGCCAGGTGACGCAATTGGCCGGAGGCAGCATCAAAATCGCCCTGCACATGGTCGGCGTTGAGCTCGACGCTGCGGAGGGGATTGACATCGAAAGCCTTCACGAGGCCTTCCATATTGACCCGCGAGACACGATTGCGGTCGTCAAGTGCGATGTTGGCGCTCTCCGACTCGGCGCGGCGCTTCGCCTGGGTTACCTCCACGGGGCCTTTCAGCGCTGCCAGTCCGCCCTCCTTGTCATAGTGAAGCGCGGAAGCTGTGAGGTGGATTGGCGGTTGGGGAGCCTTCTCCGTTCCCTGCGGTAGATCCACCGCGACGTCGTGCTTCAGCTCGACCCAACCGTCCTGGGTGGCGTAGACCATGCCGCGTGCCGTGCCGGAGGCGGGCCCCATGCGGAACTTGACGGGCTCATCGGTCTCGGCCAGTTCGTCCTCCTGGTGGTAGGCGACTTTGGAGGTCTCCAAAAAGATCCGGCGTTTGCCCTGCAATCCGGTGCCGGGGAGGTCGCTGGAGTGCGCGTTCAACTCGATCTCCACGGGCCCGGAGCTGAAAAAGTCACCCGATTGGGAGTTGTACTCGCAGCGGTGCGTCCGCAAAATGTCACCACGATCCCCCTTGACGCCGAAAACCTCCACCGTTACGTCTTCCAATTCCGTGGACTTACTTTCCTGGTATGATACCGTCCGTGCGGCGTGGACCGTGAAGACCGCACGGCCTTTGTCCGAGCGCGTGAACGTGTAGCCGGAAAGCTGTTGATGGACATTCGGAGCGGGGCTGGGGGTATCGTGTGCCGCCGGGGTTCGGCGATTCGAACTGCCCCAGTAGGCGAGGCCCACGGCCAGAGCCGTCACCGAAATGCCTCCCACCACCAGGCCGGTCAGCCATCTTTGGCGGCGGGCCCGCCCCAAACCTACATTTCGGGTTGCCACGGATTCCCCATTCCGCCGGTTGCTACAAGATCCTTGATGACGAGTTGCAGACTGGCCATACCCTGGAAGTTGTTTTGTTCGAGTGCGAAGGCCAAGTCCACCTGCTGGCCTGCTGCGAGCGACGGCGTTCGCGTCGCCCAGCCCCAGCCGAGCGCGTCAAGCGTGCGCGCTCCCTTTCCCACCCTCAACTTTAGATGCTTTTCCTGGAGGATGCGTGGTGTGGCGAGCAACCGTACCCCGCGGGCGCCGAATACCGGCGTGGGGTTCCCCATGCCGAAGGGCTCAAGCTGAATGATCTCCCGATAAAGCGGCCAGTCCACCGCCGCTAAATCCAGGGGGGCGTCCACCCCCAGCACCGGTTCCAGGTCCGAGGCGGTAAGGACATCGCGTGCGTGCTCCTCAAAGCGCCGCGCGAGCTCAGGAATGCGCTCCGCCGTTAAGGCAAAGCCCGCCGCCTGCGCATGGCCGCCAAAGCGCTGGAAGAGGTCGCCTACCGAGGTGAGCGCATCCAGCAGGTGAAAGCGTTTGATGGAACGCCCCGAACCCACGCCCACCCCGTCCTCGATCCCAATTACCAGCGCCGGACGATGATACCGCTCCGCTACCCGCTGCGCCACAATGCCGATCACGCCGCGGTGCCAGCCCTCACCCGCAAGGACCAAAGTGTATTGCCCCGGGAGGTCGGCTCGCTGCTCCAGTTGGGCAACAATCACGCGCAGGATTTCCTCCTCCACCCGCTGCCGCTCGCGGTTTAAGCGCTCCAGACTTTCGGCAATTTCCCGCGTGCGTGCGGCGTCCGGCAACGTGAAGAGGTCGATAACATCGCGGGCGTTTTCCATGCGCCCGGCGGCGTTCAGGCGCGGCGCCAGTCGAAAGCCCACATCCCCCGCGCTGATTTCCTTGCCTGCGAGGCCTGCCAGCTCAATGAGCGCGGCCAAACCGGATTGCGCCGGCTGACGGAGCGCCTCCAGGCCGAAACGGGCGATGACGCGATTTTCGCCGAGCAGGGGAACCACGTCCGCAATCGTGCCGATCGCGACCACTTTCAAGAAGGACTGAAGCAGTCGGGGAGTAAGCCGGTCGCCCAGCAGCGCCTGTGCCAGCTTGAAGGCTACGCCCACGCCCGCCAGCGATTTCTCCGGATAACCGCAGTCCGGCCGGCGCGGGTTCAGAATTGCGCAGGCGGGGGGTAAATGGCCGTCCGGCAGGTGATGGTCGGTCACGATGCAGTCCACGCCCAATTCGCGCGCCCGCGCCAGCACGGTGTGCTCGCGAATGCCCGTGTCCACGCTGATCACCACGCGAAAGCCGTTGGCTGCGGCCTCCTCAACCACCGGCACACGCATGCCGTAGCCATCGGTGAGCCGGTGGGGGACGTAGGCCTCCACCACTGCCCCCAGCATGCGCAGCGCCGTAAGCAGCACCACCACCGCCATGGTGCCGTCCACATCGTAGTCACCATAAATTAGGATTTTCTCGTGTTGATCCAGAGCGCGGCGCAAACGCTCGACGGCCTCCCGCATGCCGGCCATGCGCTCCGGGGAGTGGAGTTGCCCGAGGCTGGGATGAAGAAACGCGTGCGCCGCCGAGGGTTCCGTCAATCCCCGCTGCGCGAGCAAGCGCGCGACCAACGGCGAAACTTCCAGCTCGCGCGCCAAGCGCCGCGCCGTTTCTGCGTCAACAGGTGAGTCGATCCACCGCATGGGTAATTGTTCATGTTGACAGAGGAAGGCAACGCTGGCAAGTGAGCCTGTGCCCCAGCCAGGGTTCCGTCAATATCCGGTGGGCTTCGAAAAGACCCCTCACCTGCCTCCTCCGTCGGGCACCCTCTCCCTTGGGGAGAGAGGGGACCGCAAGGCGGGGGGTGAGGGGTCATTTTCATGCCTCAGGGTGTCGCTAAGCGACATAGGTGACTGTGTTGAAATCCCTCCGGGTTGCCGCCGGGGGGGCGATGTGTGCGTTTTCGTGGCGCTGTCTGATCACCCCCCTCGCTTGCCGTAACGCGAAAGTCGGAATAAACTGGTCGAAATGGCAGGCTCGCGGCTACGACGGGCGCGGAGTCGCAAGACCGGCAACAGGAGATGCATTAGGCGTAGGGCCCAGGGGGGCGCGGAGATGGCGTTATCCGATTTTTCCCGAGGATTCAGGCTTGCCAAACCCTTTGCGTGGCTTGTCTCTCTCTCCTTCGTCTTGCTCACAGGAGCCGTTCTTAAGGCCCAGGACGAGCCCCAACCTGTCGGTGACATGACGGCGAAATATCATTTCCTTTCCACCGACGACACGCTGGCGATTCTTGACGAGGAGGGCCGGCTCAAGGGGTACATTGAGGTTGCCCAGCCGGAGGAGGAGTCCGATGACGTTCTGAGCTACGACATCCTGGATGGATCCCGCAAGAAGTCTCACGTGGAATTCCGCACCAACCGTATTCACGGCAAGTTCTACCGCTTCTCCGGGACGGTGGAACGCGGCCAGGGGCACGAGGAGAAAGATCCGGATTTTTTTCGCTTGATCGGGGACCTGGATATCGTCGCCCTCAATGGGGATACGGGCAAAGAAGTGGTGCAAACCATCCGGGTCCTTCTGAAGTCCTTTGGCAAATCCGAAAGATCCGAAGACTGAACTGCCCCCATATGAAACCTGCGTCCGCGGTAGTGCGTTGGTCGCACACGTGGGACATATACTCATGGATCCCCTGAGCGCGGTTCCGTCAAAGTCGCGGGCGTCGCGGTAGTGGCGTCATTTACTATGGCACGCCCACCTTGGCCGTGACCGTTCACGGGCGCGAGAAGCTGTGAAAAAATCAATTTTGGGCCTGTTATCCACGATGTAACTCATTGAAAATGCATGATGCCAAAATTTGAAAATCCGATTTTTTCACGGCTTCCGACGCCCGTGCCACTTCCAAATGACAACACTCCCCATATCTCCACGGCCTTGAATGCATCACTCGCGACCCCTCACCCTCCGCCTTGCGGTCCCCCCACTCCTAAGGCAGAGGGAGAGAAATCAAAATTACAGCCCTCTCCCAGGGGAGAGGGTGCCCGACGGAGGAGGTTAGCCCAGATTTCGCACCACGACTCTGGAAGGGCGGGGCTTTAGCCCCGCCGTTGCAAGGCCGTCCTGATTATTTCCAAGTCCCGCACCCCGCGCAGCTTGCAGCCGCAAGCTGCGCGGGGTGC
>JBEKQO010000285.1:0-9492 GCA_049519635.1 Terriglobia bacterium | reverse complement strand
GCCCGCTTCAGTTCCCGTTCACTCATCCCTGTCCTCTTCAATTCGGCCTCCTTCGGAGACCGTCAGTTTAGGGGACATTTCTATCCGGGCCAGATGGGGACATTATCATCCGGGCGCAACATAAAAACCTGCGCTCGGTAGTGGTGTCATTTGCCGTGGCACGGCCATCTTGGCCGTGACCGTTCACGGGCGGGACGCCCACAGCAAGTGACACCATTACCCTCCGCTCTTCGCGATCGATAGCGGGTTGGGGAGCGGGCAAATAGGGCTCCTCTCCTGGGTAAGAGGGGAAATAGGGGTGGTTGATCCCGCTCCGGGCGGGACACTTATTTCCACGGCAAGGGTCATAGATTCTAGTGTGCTGTCCCGGCTAATTATTTACAGTACCGGACAATGCTGGGGTGGCGCATTCATTGACTTCTATGTATACGCCACGCACAGTTGATTGGCAAATCCTAAGTGGGACGGGAGACTAGTTTCCAAGAATTGCTACCCGGCAGGAGAGGGTATATATTCAAATGCCCCGGGGCGGCGGATGATCCCGCCCGGCTGTGAGCGGGCAGCCCAAACGCGTCCCGCGAGCAAGAATCTCTGCCAGGAGGTAAACCTGTGCGCAAGCTCATTTTCACCTTTTTTTTGGCCTCGTGTTTAGTTTCCATGGCCCGGGCGCAAGCGCCGGCGCAATCGGCAACCAACCCCAAGGACTACACTGCCTACGTGGTGGGTTACGCCCACATGGACATGGCGTGGCTGTGGCGTTGGGAAGAGTCCATCCACGACATCATGTACAACACTTTCACCAACCAGATCCGGTTGATGGACCTGAATCCGGACTATACGTTTGCGCAAGACCAGGCCGTTGTTCTCGACTCGATGGAACACTTTTACCCGGACGTTTTCAAGGGGCTGCAGGAGAAAGCACGGACCGGCAATTTCGTTCCTGCCACCTCAGGCTGGGTGCAGATGGATGAGAATGTCAGCGACGGTGAATCGCTGGTGCGCCAGTTCCTCTATGGCCAGAAATACAGCAAGGAAAAATTTGGCCACTACGTCCGCTTCGCGTGGCAGCCGGACGTCTTCGGCCATCCCGAAACGATGCCGCAAATAGCGCACAAAGCCGGTATTGAGTTTTACGTTTTCAATCGGCCCCATGACCCCACTCGCCCGCCGATCATCTGGTGGCAGGGTTTGGACGGAAGCCGCGTGCTGGGTTATACGACCCCCGGCGAATATACCCAGACCATGGATCACGAGCACACCACCGTTCTGGGAATGCGGAACGCCGATCGCGCCGGAGTGAAAAACATCCTGGTGCTCTACGGCATGGGCGATCACGGTGGCGGCCCCAATCCTGAGGATATTGCCGGTATTGCCCGGCTGAATGCCTCGCCCGATGATGTCCGCGTGATACCCACCAACGTCGCGAATTACATCGATATCCTGCTGACCGAGAAAAAGGATTTTCCGGTTTACGAAAAAGAGATGAATCCTGTTTTCCCTGGATGCTACACAACCCAGGTGGACATGAAACGGCACAACCGGCAGACGGAGCAGCTTCTTCTGAATGCCGAGAAGATGTCGGAGCTGGCGGTGGCCTTCGGCTATCGCGACTACTATCCGGTCCGGGACATCAGCGCGGCTTGGAAGCTGGCGTTGCTCAACCAAGCCCACGATCTGGCGGCGGGGTCGGGCATTGGCCCCATTTATGCCGACGCGGCGATTCAGTACCAGGAAATTTTCGAGCGCGGCAACCGTGCCCTGAAGTTCTCTCTGGAAAATCTGGGGCTGCAACTCGATACCCGCGGCGAGGGCGTGCCGTTGGTGGTCTACAACCCGCAGTCATGGGATCGCACCGGCTTGGTAACCGCCGAGGTTTCCGCCTTTTCCCTGCCGGCGCGAATGGTGGCCCTGCACGGCGAGGAAACAATACCCGTGCAGGTTCTGAAGTCGCCGGCGAAGACGGGGGCTCGCCAGACGGCTACCGTGGCCTTCGTCGCGCAGAAGGTTCCGCAGATGGGATTGAAACTGTACCGGCTCGTGCCTGACACCGGCAGCGCCAAAGCGGCGGCTTCATCCCTGCGCGTGGGAGCAGAACCACGGCCTTACCTGGAAAATGAGTTCCTGCGCGTCGAGATTAATCCTGAAACCGGTAACATCGCGCGCCTCTATGACAAGGTGAATAAGCGCGAGGCGTTTCACGGAGAAGGGAATTCCCTGACCGCTTGGGAAGATACGGCGGAACAAGCCCTTAAGACCTCCAAAGAATATGCCGGGCCGGCCTGGGATACGGGCCTGACGGGCAAGAAGTGGGATATCAATAAAGCGGCCCGTGTGGAAATTACCGAGCAGGGTCCGGCGCGCGCCACGATTCGCGTGGCCCACCGCTTCCGGGACTCCCAATTCCTTCAGGATATCAGCCTGATCGCGGGCGAGCCCCGCGTGGATGTTGCCATGACTCTGGACTGGTACGAGCGGGCTACGTTCCTCAAGGCGGGCTTCCCTGTGAGCGTCAAGTCCAGCAAAGTGTCGGCGGAAATCCCTTACGGCGTCATCGAGCGCGACCAGACCGGCGAGGAAGCCGTCATGGGAAAATGGGTGGATATTTCGAGCCCCGACTACGGTGTTGCTATCATGAATAACGGGCGCAACGGATATGATGCCAAAGACAATGCCATCCACCTTTCGGTGATTCGCGGTCCGTGGGCTCCTGACCCGCGCGCCGATGAAGGCGAACACGTTTTCGGCTACTCCATTTATCCCCATCATGGAAGTTGGCGTGACGGCAAAGTGCAGTTCCAGGCCCTGGCGTTCAACTCGCCGCTGCTGGCCATGCAAGAGCCCCAGCACGCCAGCCCGCAGGAGCAGTGGGCGGGAAAGAAGGGCGGCTTGCCCGACGCCTACTCCTTTGTCAAGACCGGGAGCGATCACGTGGTTTTGTACGCGCTGAAGCAGATGGAGGGCTTTTATGATACGGATGCCATCGCCCGCTTCGTGGAGTGTGAAGGCCGCGAGGGCGACGTGACCATCGAACTCCCTCTCAAGGTCCGCGCCACAGAAACCACCTTGCTGGAAGATGTCAGCGTGGGACCGCTAGGGGAGGGAACTACCCTTCATTTCCACATGAAGCCGTGGGAGATTAAAACCTTGCGCCTGACGCGGGAGCAATAGCCGGCGTGCCTCACCACGCTTGGACACTCTTAGGGGACCGCCGGAAGGGGGGGGGCTGACCCCCCCCCTTCCAGACCCGTAATGAGAAATCTGGGTCAAGAATAATGCTGCTCACTTTAGCTGACCGTTCCCAATTCGACCCCCTCACCCACCGCCGTGCGGTCCCCCCTCTCCCGAAGGGAGAGGGTTTCTTAGGATTTGATTTTAGCCCTCGCCCCCTTGGGGGGAGAGGGGGGACCGCAAGGCGGTGGGTGAGGGGGGCTCCCGGGAACAGAGGGATGAATATTTTCCTCCAACCTCTTATTATGTGAACAGTATTGAAGCTAAGATCGTCCCAAGTTCGCCAAGAATCCGCGCTGGCAAGTTTAGGTCCGGCCTGCTTGCCACTCGTCACTGGTAACGGGTCACTGATTTTCCGACCGGCAGACGGTCTTGATCACACCACCCCGTGCTATTCCCTCGCATCGAATATAATTAAGGTTCAAAAACCCTTCGACGGACCCTGGAGAAATGAAAAAAAAACTCGCACGCTTGTTCTTGCCCCCCCAAACTATTTTCCCTTTTGCCATTTTGGTTTTCATGACCGGCGCTGCTCGGATTTCGGGAGCTGCCATTCCTCCCTGTGCCGGGAGCCTGAACGTCTGCCGTTTTCGATTGCTGATTGAACCGGCGAAAGGTGGCACGCCCCTGCCTTTGCAAGATATCAACGTTGTAGAATCCGGCGAAAAGGTGAAGTACGAACCCCTGCATCTGCCGCCCGCCATCCGCGACCGGGCTAAGATCGCCTTATTAGTGGTTGCAGCCCCCAAAGCGGAACCGAAGGATGAAGCAAAGGGGAAAGCAGAAAAGGGGAAAGACGACGAGGAAAAAGAAGCGACCGGGAAAGACGAGAAGAAGGAGGCGAAGCAGGATTTCCATGTGCTTGAGGCTTTGCCGGCGAAAGACCCGCAAGAGTGGGATGTTCCGGCGCGGGCCAGCGTCGTGGGAGTGGTGTTCGGCCCGCACGGGTTGGATGTGAAGAAGGTCAGCTCGATGGTCATTAAGAATCCCGACCTTATTCCGGAGTTGACCGAATACGCCGAGCAAACGGCCAAGGTGGGAGCTTTGGTTGAGACCCTTACGGAATACGAGCAGCAGCCGGACCCTAACCGCGATGTGAACGCGGCGCTCGCGGGGTTTGGGACCGATTACAACGTGGCGATCCCCAAGATCGACACAACCCAGCCTGCCAGCGAACAAGCCGCCCTGTTGATGCAGGCGATGATGCCCTCCTTGCAGTCTTACGATCCGATTACGGCCAGCCCCATGGGGATGGTGGCGCAGTCAACGGGTTTGGCGGGAGCGGTGGCTACCTTGTTCTTCGGGTCACCGGTGGGGCTGGCGGCAGGCGGCGCGGCCCTCTTCTTGAACATGCGCACGCTGGTTTTCCCCGACACTGACTTCCGCTCCGCCTTCACCCAACCGTTTGAAACCACCGGCTTGGCGCTCTGCGCCAAGAGTGAGGCGGAGAAGCCGCGCACGCGGGTAGCTTACCTTTGGATGATGAAGGTGCCCAACGCCGCCGCGCCCACCGTGACCCTGCCGGAGACGGCGTACGTGCCCATCGGCGGCAAATCCATCCTTAAAGTTCCCTTCGCCAAGCCTGCGGAATCCAAGCTGTTGACGCGTGCGCACGGCTGGGAGTTAGTCTCGGCCAAGAACCACGCCAATGTTCCCCTAAAGGTACAAGCGGGATCCCCGGACGATTCACTTGATCTCGACCTGACGCAAACCAAGCTGCCGCCGGGCGAATATCAATTGGCTGCTCTGTGGGACTGGGAACCCCTTCAGGTGAAGGGCGATGTCGATCTGCGGCCGTTGGGAGATTTCAGCAAGGCGAAGGTTGCCCAGGAATCCGCCGACCACTTGGTGGAGGGAACGGGTCCGGTAAAAGTACAACTGACCGGCACGGATTTTGAGTTTGTCGAGAAAGTGGCCATGGCCAAAGCGGGAGACAAGAAGGCAACGCCCAAGGAAATCAGCTTTGATTTATCGAAGGGCAAAGCCCAGGGCGACCAGGAAAACATGGAAACGGAAGTGGATACGTCGGCCTGGGGCGCGGGCAGCTACCGCTTGATTCTGACTCAAACCAACGGGTCATCGCACGACGTTGCCCTGGTGATTCACCCTCCCGATCCCACCCTGGAAGGTTTACCGCTGCGCGCCAACGTGGGCGAACCCCAACAGACCATGGTCCTGCGGGGGACGCGATTGGAACATATCACGCGCGTCACCACTACTGATGCGGTGTGGGAGCTTTCGCCCGTGAAGCCCGAGGCGCGCGACTTGAAGGAGCGGAAGGCGACGGTCAAGCTCCAAGCCACGGCGCATGCGGGGGAGTTGTTGGCCGCCAGTGTTTACGTACAGGATATCGAATCCCCGCTCACGTTTCCCGGGGGGCTGGAGGTGGCGGGGCCGCGCCCCAAGATCGCCGGCTTCAGCCTTTCACTAGCCCAGCAGCCTGATGTGCACCTTGATGAGGGGGAGATACCGGCAGGGGCGCCAACCAGTTTTTCGCTTCTGACCCGTAACCTTGACTCGCACCCCGCACTGAGTCTGACCTGCGCCAATGATGGCTTCCTCAGGGCGCCACTGGTACTGCGCCCGGGAGATCGAACCGCTACGGCGCAACTGGACTTCGCCGGTGAGGACGGGCTGTTCCTTTCCGTGGATCCCGGCGTGGTCGGCCAGTCCGGCTGTCAATTGGCGGCTACGATTACCACGGACAGCGCGGGCAGCTCAGACCCAACCGTGCTGGGCCGCCTCATCCGTTTGCCGCGCATGGAGAAGTTTGCGCTGACCGACGAGAAACTCAGCCCCACTCTTTACGCCGGGAACCTGACCGGCATCGACCTGCAAATCATCGAGAAGACAGGTTGGGATGCCAAGGCGGGATATCCCGTGCAAGGAATTCCCACACCGGTACCGGGCAGCAATCCCCAGGAACAAACGTTGAAAGTCGAACTTCCCTGGCCACCCCCGTCGCCCCACGCACCGATTTACGTCTGGCTGCGCGGAGAAACGATGGGACGGCTTACGGATGTGAAGTACTGAGAAGCAGGTGCCAGGTGTCAGGGAAAACCTCTTGCATCTGGCACCCAGTGCAGAAGACCTGATACCTGACACCTGTTTTATAGGTCCGCGGCTCGTCTCCAGTGGGCAAGGATAAGCTTCTTTTGAGGCGCCGCTCACTTCCTACTGCCCGCTGCCTACGGCTTACTGTCTACTGACCACCGCCTGCGGACTTTTGCGCTTCGCGCTTCTCCATGGGGACAACATCGCGTTGGTCATAGCCGGTATAAATCTGGCGTGGGCGGGCGATTTTCTGTTCGGGATCTTTTACCAACTCCTCCCATTGCGCCAGCCATCCGGCGGTACGCGGAATGGCGAACAGCACGGTGAACATTTCCGGCCGGAAGCCCATGGCCTGGTAGATGATGCCGGAGTAAAAATCCACATTGGGGTAGAGCTTGCGTTTGATGAAGTACTCGTCTTCCAGGGCGATGCGCTCAAGTTCCAGGGCGATGTCGAGTTTGGGATTTTTGCCGGTGACTTCAAAGACCTCTTCCGCGGCTTTTTTGATGATTTGGGCGCGCGGGTCATAGTTCTTGTAGACGCGGTGGCCGAAACCCATCAGCTTGCCCTTGCCCGCTTTGATGGATTCAATATAGGCCGGGACGCGATCCTTCGAACCGATTTCGTCGAGCATCTTTAACACTTCTTCATTGGCTCCGCCATGGAGCGGGCCGGAAAGGGCCGCGGCCGCGGCCGCCGTTGACACGAACGGGTCTGCCTGCGAACTCCCCACGGAGCGCATCACGTTGGCGCTACAGTTTTGCTCATGGTCGGCATGGAGGATAAAGAGGATGTCCAGCGCACGCGCCAGCACGGCGTTCGCCTGGTACTTGGGCTCAGCCATTCTCCACAGCATGTTCATAAAGTTTTCGCAGTAGTTGAGGTCATTGTCGGGATAAACGTAGGGATATCCCAGGCCGTGGCGATACGTGTAGGCGGCAATAGTGGGGACTTTGCCGATCAGTCGGTAGATTTGGAGGCGGCGCGCCTCTTCGTCGTGCACGTTGCGGGCCTCAGGATATATCGTGGCCAGCGCCGCCACCGTGCTGATGAACATGCCCATGGGGTGCGCGTCGTAACGAAAACCTTCCAGGAAATGCTTGGTGGATTCGTGCAGCATGGTGTGATGAGTGATGTTGTTAATCCATTCTTTCAACTGCGATGCCGTAGGCAATTCACCTTGCATAAGCAGGTAGGCGACCTCGAGAAAGGTGCACTTTTCCGCCAGTTGCTCAATGGGGTAGCCCCGGTAACGCAAAATGCCTTTGTCCCCATCGATGTACGTAATGGCACTGTGGCACGAGGCCGTGTTCATGAAGGCGGGGTCGTAGGTCATCAAGCCGAAGTCGTCCGGGCCGGTTTTGATTTTCCGCAGATCCATGGCCCGGATGGTTCCCTTGTGAAACGGAACGTCATAAGTTGTATTGGTGCGCTTGTCCAGAATGCTCAGGCTATCTTTATCCATGAGCTCTCCTCCCTTTTACGATTGCTTGGTGGCCACTGCCTGGTTGCCCCCAGCTTTACCTGGGCCGCGGCGGCTGCGTGATGATTATATTTGCGATTACATGTATTTGCGCTATAGATTTGTCAAATTCTTGCACTATCCAGAAAAGGGACAATTTATCCGTGTCCTCAGTAAGCGCGGGGCTGACCCTGTCGTCTCACCAAGAGCGGACACTAGCAGAAGGGTGGGGCCTTACCGGTAGCGGAAAAACCCTGTGGCGCTTGGTGCTAGCACTGTCAGCGCCACCCCGTTGGCGCTGTCATTCTGAGCGTTGACAGCCTTGCGGCCGCCCATCATCGGCAGAAACTCAGGTCGAAGAAGGGTAGGGCGGACCTGTTTTCTAGGTCCGCGGCTTTTCCTTGTCCATCGGGGACGAGCCGCGGACTTAAAAACAGGTTCGCGCTACACCTGCTGAATTCCAAGGAGTTACGCGTCGAGTTTCTGCCGAGGAGCAGCGGCGGTCCTGAGCCTTGCGAAGCAAGAATCTCGCATTGCCTTGAAAATAAACAGAGCGAGATCCTTCGCTGCGCTCAGGATGACGGTATCGGAGCGTTTTTCCGCAGCCTGTGAAGCCCCGCCCTTTCAAACCCGTGGTGAGAAGTCAGGTCTAACCCTGTCAGCAACCCATTCTAACATCCGACGAGAAGATTGACCCAAAAGGGGTGGCCCAACGATTGTGGAGTGACCTTCGATCTGCTACCCTGACTGCGCCAAAGAAGGGTCGCTGCGCTAGGATCAGGAGGCGCAAGGGGGCCGCCCTTCGAGAGATTCTCGACGGGCGGCCTGCGGTTTATCATGAAAACCTTTCCCCCATCGGTCGTCAGTTTCTTTCGCCGCCAGCAGCTTTACGTGTTCCTCGCCGTTGTGACCGGAGGGATATTCTGGGCAATTCACCAGTCGATCAACCCGTGGACCGTCATTGTCTATTCGCTTTGCATCGGCAACCTTCTCTCGCCTGCAATGCAGGCAACCTATCGCCTGTACTTTGATCGCCCCTTTCCGTACAACTGGGCAATCTTCCTTGGCCTGCTCGCGATCCTTGTTCTACCCGTCTATGTCATTTCCACGGTGATTGTCTGGTGGCTTGCGCCCCCCACTCCTCAGTCGCTCTCGCACTTGCTGTTCACCGGTTGGAATTTTCCATGTTTGGTTACATTCATCTTCGGCATTGTGAATCATCATTACGCAGAAACCAAGCATCGGCTCGAAAAGCGCAATATCGAACTCCAGCGCGCCATCAAAGCCAACACCGCGCAGCTTGAAACGCAGGAGCAGGATCTGCAGCGCGCCCTGGAAATCCAGCGCGCCCTGTTGCCCAAGAATATTCCGCAAGTAGGAGGTTTTGAGATTGCGGGGGCGTGGCAGCCCGCGCGCGTGGTTGGCGGGGACTACTATGACGTGCTCACACTTTCCGGGTCCCGTCTGGGCATCTGCATTGCTGACGTGGTGGGAAAGGGAGTGTCAGCCGCCCTGCTGATGGCGAATTTGCAGGCGGCCGTACACGCCTTTGCGCAGGACGCGCCATCCCCCGCGTGGCTATGCAGCCGGGTGAACGCCGTGCTTTGCAGTAACATTGCCGAGGGCAAGTTCGTAACTTTTTTCTACGGCATTCTCGATGCCGCCACGCGCCAGTTCGAATTCTGCAATGCGGGGCACATGCCACCCTTGTTGATCAATGACTCGGGTTCCCTCCGCGTGCTGGCGGC
>JBEKQO010000284.1:0-9543 GCA_049519635.1 Terriglobia bacterium | reverse complement strand
AGTCATTGAAAAGTAAGGAGATAGGGCGAGAAAATTATGAATTCTAAATTATCAAGTCTGTTCCCGACATTACTTGCGTGCAAGTGGGGATGCGAGTTTGCGTCTTGGATTCAATCGCCAATCACTCCATCACCCGATCAGCCGGAATTAAGAGCAGTGCCAATTGACAACGAACAGGCAAAGTCCAAAGGCGGGAATGCAGGCAGGGCGAGATCCTTCGCGGAGCTTACCCCGGAGCGCGGCAGAGCGAGATTCTTCGCGCAGTCTATCCTGAATGGCCAGAGCGAGATCCTTCGCTGCGCTCAGGATGACAGCGAAGGACTCTGCAGAAACTCGACAAGTAGTCCTTTAGATTCAGCACGTGTAGCGCAGACCTATTTTTTAGGTCCGCGGCTCGTCCCCGATGGACAAGGAAAAGCCGCGGACCTAAAAAACAGGTCCGCGCTACCCTTCCTCGGCCCGAGTTTCTTCCCATCCTGGGCAGCCGCAAGGCTGTCAGTGCTCAGAATCACAGCGAACGGGCTCGGGATGACAGCACGGGCGCTCTTTTCCGCAGCCTGTTCAGCCCCGCCCTTCCAGACCCGTGATGAGAAATCCGAGCTGGGGGGAGGTGAGCATCTTTCCTTCTTGCACCGCGGTGAGCGCAGGTGATTCCCGCCGGCGGACCCATCCTCACTGCCGCGCTTCCAGGTGTCTTGGTACTCGTCTTGGTACTATTCGTCGCGAGGGTGTATGGCGTATAATTCTACCCCGCAAGGGTTGGGTGATGAGGGTTTTATGCAACTAAGAAGAGACCCAATTACGCAGAGTTGGGTCATACAACAGACGGTCGAGTATAATTGGGCCAAAAGCGGAATCTGTCCTCTTTGCCCCGGCAATGAGGCGCTTTGCCCGCCGAATCTTTATGTGTACCCGTTTGCTCAAGCAAACTGGCAGGTTCGCGTCATTCCGCACCGGAATCCCATTTACGAAATTGAAGGAGACCCGGCGCGACACGCGGAAGGACTTTACGACATGATGCGCAACCTGGGCGCGCACGAGGTGGTGATCGAACATCCCGATCACGCGTTGCAATTTCCCGATCTCAGTGATGATCAGGCTACCCAGGCCCTACGCGCCTATGTGGCGAGAATCACGGATTTAAAGAAGGACCTCAGATTCCGCTATGTAACCCTTTTCCGGAATGTCGGGGCCGAGGCCGGGCAGGAGCTTGATCATCCGCACTCGGAGATTACGGCAACGCCTTTTATTCCGCGGCGCACCGCCTACGAATTGCGCGCTGCACTCACCCATTACGAGAACAAAGACCGCTGTCTTTTTTGCGACATCGTTAAACAAGAGTTAGACCTGCATGTGAGAACCGTGGAGGGGAATGAACTTTTCTTGGCTTTCTGTCCGTTTGCCTCCCGTGTCCCGTATGAAACCTGGGTGTTGCCGATCTATCACCATGCCTCATTCGAGGAGGATGTGACCTCGCCGGAAAAACAGTTGCAGCTTGGGCGTTTGTTGAAATCCACCTTACGCCGCCTTTCCAGTGTGGCCAAGGCATCTCACCTGGTACTTCATACTTCGCCCAACGTCAACGCTAAACCTAACCGGGCAGGTACGTGGCGAACCCTCGCCGAGGACTACCACTGGCACATTGAAATCCTGCCGATCATTACCGGGAAGTCCCGCTCCTATAGCTTTAAAGAAGTCTACTTTAATTCGCTGCCCGCGCCTGAGGACGCAGCAAAGGAATTGCGTGAGGCGGGAACCAGAAGAGGTAGTGGGTCAATTTGATGGTGTCGCGGTGAGTTTACCTCGCTAAATGGCGGCGTGAAGCCGTTTCTACATCAAACTGATCCGCCACCCGCGCCCCGCATTTTCTTGCCGCGCTGCCAGGGAATGTGTAAAAATGTCGAGTGGTGGAAGATGTGGCGCGTGAAGGATGGAGCTGGCGCCTTTTTATCGGGGGGAGACCGCGCATCCAAGGAGAGTAAGTGCATCCTGACCTTAAGGCCGTCGTCGAGGTCCAGCAGCTTGACCAGCAGGTTGCGGGGCTGACGGTGCTGATTGATTCCCTGCCCGCACAGATTCAAACCCTGCAATCGCATCTGGATGATTTCATCCACGCCCACGAAGAACGTAAGAAACGCTTGGCCGCCAATCTGAAAGAGCGCAAGGACCTGGAAGGCGAAATCAAGGTCATCCAGGAGAAAATCACCAAGCACAAAGATCAGCTCTACCAGGTGAAGACCAACGAGCAATACCGGGCGATGCTGAAGGAGATTGAAGGGGAAGAGGGCAACATCCGCAAGATCGAGGACCAGGTCCTGGAAAAGATGATCGAAGCGGAGGACATCCAGAAGCACATGCAGGAGGCGGCGGCGCGGCTGGAGGGCGAAAAGGCGCGCGTGGCGGCGGAAATCAAGCGCCTACAAGACGAGCGGCAGAAGCACCTGGATGAGCGCGAACAACTGCAAGCCCGTCGCAAGGAAGTAGCCGCCACTCTCAGCGGTTCCGTCCTGGCGCTCTACGATCGCATCCGTACCTATCGAACCGGCGCGGCGGTGGCGGAGGTTCGCAACGGCCTTTGCACGGCGTGCAATCTTCAATTGCGGCCCCAGATTTACAACGAAGTCCGGAGCAATGCCGCGGTGCTGACCTGCGAAAACTGCAGCCGCATCGTCTATTATATCGAGCCTCCCACCGAGGAGCAGGGCGCAGGCGGCGGCCAAGGCACGCAAGTGACGATGTCGTGAGAAGTGCAGTGGCCAGTGGCTAGTGGTTAGTTGCTTGCCACCAGCCACTGACCACTAAGCGCTAGCCACTGCCTTTAATTTCCCATGACGAGCTCACCTGAAATTGTTGCCCACATCGACGGCGGGTCGCGCGGCAATCCCGGCCCTGCGGCCTACGGAGTGGCCATCGAAACGGCCCAAGGCGAGCCTGTCACGGCATTTGCGAAATTCATTGGCGAAACCACCAACAACGTTGCCGAGTACCAGGGGCTGCTGGCAGCCCTGGAGTACGCCCTGAGCCATGGTCAGCCGCGTCTGCGCGTACTGACGGATTCGGAATTAATGGCCCGGCAGATTTCCGGACGGTACAAAGTCCGCAGCCCTGACCTGAAGCCGCTGCACGACAAGGCGCAGGCCATGATCGCCCGCCTGGAGTCCTTTTCGATTCGGCACGTGTATCGCGAGCGCAACCGCGAAGCCGACCGGTTGGCCAACAAGGCTATGGACGATGCAGAGCATGGCATAGCGCCTCATGAACCCGCCCCCCGCGCCCCGGCCCCGCAGCCTCCCGCGCCGGCCCCGCCGAAACCTCTGATTATCTCTGCGACATTTCAGAATGGCGTGCTCCATCCGCAGAGGCGGCTTCCGCTGCTTGACGGCGAGGAAGTGGAATTGGACATTCGCCGCAAGAAATAATCATGGTGGGTGGCAAAGGCGGGATCGGGCCCGATACTCTGTGCCGGGGTGGCCGGTTACGGCGATGTGCCGGATTTCCTGTATAATAAGTTTGAAAACGGGCGCGGGCTGCTGCCGGGGAATGCGGCGGCAATCTGCCTAAACTGAATCGGAGAGCGATCTCCAGGGAGAAACGTCTCGATGGCACAGCGAATGGTGAAATGCGTAAGGCTTCATAAGGAGCTTCCCGGTCTTGAGGAGCCCCCCTGGTTTGGAGAACTCGGCCAGCGCATCTACGATAACGTCTCCCAAGAAGCATGGGAGGAGTGGCTCAATCACTTAAGGATGTTGATCAACGAATATCGCCTGGTGACTTCGACGAAGGAAGCACAGGAATTTATCGGCAAGCAGATGGAGCAGTTTTTCTTCGGCGAAGGGTCGGCGCAAATACCAGGTTATGTCCCGATCAAGTAAGGCAGTCCCTAAATGTGAGGAGCTAGCCACGAGCAAATGGGCACTCACCACGGCGTTTTGGGTTGATCCTTGATTTTCCTTGGGCCCCTCGATAACATCAAATTCTCTGAGTTAGAATTCTTCGCTGCGCGCTGGCGCGCGGGATCAAGGCTCGCCGGCAGGGGAAATGTTTCCGGGCTGTTGATTGCAACCTAATTTCCAATTGGAAGGAGCCAAATGCGATTCCAGGTATCAACGTTCTTCAAGGTTTTAGGAGTGGGAGCCTTCTTGCTCATTTTCAGTTTTGCGCTTCAGGCGGGTCCGGCGCCCGACGAGGGCGGCGACCTCTTCAAGCAAAAGTGCTCGATGTGCCATGGCGCTGACGGCAAGGGGTATTCCGCCCTGAAGACTCCTGACTTCACGGATCCCAAGGTGCAGGCTTCCCTGACGGATAAGGAAATCGTGGAGACCATCAAGAACGGGAGAAAAGGCACGGCGATGCCGGCCTTCGCGGACAAGCTGAGTGACGACCAGGTTCACTCGCTGGTCACTTACATTCGTTCGCTTGACAGCGGCAAGAAAAAGTAACTGCCGAAACCGTCAAGGGCTTTCAACTTTAATTCACTTTCGCCGGGCGGGGGCCGTGGGGAGCAGGCTCGCGTGGTGCTAATCCCGTTTTGTGGCGCCGGCCTTTCCGTTCCTCCAATCGCCCCTTGCTAAACTGGGGAGATGGGAATAGCATCAACTTCAAATTCAGGCAGGGAGGTCGGGATAAGCCAAAAAATTGGACGCGTCGCCGGAATGCATCGTAGAGCTTCGTAACGTCGTTAAGCGCTACGGGGAACACGCTGCCCTGGAAAACTTTTCGCTCACCGTGCGGCGGGGAGAATTCCTGACGCTTCTCGGTCCGAGCGGAAGCGGCAAGACCACGCTGCTGCGCCTGGTGGCGGGATTTGAATTGCCCCAGGAGGGGCGGATCCTGATTGATGGGCGCGATGCTTCCGCCCTGCCTCCTTACCGCCGCAACGTCAACACCGTCTTTCAACATTACGCGCTCTTCCCCCACCTCACCGTTTTCCGCAACGTCGCCTTTGGCCTGGAGCAGAAGAATCTGGCGCCGGAGGTGATTCGCAAACGTGTCCGCGCCATCCTGGGAATGGTGGAGTTGCCCGGCAAAGAGGATCGCTATCCCCATCAACTCAGCGGCGGCGAAAAACAGCGCGTAGCCCTGGCACGAGCGCTGGTGCTGGAGCCAGCCGTGCTGCTGCTCGATGAGCCGTTGGGCGCGCTCGACCAGAAACTTCGGCAGCAAATGCAGGTGGAATTAAGGCGCCTGCGGGCGCGCCTGGGCATTACCTTTATTTTTGTGACCCACGACCAGGAAGAAGCCCTGGTGATGTCTGACCGCGTGGCGGTGATCAACCATGGGCATCTAGAGCAAGTGGGCACGAGCGAAGAAATCTACGAACACCCGCGAACCCGGTTCGTGGCCGACTTCATGGGAGTGGAGAATTTCTTTGAGGTATATTGTGCCGCGCAAACCCCCGAGTGCACGCGCTATGAGATGGAGGGCGGTCAGGCCCTGTGGGCATCAAACTCCGCGGACCTTCCCCAGAATTCGCTCGCTACGCTGGCGGTGCGGCCGGAGTGCGTGCGACTGACGTACTATCCTCCCGCCGGGAATTGCGGCCCGCTGAATTTGCTGGAAGGCGAACTTGTGGAATCCATCTACGAGGGAGGAAGACGCCGTTGGGCGGTGCGTGTTTCCAGTGGCCAGCGCGTGGTGGTGCGGGACTCGAACGTCGGACGCGACTCGCCGCCGACCGGCGAAACCAAAGTTTATGTCTCGTGGGATCCAGCGCGGAGTCTGGTCTTCCCACGCGATGGTACAAGGCTGCGCTGACGCGCCTCGAAGGGTGCGAACAGCCTAAGAATATCGGTTAGCCTGAGAGGCGGCCAATAGGTGCTTAGCCCGGATTTCTCACCAAGTTTGGGTGCGGAACAGGGGAATTTTCAAACCTGCCTTGTAACGGCGGGGCTGAAGCCCTGCCCTTCCAAGCGCGGGGAGAGAAATCCAGGATAGGCAAACGCGCAGGGTAGGGTCTGAGCCCCGACTTGACCGGTTCGACATAAGGTGGGCCGCCCAGGCGGCCTTTCGGGCGCCGCTGACGGTTGAGTTAACGCTTATGGGTAGCCGACCTGGGAGCAAGTCCCGAAATCTGCAACCAACCGGGCATCAAATCCATCTCTTAACCAGGGCGGAAGGTCATTGACCCAAGGAAGGACAGGATGGGGAGGAAGCGGGAAGTTCCACCGCTCCGCCCCACAAGGAGGGCAGGGTGAGCACAGAAAAAGTGACGAAATCGGACGCGGAATGGAAGGCAATCCTTACCCCGGAGCAGTACAAAGTGACGCGGCACGGGGGCACCGAGTGCGCATTCACCGGCCAATTCTGGGATTTTCACGAGGAGGGAGTTTTCCGCTGCGTTTGTTGCGGAACCGATCTCTTCCATTCCCAAAAGAAATTCGAATCCGGCACGGGCTGGCCAAGCTTCTGGGACCCGGTAGAGAACCAGAACATTCAGTTGATTACGGACACGAGTTACGGTATGAAACGCACGGAAGTGCAGTGCGCCCGGTGCGACGCGCACCTTGGGCACGTATTTGAGGATGGCCCCCCGCCCACGCACCTCCGCTATTGCATCAATTCCGCCGCCCTCGAATTTGTGGAGAATGAGTGAGAGGCCGCGGGCGGTCCGATTCCCACACGTCGCCGCAGCCTCCTTCCGTTCACGGTGGCAGGGCGCTATTCCTCTCAGGTGCTGCCGGCGGCGTGATCGAGTGCGCCCAAATCCGCGAGTTGCCTTTCCAATTCCACAAGCGCGTTTTGGAGCATATCTCGATGGCGCGGGTGCTGACTCGCTTGTATTTGTTGATGTAGGTGGGTGCGAGCCAGGAGCAGCGTTTCCTTCTTACGCTGCGCTTCGGCCATTTCCGGGGTCACGCGATTCTTGGCAGTCTCCTTCCGCTCCAACTGCGAGGTTTCCATCTGCAACTCAACCGATTTGCTTTCCCAACCTCTGGCCATAAATTTCCAAGTTAAGAGACGGCCCGCCCTTTAGTCCTCGCCGGGTTCGTCCGGGCGAGGGGTGTCTGCGGGACCAATAAGCATTTTACTCCTACAGAGGGCATTCTGACTCCACAAAGCAGGAGCAAGATTTCGTCAATGTCCGATGGGTTTGAAAATGACCCCTTACCTACCCCCGTCCGTCGGGCGCCCTCTTCCCTCCCCAAAGGGGAACAACATTATTAGCCGTGGGTGAAACCCACGGACAGGGAACCTCCGATAATAATGCCATCGACCCCGAAGGGGCCAGACCCCATCTATATCAACTCGGCGCCAAACCCAGTTCAACACCTTGGGGGTGGTGAATCGTTGGGGGGAGATCGTTTCCGTGCTTTCCACCCACGGCTAATGGCGTTGGACCTCTTCGAGGCTCCCCTTTGACAGCCGCGACAGCAATCTGTACCACTAACCCGCACTTCTCACCACTCTGGGACGGGCTGCCGGAAGGGCGGGGCTCCACAGGCTGCGGAAAAACTCGAAAGCGCTGTCATTCTGAGGAGCAGCAGGCGACGAAGAATCTCGCATTGCCTTGAAAATGCTCAGAGCGAGATCCTTCGCTGCGCTCAGGATGACAGCATTATAGGGTTTTTCCGCAGCCTGTTCAGCCCCGCCCTTCCGGACCCGTAGTGAGAAATTCAGACTACCACCGGGCGAGGGTAGTCATTCCAAATTAATCCCAAGTTATGAGTCTTCGTGTGGCTCAGCTTTGCGTGCAGATTCGGGAAATGACTTTGCCCAACGCATCCTGGAAAACTTCAGGCGTGGGCAGGAGGCTCAGGACGAGAAAGCCCTCGGACGGAAAATCGTAGAAGTGTCCCGGATGCACGGAGACGCCCTCTTGAGTTAACAATTCCGCCGCCCAATCCTCATCGCTGCGCGTCGAAGGCACCCTCAGAATCGCGTACCAACCGCCTTCGACTCTTAACCTGGTAACAGGCAAGGCCGGGGTGAGCAGTTCATCGAACCTACGCAGGTTGGTTTTTACCCGCTCCAGTATTTGCGATTGAATGGCGCGCCGATGCGCAAGCCATGGGGGCGTGGCCAGAGCCACAGGCGCGCTTACGGAAAGGTACGTGTCGGCGATCACCTCGAGACGCGCTTGCGCCTGACTCCGCAATTCGGGCGGGCCGGTCAAAACAATCCAGCCCAGCTTCATCTGCGGCAAGGCTGAGATCTTCGAGAGTCCGCTCAGCGTGAAGGTGAGGACCTCCGAGTTTTGCGCGTGGGTCACCCATCGTTCCGCGTCCGCCCCGAAGCCATAATCGGCAAAGACTTCATCAGCGATGATGGCGGCATGATTGTGGTGACAAATTTCGATCATCTGAGCCAGTTCGCGCCTTTTGATGTAGGACCCCGTGGGATTGTTGGGGTGAACAACCAGCACGGCGCGCGCGCGCGCTTCCCATTGCGAGGCGAGCGCTTCCAAATCCACCTGCCAACCGTCGTCGTAGACCAGGGGGTAAGGGAGCACCTCCACGTCATTCAAGGCGCCGAGAAAATCAAATAGGGGATAGCTAGGCTGAGGCGCCAGGATTTTATCGCCCGGGTCGGCAAGAAGCCGGAACACAAACGAGTAAGCTTCGCTGGTGCTTGAGGTAAGGAAGATTTGGTCAGGGTCAAGGTGAACTCCGCGCTCGGAGTAGTACTGCGCCACCGCTTCCCGTGCCACGCGCAGCCCGCGCGGGTCCGGCTCGTACACAAGCGAACGGGGATTGCACAGCGGGGCAAGAATCTCTTCCCCTTCGAGCGCAAAGCCGCAACGCGTAGGATTTGATTCCGTCAGGTCCAGGATCGGCAAGCCGACCGCCCGGCGCTCGCGCAGGAGTTCCGAAAGGCGATTGGGGGTTAGCGGCCAATTGGTGCGGGTTGAGAACATGTGTTAACAGCAGGGGTTAGAATTTAGAAGGGAGGAGGACCATTCCTCTAATCCGGCGACTGGCTCCTAACCTTCAACTCCTGGCTTCTCACTTCTAACTCCTAGCTTCTCACTACCGTTTCCCGGCGCCGCCAGCCGTCCGGAGCTGGTGGGCGTAATTATGGCAGACCAGGCTACAGGAGTTCGTCGCACGGTTGTAGGAGATCGGAGCCCCGCCGTTGGGGGCGACCACGTTGGCATCAAAATTCACCAGGCGTTCGCCAGAAATGCTGCCCGATTGCGCGCCCATGCCGTGGCCCGTATGGCATACCGAGCACGAGAATCCATCCTGCTTAATGTGGCGGGCGTGTTCGCTAAAGCTGCTGTTATTCAGGATCTGCGCGAGATCGTGGCACTTGGCACACATAGCATACGGGCCGCCGCTGGCGCCGCCCACGGCGCTGACGTTCGGGTTCGGGAACAGATTCGTAACGAGTCTTCCCGGAAGCGGCGCCTGACTGAACTCATATCGGCGCTCCAGGATGTGCGGAAAAATTGATCCATGCGGTCCGTTCGGCCCGTTGCCGCCGAACTCTCGATTGTCGTCGCTATTGTGGCAATCGGTACACAGGATTCGGGCGCCCATGCTTCGTCCCGGCGTCCTGCCGTCAAGATTCAGCAGGTTAGGACGGAGGCTGGGTTGCGGGAAC